>NZ_JBHYJD010000051.1:0-79084 GCF_042740555.1 Nonomuraea sp. NPDC059007 | reverse complement strand
CCGTGAAGACCTCCTCGAACTGGTCCACGATGATCAGCGTCTCGCCGTCGCCCGGCGGCGCCCAGTCGCGCGCCGGGTGCGCGCCCGGCGTCAGCACGACCACCGGCCACGGCCGCGCCCCGGCCTGCACGCGCGCCTGCAGCCCGGCACGCAGCACCGACGACTTGCCCGACCCCGACGCGCCCAGCAGCGCCACGAACCGCTGCTCGCCGATCCGCTCCAGCAGCTCCTCCACGAGCGCCTCACGGCCGTAGAAACGCTGCGCGTCCGCGACCCTGAAGGGCGCCAGTCCCAGGTACGGCGCCGCCTCGTCGATGACCGGCTCCGGCTCGTCGTTCTCCCGGCCGCGCAACTCCCGCCAGCGGCGCTCCCACTCCTGCGGCTCGCCACCGCACGCGCGCACGTAGGCCAGCGTGACCGCGAGCGTCGGCAGCCGCCGGCCCGAGGCCGCCTCCGACAGCGTGGCCGCGGCGTAGTGCGCGCGGCGGGCCATCTGCCGGTAGGTCAGGTCGCCCGCCTTGGCGCGCAACAGCCGCAGGTCCGCGGCGAAGCGCAGGACCTCCGGATCGTCTCCCTCCAACGGACGCTCAGGCCGCGGCACCGCGCCTCCCCCCGGATCGGCTTTCCTTTACTCAAACCGAAGTCCGGAGGTTGATCAACCCTGGAAGATTGTTCGCCGCATTCGTCCCTCATAACGGGCCAGGAGCCCCACGAGCTGCGGACTTACTTGCGGGAAACGATAGAAGCCTGGCTCCGGAAATTGTTATCTGCTGTTTCTTGCATTTGTCCTACGACAGGTGTCAAGGACCATCCGCCTCGCGACGCGAGGATTCACCGGCCCGCCACCGGGCAGCCGACCATCATGCGAAAGGTCGCGGTCATCGCCCACCGCAAGAAGACCCTCGGCGGAGGCCTGGACGAGCTCCGCCGCCGGATCACCGACCGGGACATCGGCGGACTGCTCTGGTACGAGGTGCCCAAAAGCAAGAAGGCGCCCAAACAGGCGCGCAAAGCCCTGAAAGCGGGAGCCGAGCTGATCTTCGTCTGGGGCGGCGACGGCACCGTGCAACGCTGCGTCGACGCCCTCGCCGGAACCGGCGCCGTCCTGGCCGTCGTGCCCGCCGGCACCGCCAACCTCCTCGCCCGCAACCTCGACATCCCCGAAGACCTCGAAGAAGCCGTCCGGATCGGCTTCGAAGGCCGCCGCAAACCCCTCGACCTGGGACGGATCAACGGCGAGCACTTCGCCATCATGGCCGGCGTCGGCTTCGACGCCGACATGGCCGCCGACGTCGACGGCGGGCTGAAACGACGGCTGGGCCGCCTCGCCTACGTCTGGACCGGCCTGCGGCACGCCGGCGACACCACCACCCCCACCCGCGTCACGATCGACGGCGTCAAGTGGTTCTCCGGCGAGGCCGGATGCGTGCTCCTGGGCAACGTGGGCACGATCACCGGCGGCATCGAGGCCTTCGACGACGCCCGGCCCGACGACGGCTGGCTGGAGGTGGGCGTCGCCACGGCCAAGAGCAGGCTGGAGTGGGGACGGCTGCTCGGGCAGATGGCCACGGGGCGCTCCGACGAGTCGCCGTTCGTCCGCATCACCCGGGCCAGGAAGGTCACGATACGGCTGGCCGTACCGCGGACCTATGAGCTGGACGGCGGCGCCCGCGACCGCGCGACCAAGCTCAAGGCGGACATCCTGCCCGGCGGCATCACCGTCTGCGTCCCCTGACCCCGCGCGGGCCCCCGACCCGCGCGGAGGTTCGGCGCGGGCGCGCACGCGGCGCCCGCGTCGTCAGGCGTCGCGGCGCTGCATCAGGCGTCACGGCGCTTCATCAGGACGGCGCCCGCGACCACCGCGACCGCCACCCAGACGAGGTAGACCGCGAACCCGCTCCACGGCCCCAGCGACCCGTTGCTCTGGCCGCTGACGACCAGCAGACCGGCGTTCGTGGTGAAGTACTCGGACACGGTCCTGCCCCACTCCCCCGGCAACTGGACCGTCAGCGTGGGCAGCACCATGATCAGCGCGATCGCCGACACGATCGCGCCGGGCGTGTGCCGGATCAGCGAGCCGAGACCCAGCCCGAACAGCCCGCAGGCGGTCAGGTAGAGACCGGCCCCGAGCGCCGCCCGCACGATCTCACCCGCCGTCAGTCCCGGCGGCTGAGCGATCACCACGCCGACGGCGATCGCCCCGGCCGCCGCCACCGTGCAGACGACCAGCGCGACCGCCGAGAACGCCACGAGCTTGCCGGTCAGCAGCATGAGCCGCTGGGGCACCGCCATGAGGGAGGTGCGGATGCTCCCGGTGCGGTACTCGCCGGAGATCACCAGGACACCCAGCGTGGCCATGGCCAGCGAGGCGAACATCACGCCGGTCAGGCTCGCCGAGAGCACCTGCTCCCCCGGGACCGGCCGCCCCTCCGCCATGTTCTCGGCCGTGAGGTTGATGAGTGCGGAGAAACCCAGCATCAGCGCGCCCGTGACGCCCAGCGTCCACATCGTCGAACGCACCGAACGAATCTTGGTCCATTCGGACCGGAGTATGTCGATCACGATTCAAGGATCCCGGCGCGGGCCGCGATTCTCGTCCTGCCTGGGCAGGGTTACGCGGCCCGCGACCTGGGAGCCTGCTCCTAGCCCCCTGGTCTGATCGGCTACAGCATCTCCCCCGGGATGGCCGCGACCAGCCCGCCGTCGATGATCAGATCCTGGCCGTTGACGTAGGACGCCTCGCCGGAGGCCAGGAACGCCACCGCGCCCGCCACGTCGTCGGCGGTGCCGAACCGGCCCGCCACCACCTCGGCCACCACCGTGCCCTGGGCCTCGGCCGAGACGTTGTCGTGGAACATCGGCGTCTCGATGTAGCCGGGGCTCACGGAGTTGACCCGGATCCGCCTGGGCCCGAGCTCGGCCGCCAGCGTGTGCGCCAGGTTGTGCACCGCCGCCTTCGTCGAGGAGTACAGGGAACCGCCGGGCAGGCCGCGGTGCAGCGTCCACGACGCGTTGATCACGATCGCCCCGTGGTCGGCCAGCAACGGCAGCGCCTTCTGCAGGGTGAAGAACACGCCCTTGTAGTTGATGTCCACGACCCGGTCGAACTCGGCCTCGGTGACCTCGGCGGCCGGATCGAACGAGGCCACGCCCGCGTTGGCGAAGACCACGTCCAGCCTGCCGAACCGGTCCCGGATCCGATCCATCAGCGCGTCCAGGTCGGCCAGGCTCGCCGCGTCGCCGCGTACCGCGAGCACGCGGTCCCCGCCACCCAGTTCCTCCACGGCGGCGTCCAGCCGTACCTTGTCGCGGCCGGTGATGACCACCCGCGCGCCCTCGGCGAGCAACCTCCGCGCGGCGGCCAGTCCCATGCCGCTCGTGCCGCCGGTGATGAGTGCGATCTTGTCCTGAAAACGGGAAATGGTGTGCGTCATGGAACTCAGCGTGCCGACCGGCGCGCGAGGTGAACAGTGTCCCGCTATCCGGGGTCCGTCACCACCACCCTCACGCCGGGGCGGCCAGCCTGAGCAGCGGGAGCCGGGCCAGGCGCTCGGCCGTGCCGGTGCCGGGGCGGGGGTTGAACAGCTCCAGGTACCAGTCGGGATGGTCGACGACGGCCAGGGGCGTCGTGTCGAAGAACAGCTCGCCGGCCTCGGGATGGCGCACCGCCTTGACCGTCTGGACCTGGTCGCTGACGTCGTGGCGGGCCCACAGCTCGGCGAACTCCTCGCTCACGACGCTCAGCTCGTCCACCACGCGGGCGAACCCCGGGTCGCCGGGATCGTGGGCGACGCAGGCCCGGTAGGCGGCCACCACGGACGGGGCCGCCGACTCCCACTCGACCTGCATCGCGCGGTAGCGGGGGCTGGTGAAGAACGTCACCAGGCAGTTGCGGTCGGCGTCGGCGTACCCGAACAGCTCCCGCGCCGCGTCGTTGACGAGCAGCAGGTTCCAGTACCGGTCGCGCAGCATGGCCGGGCGCGGCATCCACGCGTCGAGCAGGTGCCGCAGCTCCGGCGTGACCGCGGTGTCGCGGGTCGCGCCGGCCCGCGGCGGGTTGAGCCCGGCCAGCAGGTAGAGGTGCGCGCGTTCCGGCTCGCTCAGGCGCAGCGCCCTGCCGATCGCGTCGAGCACCTCGCCCGAGACGTTGATGTCGCGCCCCTGCTCAAGCCAGGTGTACCAGGACACACCGACCCCGGCCAGCACGGCGACCTCCTCGCGGCGCAGCCCCGGAGTGCGCCGCCGGCCGGCGCCCTCGCCCGCCATGCCGACGTCGCCGGGCGTGAGCCGCGCCCGGCGCGAGCGCAGGAAGGCGCGGAGCTGCTCGCGGCGCTGCCGCGTCGCGGCTGGGGTTTCTGTGGCCATATGTCATGGTATCCAGCACGCGCCCTTTACAATGTAGATCAGCCGGTTTCGAGCAGCCGCCCGCCCGACAGCTCCAGCCGCCGTTCCACCTTGATCTCCGCGAGGAACCGTTCGTCGTGGCTGACCACCACGAACGCCCCCTCGTACGCCGCCAGCGCGCTCTCCAGCTGCCCCACGCTGACCAGGTCGAGGTTGTTGGTCGGTTCGTCCAGCAGGAGCAGCTGGGGCGCCGGTTCCGCGCACAGCACGCAGGCCAGCGTGGCGCGCAGCCGTTCGCCGCCCGAGAGCACGCCGACGGGCAGATGGGCCCGCGAGCCGCGGAACAGGAAGCGGGCCAGCAGGTTCATGCGCTCGGCCGCCGGCATGTCCGGGGCGAAGGCGGCCAGGTTCTCCGCGACCGTGCGCTCCTCGTCGAGCAGATCCAGGCGCTGCGACAGGTAGGCCACCCGGCCCTCGGCGCGCCTGGCGAGGCCGCCGCCCGGCTCCAGGTCGCCGCTGATCATGCGCAGCAGCGTCGACTTGCCTGCGCCGTTCGGGCCGGTCAGCGCGATCCGCTCGGGCCCGCGGACCGTCAGGTCCACGCCGGGCTCGGCGAACAGCTCGCGGGCGCGCAGCCGTTCGCCCAGGAAGACGGTACGGCCGGCGGGCACGCTCGTCCCCGGCAGGTGCAGCACGATCTTCTGGTCGTCGCGCAGGGCGCGTCCCGCCTCGTCGAGCCGGGCCTGGGCGTCGCCGACCCGGGAGGCGTGCATCTGGCCGGCGCGTCCGGCCGACTCCTGCGCGCCGCGCTTCATGTTCCCGGCGAAGATGCGCGGCAGGCCGGCGCTCTTGAGGTTGCGGGCGGCGTTGCCCGCCCTGCGCTCGGCCCGCTCGCGGGCCTGTTGCATCTCCCGTTTCTCCCGCTTGAGCTCCTGCTCGGCGCCGCGCACGGCCCGCTCGGCCGCCTCCTGCCCGGTGCGCACCGCCTCCTCGTAGGCCGTGAAGCCGCCGCCGTAGAAGCGGACCTCGCCGCGGTCCAGCTCGGCGATGCGGTCCATGCGGTCGAGCAGGGCGCGGTCGTGGCTGACGACGAGCAGGCAGCCCTTCCAGTCGCCGAGCACGTCGTGGAGCCGGTCGCGGGCGCCGCGGTCGAGGTTGTTCGTCGGCTCGTCGAGCAGCAGGACGTCGGGCCGCCGCAGGAGCTGCGCGGCCAGGCCGAGCGAGACGATCTGGCCGCCGCTCAGCGTGGCCAGCGTCCGCCCGAACGCGAGCTCACCGAGCCCGAGCCGGTCGAGCTGGGCGCGGGTGCGCTCCTCGATGTCCCAGTCGTTGCCGATCGTGGTGAAGTGCTCCTCGCTCGCGTCCCCTGACTCGATGGCGTCCAGCGCGGCGATCACCGGCGCGACGCCCAGGACCTCGGCCACGGTCAGGTCGCCGGCCAGCGGCAGGCTCTGCGGGAGGTAGCCGAGGACGCCCTTGACCGACACGCCGCCGCCGCCGGGCGTGTACTCGCCGGCGATCAGCTTGAGCAGCGTGCTCTTGCCCGCGCCGTTCGGGGCGACGAGCCCGGTACGGCCGCCGCCCACGCTGAAGGACAGGTCACCGAAGACGGGCGTGTCGTCGGGCCAGGAGAAGGACAGGTTGGAACAGACGATGAACGCGTCGGACATGTGCAGACCTCGTACGGAGACGATCCGGGCGTGCCGAAGCCGCCCGGCGAAGGGACAGGGATTCGGGAAACGACGACAGGGCCACATCGGCGGCGGTCATACGCGCCTGCCGGGGCCGTCGATCTCCGGTATCACCCGGAGATGTCGTCGTCACCTGCCACGTCTGGTCTCCTAGCTTCAGATCAGCTGCGTTTCACACCATATCTCACCAGTGGCCGGTGCATCGGCTGGTGCCCTCCGGCCCGTCGTGCGGGAACCAGCCGCACGCCTGGAACCGCTGCGATCCCTGGCTGCTGGCCGGCCACATCTGCGACCAGGCGTCGTAGCCGTCGATGCCGATGCGCTGCAGGCGGGTGTAGCAGCTCTGGTCGCCCTTGTGCACCATCATGTACACCTCGTCGCCGGCGCGGGTGGAGCCGGTCAGGCGGGCCCAGCCGTACTGCTTGCCGTTGAAGCGCTTGGCGTGCAGTTCGACCGAGCGGCCGTTGAAGGCGACGCGGCGTACCACCGAGCCCCGGGTGTCGCCTGGCCAGGGAAGGGCGTCGCTGCACTGGGTCACGATCATGGGGACGGGGTCGTCGTGGGCGGCCACCGGGGACGGTCCGCTCAGGGCGGCCGCGAGGACATGGGCGAGGATGACGGAGATCGACATGATCAGAGCGATGCCCGGACACGTTGATCATCGTGCACAAGAGCCGTTCAAGAGATCGTCCGGGTTCTAGCCGTCGGCGAGGGCGGCGAGCAGCCGGTCCTCGGTCACCTCCGGCCCGCTGAGCTGGTGGGTGATGGCGCCGTCGCGCAGCACCACCACCGAGTCGCAGTTGTCCACGAGCTCGCCCACGTCCGAGGAGATCAGCAGGATGGCCAGGCCGTCGACGGCGAGCTCGTCCAGAAGGGTCTGGATCTGCCGCTTGCTGGCCTGGTCCACTCCCCTGCTGGGCTCGTCCAGCAGCAGGACCTTGGGCTGCATGGCCAGCCACCGGGCCAGCAGCACCTTCTGCTGGTTGCCGCCGGACAGCTCCCCGGCGAGCTGGCGGGGCGAGGCGGCCTTGATGTCCAGCCGCTTCATGAACGTGGTGACGATCCTGTCGATCCGGGTGTCGGCCACGATGCCGGCGTGGGACAGGCGCGGCAGCGCGGCCAGGGCGATGTTGTCGCGTACGGACAGGTTGGGCACGATGCCCTCGGTGGTGCGGTTCTCCGGCACCAGGCCGACCCCGGCCCTGACGGCGCTGCGGACCGACCACCTCCTGCTGGCCGTCCCCGACACGGTGACCTGGCCGGACTCGACGGGCAGGGCTCCGGCGATCGCCCTGGCGGTCTCGCTGCGCCCGGCGCCGAGCAGCCCGCCGAGTCCGACGACCTCCCCGGGACGTACGGCCAGCGACACTCCGGCCAGCATGTTCGCCCGGGTCAGCCCCTTGGCCTCCAGCACGGGCCGGTCGGCGACCTCGTCCACGGGCCAGCTGTCCAAGGGGGAGGCCTCGCGCGGGTGGAAGGGGCGGCCCATCATGAGCGAGACGAGGCGGACCCGGCCGAGGCCGGCCAGCGGCCCGGTGTGGACGACGCGGCCCTCGCGCAGGACCGTGACGCGGTCGCAGATCTCGTAGAGCTCCTCCAGGCGGTGGGTCACGTAGATCACCGCCCGGCCCTCCTCGCGCAGCCGGGTCACGGCGGCCAGCAGGGTCCTGAGCTCGGCGTGCTCCAGGACGGTCGCGGGCTCGTCCATGATGACCAGCTTGGCGTCCGAGCAGGCGGCCCTGGCCAGGGCGACGAGCTGCTGGGCGCCGGGGGTGAGGGAGTCGAGGGGGCGGCGGGTGCCGGCGCGCAGGCCGTACTGGGACAGGAGCTCTTCCGCGCGGGCGTGCATGGCCGCGAAGTCGATCAGCCCCAGCCGGCCGCGCGGCTCGGCGCCCAGGAAGAGGTTGCGGGCGATGCTCATCGTCGGGACGAGGCCGCTCTCCTGGTGGACCGTGGCGATGCCGGCCTGCCTGGCCTGCGCGGGGCCGGCGAACCTGACCGGCACGCCGTTGAGAAGGACCTGGCCCGCGTCGGGCTGGTACACACCGGAGATCACCTTGACCAGGGTGGACTTGCCCGCCCCGTTGCCGCCGATGACCGCATGGACGGATCCGGGCCGCACGGCCAGCGTGACGTGGTCGAGCGCCGGGACGCCGTCGAAGGTCTTGAGTACGCCTGCAAGCTGAAGCACGGTTGCCTCCACCCCGATGGTGGCCACAACAAGAAACAATCTCGCAACGAAGATGTCACATTCGGTCAGAGCTGGGCAACGTGCAGCCGCACTCCCTTCGCGGCCAGTTCGTCGAGCACGTCGCGGGGGGCGTCGTCGTCGGTGACCAGATGGGCGATGCGCTCGGCCGGGATCGTCTGGACCATCGTGTCGTGGCCGATCTTGGTGTGGTCGGCCAGGACCACGACCTCCTCGGCCGCCGCGGCCAGCGCGCGATCGACCGCGGCGACCTGGAGGCTGGGCGTGGACAGGCCGCGCTCGGCGGTCAGCCCGTTGCCGGAGACGAACGCGCGGCGCACCCGCAGGCCCGCCAGCGAGCCCTCGGCGGCGGTGCCGACCAGGGCGAGGATCGGGCCGCGCAATGAGCCGCCGGTGACCACCACCTCGATGCGCGGGCAGCCGGCCAGCGCCTGGGCGACGAGCAGGGAGTTGGTGACCACCGTGAGGTCGCTGTGCCTGGCCAGCCGGCGGGCGAACTCCTGGGTGGTGGTGCCGGGGCCGATGACGATGGCGTCGCCGTCCTCCACGAGCGAGACGGCGAGGTCGGCGATGACCGTCTTCTGGGCGGCCGACACGGCGCTCTTCTGCGTATGGCTGGGCTCGCGGGTGAAGTCGCCGGGCAGGGTGGCGCCGCCGTGGTGGCGGTTGAGCAGGCCCTCGGACTCGAGCGCGCGCAGGTCGCGGCGGACGGTCACCTCCGAGGAACGCACCGCCTGGGCGAGCTCGCGAAGGGAGACCGCGCCGTTGGCCCGGACCAGCTCCAGGATCCTCTGGCGGCGCTCGGCTGCGAACACGGGCCTGCCGCTCTCCCTCTGCGTGTCGCTCACGTGGCCCGAGCATAGTCGACCAGAGATGGACTGCCCATCTCTGACCATTTCAGAACGAATCTGATCGAGTTTGCTTGACCCCGGTGTCGGAATGGTGCTTTCTTTGGTCGAGATGGCGCTCGTTTTCGATCGGAAGGCAGCTCCGTGATCACACGCCTCTCCTTAGCACTGGCCGTCCTGCTCAGCGTGATGTGGCCGCTCTCCCCCGCGGCGGCGACGCAGGCGGAGCGGCATGGCCTCAAGGGCGACTACCACCTGAGCACCGGGCCGGGCACGTTCGACTTCGGCGAGCTCAAGGCCGCCGTCGTGGATCCGAACATCGACTTCTCCGACCTCAACCCCGCCCTCGCCGAACTGACCGGCCGCGACGAGAACGTCACCGTACGGTGGACCGGGCGCATAGCGGCGCCCGCGGCGAACACCTACACCTTCTCCATGATCGGCGACAACGGCTTCCGCCTCTGGGTCGACAACAAGCTGATCATCGACAACTGGCGCGACATCTGGGACGTCGAGCAGGTCGGCACCCCGATCGCCCTGGAAGCCGGGCGCACGTACGACATCAAGATCGAGTACTTCGAGCACTTCGGCGGCGCCAACCTGCGGCTGCGCTGGCAGAGCCCGGACCTGGCCAAGACCGTCGTACCCGAGCAGGCGCTCTTCCTGCCCGAGGGCTTCGACCCGCCGGGGCCCGTCCAGGCCGAGGTCGGCACGGCGGGCGACACCGCCACCCTGACCTTCGCCAAGGCGCTCAAGCCCACCACGGCCGCCACCGGATTCAAGATCACCACAGGTGGGTCGGCCTGGCCGATCACCTCCGTCTCCTCCTCCGGCGCCACGCTGACGTTCAAGCTGGGCGCCAAGATCCCGCTCAAGGCCGGCAACGGCGTGCGGGCCGCCTACGACGGCACCGGCGGCGTCGAGTTCGCCGACGGCACCGCGCTGCCCGCCTTCCCCCGCGCCGCGCTGGCCAACCGCTCCGAGTACCAGCTGGCCAGCAAGTTCGCCAAGGACATGAACCCGGCCGGCCCGCTGCCGGAGTACCCGCGACCGCAGCTCGTCCGCGAGCGCTGGCGCAACCTCAACGGCCCGTGGCAGTTCGCCGCCGCCGAAGCGGGCGAGCAGCCGCCGGTCGGCAAGAACCTGGCCGAGCGGATCACCGTGCCCTTCCCCGTCGAGTCGGCGTTGTCCGGCATCGGCAGGTCCGAGGACCGCATGTGGTACCGCAGGACCTTCGAGGTCCCGAACGGCTGGCGCGGCGAGCGGGTCATCCTCCACCTCGACGCCGTGGACTGGGAGTCCACCGTCTACGTCAACGGCACCCGCCTGGCCACCCACCGCGGCGGCTACGACCGCTTCACCGTCGACGTGACCGACGCGCTCAAGCGCCGGGGCCCCCAGGAACTGATCGTCGGCGTCTACGACCCCACCGACAAGGGCAACCACCCCACCGGCAAGCAACGCCTCACCCCCGGCAGCATCTGGTACACGCCCAGCTCGGGCATCTGGCAGACCGTCTGGATGGAGCCCGCGCCGCGCAACCGGATCCTGTCGGTCGACTCCGTGCCCGACCTCAAGGGCCAGAGGCTGAAGGTGACCGTCAACGCCGGCCTCACCGGCACGCGGGTCGGCCTGGTGGCGCGGGACGGCTCGAAGGTCGTCGGCCGCGTGAGCGGGCGCTCGGGCACCGAGCTGAGCCTGCCGGTCCCCAAGCCCAAGGCGTGGACCCCCGACACCCCCTTCCTGTACGACCTGACCGTCACGACCGGCGACGACAGCGTGCGGTCCTACTTCGGCATGCGGGAGATCTCGATCGGCCAGGTCGCCGGCAAGACCCGGATGCTCCTGAACGGCAAGCCCGTCTTCCAGCTCGGCCCGCTCGACCAGGGCTTCTGGCCCGACGGCCTGTACACCGCCCCCACCGACGCGGCCCTGCGCTACGACCTGGAGGTCACCAAGCAGGCCGGGTTCAACGCGGTGCGCAAGCACGTCAAGGTCGAGTCCGACCGCTGGTACCACCACGCCGACAAGCTCGGCCTGCTGGTCTGGCAGGACATGCCCTCGACCTCGGGCAACACCAACCAGGCCCAGTTCGAGACCGAGTTCCGGCGCATCGTCGACCAGCACCGCTCCAGCCCCTCGATCGTCATGTGGGTGCCGTTCAACGAGAGCTGGGGCCAGTACGAGGTGGCCAGGGTCGCCGACCTGGTCAAGAGCTGGGACCCCTCGCGCCTGGTCGACAACCAGAGCGGCGTCAACTGCTGCGGCGCCCAGGACGGCGGCAACGGCGACGTCATCGACTGGCACATGTACCCGGGCCCCGCGCCGGTCTCGCCGCCGAGCGCGACCAGGGCCTCGGTCCTCGGCGAGTACGGCGGGCTCGGCCTGCTCGTCATCGGCCACACCTGGTCCGGCGGCGGCTGGGGCTACCGCGTCGAACCCGACGCCGAGACCCTCACCACCCGCTACGTCGAGATGGACCAGACGCTGCGGCGGCTGCACGCCTGCGAGGGCCTCAGCGCCGCGATCTACACCCAGACCACGGACGTGGAGGTGGAGCTCAACGGCCTCATGACCTACGACCGGGCGGTCATCAAGCCCGACCTCGCCAGGGTCCGGGCCGCCAACCGGGCGCTCGTCGACGAGATCTCGCCCGCCTGCTAGGAAAGGAACCACCATGTCCCGCACCGCGATCCTGGCGATGGCCGTCCTCGTGACCGTGGCCGGCTGCGCCAAGGGCGAGGCGCCGCAGACGGCGGCCGCGCCGTCCTCCACGGCCGGTCAGCAGGTCGTCAAGACGCCCACCGGCACCGCCGAAGGACCGGCCTGCACGCTGGAGCGCTTCGGCGGCACCGCCTTCGACCTGAAGAGCGCCACGGTCGGCTTCTCCCAGTCGGAGAAGGAGGCCAACCCGTTCCGCATCGCCGAGACCAAGTCGATCAAGGACGAGGCGGCCAAGGTCGGCATCACCAACCTGAAGGTGACCAACGCCCAGTCGCAGTTCTCCAAGCAGATCACCGACGTGGAGCAGCTCATCGCGCAGGGCGCCAAGCTCCTGGTGATCGCGCCCCTGAACTCCGACGGCTGGGAGCCGGTGCTGCAGCAGGCGGCGGCCAAGAAGGTCCCGATCATCACGGTCGACCGGAAGATCAACGCCAAGGCCTGCACCGACTACCTGACCTTCATCGGCTCGGACTTCTACGAGCAGGGCAAGCGGGCCGCCGACAAGATGATCGAGGCGGTCGGCGGCAAGGGCAAGGTGGCGATCCTGCTCGGCGCGCCCGGCAACAACGTCACCACCGAACGCACCAACGGCTTCAAGGACCGGGTCAAGGAGAAGGCCCCCGGCATCACGATCAGCTTCGAGCAGACCGGCGAGTTCGCGCGGGAGAAGGGCCAGCAGGTCACCGAGCAGCTCATCCAGTCCAACCCCGACATCAACGGCATCTACGCGGAGAACGACGAGATGGCGCTCGGCGCCGTGACCGCGCTGAAGGGCGCGGGCAAGCAGCCGGGCGACATCAAGATCGTCTCCATCGACGGGACCAGGAGCGCGGTCCAGGCCATCGTCGACGGCTGGCTGCACTCGGTGATCGAGTCGAACCCCCGCTTCGGCCCGCTCGCCTTCGAAACCGCCGCGAAGTTCCTCGGCGGCGAGGGCATCGCCGAGAAAGTGATCATCTCCGACCGCGAATACGACCAGGCCAACGCCAAGGACTCGCTCGGTGAAGCGTACTGAACCCATGTTGGAAGCTCGGGGGATCACCAAACGCTTTCCCGGCGTGGTGGCGCTCGACGACGTGCATCTCGCCCTCGGGGCCGGCGAGGTGCACGCCCTCGTGGGCGAGAACGGCGCCGGCAAGTCCACCCTCATCAAGGTGTTCACCGGCGTCTACCGGCCCGACGGCGGCGAACTGCGCTACAACGGAGCACCGGCCGGCTTCGCCACCCCCCTGGAGGCGCAGCGGGCCGGGATCTCCACCATCTACCAGGAGGTCAACCTCGTCCCGATGATGAGCGTCGCGCGCAACCTCCTGCTCGGCCGCGAGCCCCGCGGCCGGCTGGGGGTGATCGACACCGCCAGGCTGTACGGCCACGCCCGCGCCGTGCTGCGCGGCTTCGGCCTCGACACCGACGTCAGGCGCCCGCTGCGCAGCCTCGGCGTCGGCGCCCAGCAGATGGTCGCCCTGGCCAGGGCGGTCTCCGTGGACGCCAAGGTGGTCATCATGGACGAGCCCACCTCGTCGCTGGAGCCGCGCGAGGTCGAGACGCTGTTCGGCGTCATCGGCCGGCTGCGCGAGTCCGGCATCGCGGTCATCTACGTCAGCCACCGCCTCGACGAGCTCTACCGGGTCTGCGACAACGTGACCGTGCTGCGCGACGGCCGCGTGGCGCACACCGGGCCGCTGGCGGACCTGGACCGGCTCAAGCTCATCTCCCTCATGCTCGGCCGCGACCTGGCCGAGGTGAGGAGCGACGGCCTGACCCGTTTCAACCGTGACCAGGGCGCCGTGAACGGCACGCCCGTCGTCGAGGCCCGCGGGCTGACCCGGCGGCACGTGCTGTCCGGCGTCACCGTTTCCGTCCGGCCCGGCGAGGTGGTCGGGCTCGGCGGGCTGCTGGGCGCGGGCCGTACGGAAACCGCGAAGGCCATCGCCGGCGCGCTGCCCTTGGACGGCGGGCAGGTGCTCGTGGCGGGGGCGCCGCTGCCCCGCGGCGGCACCAAGGCGGCGATCAGCGCCGGCGTGAGCATGTTGCCCGAGGACCGCAAGGCCGAGGGCATCATCCCCGGCCTGTCGGTACGCGACAACATCGCGCTGGCCGCCCTGCCCTCGCTGGCCCGCGCGGGCGTCGTGTCCGACTCCCGGATCGACCGGGTGGTGGAGATCTTCATGCGGCGGCTGCGGATCAAGGCGTCCTCACCACACCAGGTCGTGTCGGAGCTGTCGGGCGGCAACCAGCAGAAGGTGCTGCTGGCCCGGTGGCTGGCGGTGCGGCCGAAGGTCCTGCTCCTCGACGAGCCCACCCGCGGCATCGACGTCGGCGCCAAGGCGGAGGTGCAGGCCCTCATCGACGAGCTCGCCCGGGAGGGCCTGGGCGTGCTGCTCATCTCCTCGGACCTGGAGGAACTGGTCGAGGGCGCCGACCGGATCCTCGTCCTGCGCGACGGCGCGGTGGTCGGCGAGCTGTCCGGCGAGAACGTGACCGAGGCGAAGATCATGGCGGCCATCGCGGAGCGCGCCGATGACTAGGTGGATCCGCGACTACGGCGTCTACGCCGCGGTGCTCGCGCTGCTGGTGTTCAACGTGCTGTTCACGCCGTACTTCCTCGACGCGGCCAACTTCCGCACCCAGCTCGTCCAGGTCTCCCCCATCGTGATCATCTCGCTGGGCATGGCGCTGGTGATCGGCACGAAGGGCATCGACCTGTCCGTGGGTTCGGTGATGGCGATGGCCGCCGCGCTGACCGCCCTCTATCTGGGGTACGGCGCGGCCGTCGCCCTCGTGGTCGCGCTGATCGGCGGCGCCGTCGCGGGCGCGGCGGGTGGCACGCTCGTCGCCTACGTGGGCATCCAGCCGATCGTGGCGACGCTGGCCCTGCTCGTCGGCGTCCGCGGGCTGGCCAACGTGCTCGTGCCGCAGCTGGTCGAGTTCCGCAACCCCGACCTCATCGCCCTCGGCAGCAGTTCGCTGTTCGGCGTCCCGCTCATCGTGATCATCGCCGGCGTGCTGACGCTCGTGGTCGCCTTCCTGGTGCGCAGGACCACGTTCGGCCGGCAGGTGGTCGCGATCGGCGGCAACCGGGCCGCGTCGGAGCTGTCCGGGCTGCCGGTGAAACGCGTCCTCGTGCTCGTCTACGTGATCTCCGGGCTGCTCGCGGCGCTGGCCGGGGTGCTGGCGACCGCCCGGCTGCAGGCCAGCGACCCCACCTCGCTCGGGATGTTCATCGAACTGTCGGCGATCACCGCGGTCGTCGTGGGCGGCACGCCGCTGTCGGGCGGGCGGATCAGGGTCGCCAGCACCGTGATGGGCGCCCTGCTCATGCAGTTGCTGTCGGCCACGCTCATCAAGCACAACCTGCCCCAGTCGTGGACGCAGATGGTCCAGGCGGTCATCATCCTCGCCGCCGTGTATGTGACGAGGGAGCGTGCCAGGCGATGACGACCGTCACCCGCAGGGAAGAGATAGGCCGGGTGCTCCAGCAGCACGGTGCGCTGATGGTGCTCGGGGTGCTGATCGTCGTCGGCACGCTGGCCTTCGACTCCTTCGCCACCGTGGGCAACGCCGCCAGCGTCGTGGTCTCCTCCTCGTTCCTGGCCGTCGTCGCGATCGGCATGACCTTCGTGATCATCGGCGGCGGCATCGACCTGTCCGTCGGCTCGCTGTTCGTGCTCGGCGGGGTGCTCGCCGCCGCCGGATCACGGTACGGCTTCGCCGCCGCGCTGCTCCTGCCGCTGGCCGTCTGCGGCCTGGTCGGCCTGGTCCAGGGCCTGATCATCGCCAGAACCGGCCTCGCGCCCTTCATCGTCACGCTGGCCGGCCTGCTCGGCGTACGCGGGCTCATGCTGGCCATCTCCGACGAGGGCGCCACCACCTACCTGGTCTCCGATCCGGCGTTCGCCGCGCTCGGCCAGGGTGAGCTGCTCGGGCTCACGTATCCGGTCTACGTCACGATCGTGCTCGTGCTGGCGGCGATGGTGCTGCTGCAGCGCACCGGGTTCGGGCAGAACGTCTACGCCATCGGCGGCAACGAGCAGGCGGCGGCGCTCATGGGGGTGCCGGTCGCCCGGACGAAGGTCCTGGTGTATCTGATGTCGGGGCTGCTGGCGGGCCTGGCCGGGGCGCTCAACGCCGCCCGGCTGTCGTCCGGCGTGACCATCCTCGGCATCGGCATGGAACTCGACGCCATCGCCGCGGTGGTCATCGGCGGGACGCTGCTGACCGGCGGGGCCGGGGGCGTCACCGGGACGGTGGCCGGGGTGCTGCTGCTCGGCGTGATCCAGAGCCTGATCAACCAGGTCGGCAACCTCACCTCCTCCTTCCAGCAGGTGGTCAGCGGGGCGTTCCTGGCGCTGGTCGTGGTCGCGCAGCGGCTGCTCAGCAAGGCGCAGCGGCTGAACTGACGTTTGACCTGGAGCTCACTCCAGGTCCTGGCACTGACGTTTGACCTGGAGTGAGCTCCAGGTCCTAGCGTCGGAGCATGACGACACGGCAACGCAAGATCGGCTCAGGTTTCGGCGCCACGAGCACCACCGGCGATGTCCTGCGCGGCATCGACCTCGGCGGGCGGCTCGCGATCGTCACCGGCGGCGCCTCCGGCCTCGGCCTGGAGACGACCCGGGCCCTCGCGGAGGCGGGGGCGCACGTCGTCGCCCTCGCGCGCCGGCCCGAGGCGGCCGAGGAGGCGCTCAAGGGCATCGACGGCGTGGAGGTCGGGGAGCTGGACCTCGCCGACCTGGACAGTGTGCGCGGCTTCGCCGAGCGGTTCCTGGCCTCGGGCCGCGCCGTCAACCTGATGGTCAACAACGCCGGGGTGATGGCCTGCCCGCTGACGCGCGTCGGTCCCGGGTGGGAGGCCCAGTTCGCCACCAACCACCTCGGCCACTACGCGCTGGTCAACCTGCTCTGGCCGGCGATCGCGGACGGCGCGGCCCGGGTGGTGTCCCTGTCCTCCAACGGCCACCAGCTCTCCGGCATCCGCTGGCCCGACGTGCACTTCACCGGCGGCTACGACAAGTGGCAGGCCTACGGCCAGGCCAAGACCGCCAACGCGCTGTTCGCCGTGCACCTGGACGCGCTCGGCGGGGACGCGGGCGTGCGCGCCTTCTCGGTGCACCCCGGCGTCGTCGCCACCTCGCTGGCCCGCCACATCCCCAGGGAGGAGATGATCGCCAACGGCTGGATGGACGAGGAGGGCGCCATCGACCTCTCCGCGTTCAAGACGCTTGAGCAGGGCGCGGCGACCCAGGTGTGGGCGGCCACCTCCCCCGCTCTGGCCGGGATGGGCGGCCTGTACTGCGAGGACTGCGACGTCGCCCCGCCCGCCCCGGCCGACGGCCTGCTGACCGAGGGCGTGCGCGAGCACGCGTGCGACCCGGACCAGGCGGCCCGCCTCTGGGCGCTGTCGGCCGGACTCACCGGCGTCGACGCCTTCGCCTGATCGGCGATCCCGCGCGGCCTTCCACGGAAGGCTTGCAATATCCCACACATTTGGTAGGAAAAAGGGGGTACAGCCTAAGGAGCGACCATGCCCCTGCCGGACTTCCTCGTCATCGGCGCCCCCAAGACCGGGACGACCGCCCTGCACGCCGCCCTCCAGCGCCACCCGGACCTCTTCCTGTCCGGGGTCAAGGAGCCCAAACACTTCCTCACCGGCGGTCCGCCGCCCGCGCAGGGCGGTCCCGGCGACGCCGCGACCTACCGCGAGCACGTGTGGCGGCGCCAGGACTACGAGGCGTTGTTCTCCGGGGCGCCGCCGGGCGCGCTGCGCGGGGAGGCGACGCCGTTCTATCTCTATGACCTGGCCGCGCAGCGGCGCATCCACGCGGCCGTCCCGCACGCCCGGCTCATCGCGATCCTGCGCGATCCGGTCGAGCGGGCCCATTCCAACTGGGTCCACCTGTGGTCGGCCGGGCTGGAACCGCTCGACGACGTCGTACGCGCGTGCGCCGACGAGCCGCGGCGGATCGCGGCGGGCTGGGCGCACTTCTGGCACTACACCGGTCTCGGCAGGTACGGCGAGCAGCTCGCCCACCTGTTCACCCTGTTCCCGCGCGAACAGGTGCTGACCTTCCGCTACCGTGACCTGCTCGACCGCCCGGCCGAAACCCTCGACCGGATCTGCGCCTTCCTCGGCGTCGCCCGGGGCCTGCTCACCGAGGTGCCCAGGGAGAACGTCACCGCCCATCCCGACCAGCGTCCCTCGTTGCTGTCGGCGTTCCGGCGGCGGCTGCGCGGCGGGCTGGCCGACCGCGTCGAGACCCGGCTCCAGCGCGACGGACTGGCCCGGCGGCCGCTGACGTGGGAGCAGCGGCGGGAGCTGATCACCTACTTCGCCGCCGATATCCTGCTCCTGCAGCGGGTCACCGGCGAGGACTTCAGCGACTGGCTCGGCCCCAAGGAACGCTCGGGCGGCCTGGTCGGCCCCCGCCCGCCGGGCCAGCGCCAGGCCAGGAACGGCCGCCCCGCCTGATCGGCCCGGCCTGGCCGATCAGGCGGCGGCCGGTCAAGCGGGGGCCGGTCAGGCAGGGCGGCCGGTCAGGCAGGGCTCGGATCAGCGGAGTTCCGTGCGGAGTTCGTGGGCGCCGTCCGGCCTCGTGTACTCGTAGTACAGCCGGGTGCCGCCCCCGGGCAGGTCGAGGATGTCCAGGTAGCGCAGGCCGCCCCCGTGGTACGGCGAGGCGGCCGCGGGTTCCGTGCCGACCGGTGTCATCGAGGCGGGCTCCTCGCCCCGCGCGACCCCGGTCCGCTCCTCGTAGTTCTCCGCCGCGCTGGCCCGGCCGTCGTAGAAGGCCACGACCCGATCGCCGTCGAAGCGGACGGCGCTGACGCGCACCCCGCGGGCGTCCCAGAGGCCGGGGCGGCCGCTCAGCGCCGTTCCGTGCCAGGTCCAGTCGAGGCCGTCGGCGCTGGTGGCGTAGTCGGTGACCATCTGGTCGGCCTCGTCGGGGTCGGTCAGCGGATGGCAGGAGGCCCACAGGTGCCATCGGCCGCGCCGCCGTACGATGACCGGGTCCTTCACGCCCGTCTTCGGGTCGCCCGGCAGGACGGTACGCCGCCCGGCCGGGTCGAACCCGGACGGGTCGGCGGCTTCGAGCACCTCCACCCGCCAGTGCTTGGTGCCGGGGGTCGCGCAGCTCAGGTAGAGCCGCCAGCGTCCCTCGGGGGTGCGGACCAGGGCGGGCCGTTCCAGCGACTCGGCGGCCATCCGCTCGCGCGTGATCGTCACCAGCGGCTCGAAGCGCTCGCCGTCGGCGGAGCGGGCGACCACGATCGCGTAGCCCCTCCCCTCACCCACGGGACGGCGCAGCCGGTAGGCGAGGTAGACCAGCCCATCAACGGCCACCGCGCTCGGCGCGCCCGCCCAGTACCCCTCGCCGGACACCGGGGGGCCGATCGCCACCACCGATCGGCCGGGGTCGGGAAGCATTTCCTGGATATCGATCGACATGGACATGACAGTAGGGCCCGGTCCCAGGCTGCACATGGGGCTTCACCTTCACTTGGAAGATTCATGTATTCCCTATTTACTTTATAGGGAATACGGCGAGCGTGTCACGGCCTCGCCGGGCGGATGAGGCCGCTCTCGTAGGCGAACACCACGACCTGGGTACGGTCGCGCAGCCCCAGCTTCACCAGGACCCGGCTGAGGTGCGTCTTCACGGTGGCCTCCGCCAGGCACAGGGCGGTGGCGACCTCGGCGTTGGACAGCCCACGCGCCACCTGGACCAGGACCTCGCGCTCGCGGGAGGTGAGCCCGGCCAGCCGTTCGTCCTGCTCGGGAGCGCCCGGCACGAGCTGCGGCGCGAACCTCTCCAGCAGGCGGCGCGTGATCCGCGGCGACACCGCGGCCTCGCCCGCCGCGACGTTGCGGATCGCGGTCAGCAGGTCCTCGGGGCGCGTGTTCTTCGGCAGGAAGCCCGCGGCCCCGGCCTTCAGCCCGGCGAAGGCGTACTCGTCCAGGTCGAACGTGGTCAGGATGAGCACGCGCGCCCCCGGGGTGTCCCTGGCGATCCTGCGGGTGGCCTCGATCCCGTCGACGCCGGGCATGCGCACGTCCATCAGCACGACGTCGGGGCGCAGCCGCCTGGCCAGCCGCGCGGCCTCCTCGCCGTCGCCCGCCTCGCCCGCCACCTCCATGTCCGGCTCGGCCTCGAACACCATGCGGAACGCCATGCGCAGCAACGACTCGTCGTCGACCAGCAGCAGCCGGATCGTCATGCCGCGCCCCTGCCCGCCAGGCCGGCGGCCAGGTCGAGCCGGGCCGCCACCCGCCATCCCCCGCCGGGCACCGGGCCTGCCTCGAAGGTCCCGCCGTAGTCCGCCACCCGTTCCCGCATCCCGGCCAGCCCCCGCCGGTGACCGGCCGCCACCGGTGCCCGGCCCGTGGGCGCGTCGTTGGTGATCTCGACGGTGGCGTACCCCGGCGTCGTGGCGAGCGTGACCTCGGCCGTCGCGCCCGGGGCGTGCCTGAGGACGTTCGTCAGCGCCTCCTGGGCCAGCCGGTAGACGGTGAGCTGGGCGGCGGCCGGGATCGCGGCGGGGTCGCCGGTCATCTCCAGGCGGGTCGGCAGCCCGGCCGCCCGCATTCTGCCGGCGAGGGCGTCGAGCTGGGCGATCCCGGGCGCGGGATGCAGCGGCTCGGCCACCTCGCCGAGGGCGCGGCGCATGTCCGCCAGGGCCTGCCGCCCGGTGCCGGCGATCTGCTCGACGGCGGCGGCCGCGCGCTCGGGTGCGCGCTTGCGCACGTACGCCGCGCTGTCGGCCAGCGCGACCATGACCGACAGGTTGTGCGTGACGATGTCGTGCAGGTCGCGGGTCATGCGGGCGCGCTCTTCGGCGACGGCGAGCCGGGCGCGCCGCTCCCGGTCATGCTCCAGCGACAGCACGTACGCCCGCCGTTCCCGCGCCCACAACCCCGTGGTGAGGGCGGCGGCGACCAGCGCCGTCAGAGCCGCGGCCGTGAACGGGAACTGGCCGGGCGGCGCCCACCGGGCCGCGGCCAGCAGAGCTCCCGCCTCCAGCGTCACCCCGGCCGCCACCGTCCACCGCCAGGTGCCGCGCGCGGCGACGGTGTAGAGCGCGACCAGCAACGACACGTCGGCGGGAAGCTGCACACCGGCCACCCACTGAACGGCCGCCGCCGCCGCGATCGCGAAGAACACCGTCACCGGCGCCCGCCGCCGCCACACCAGGGGCGCCACCAGAGCGACCTGCAGCGCGACCAGCTCCGCGCGGGACGTCACCTGTCCCGGCCCGAGCGTGAGCACGAAGATCGCAGCCGCCAGCAGCCCGTCGACCGGCAGGGACGAGCGTCGGGCGAGTGCCAGGAGAGCGGCCGGTTTCATGGCGTTCACCCTAGTTGGCGTGCGGGTTCGCGCCCCATCCTCCTGCGGGATGAACATCCGGGCGGGTCATCCGGAAGTCGCACGCGGGGATCAGCCGTATGCCGCTGGGCCGGGCCCGCGCCCCGCTGCGAGCCTGTCGGGACGTTTCCCGTTAGGAGTCCCACAATGACCTTCACCCTGATCCCCGCGGCGTTCGCCGCGCTGACCCTCGCCGCCTCGGGCACCTCCGGCGGACAGCCCGCGACGGCGGCCCGGCCCGCTACGGCGAACGTGCCCGTGACGGTGGACCTGCCCGCGCCGGGCGGGCCGTACCGCGTGGGGACCGTCGCGGTGCGGCTGGTGGACGGCTCGCGCCCCGATCCGCTGGTCCGCTCGAAGCCCTACCGGGAGCTGATGGTCAGCCTGTGGTACCCGGCGAAGGAGACCGGCGCGCCCGTCGCCCCGCACATGGCGCCCCTCGCCGCGGCCGACTGGGACCGTCACTCCGCCCCGCCCATGGGCATCAAGGCGGGCGCCGTGAACTGGGCCGCCACAGCCACCCACGCGCGCACCGGCGCGCCGGTGGATCCCAGGGCGGGACGGCTGCCCGTGGTGCTGTTCGGCTCGGGGGACGGCGGCCCGCGCACCCTCGGCACCACGCTGGTGCAGGACCTGGCCTCGCGCGGTTACCTGGTCGTCACCGTGGACCACACCTACGAGGCCGACCAGGTGGAGTTCCCCGGCGGGCGGGTCGTGCGAGCGCTGCCCCTGCCGCCGAAGCTGACGCCGCGCGTCATCGCCAAGCTGCTCGCGCGGCACTCCCAAGCGCGCCTGGCGGACATGCGGTTCGTCCTCGGCCGGGTCGCCGCGCTGGCCGGCGGCGGAAGGCTGGGGACCGAGACGCGGCTGCCCGACGGGTTGCGCGGGGCGCCGGACCTGTCGCGGGTGGGGGCGCTCGGACAGTCGCTCGGCGGGTCGGTGGCCGCGCAGCTCGTCCACGACGACCGGCGGGTGGACGCGGGGGTGAACCTCGACGGCGGCTACGTCGGCCGGGTCGCGAAGACGGGTGTCGGCCGGCCGTTCCTGCAGCTCGCGGCCGAGGCGCACACCCGGGAGAGCGAGCCGAGCTGGAAGTCCTTCTGGCGGGCCTCGACCGGCTGGAAGCGGGAGCTGCGCTTCGCGGGGGCCGCGCACGGCTCGTTCACCGATCTGCAGGCGATGCTGCCGAAGATCGCCGAGACGGTGCCGAAGGTGCCGGTCGCCGACTTCGTGGGCACCATCGACCCCCGGCGGTCGGTCGCGGCGCAGCGGGCGTATGTGGCCGCCTTCTTCGACCTGCACCTGAAGAACCGGCCCACCCGGCTGTTCGAGGCGCCCAGCCCTCAGCACCCCGACGTGTCGATCATCCCCTGACACCCGTGCCGGGCCGGTCTTCCCGGCCGGCCCGGCAATGGCAAGGGGTCAGCGGATACGGCGGGCCGCCCTGCCGCCCAGGTGCAGGAAGGAGATGTCGCCCGCGTCGTCGCGCAGGAAGCGGCCCACGGCCCGCCGCGGGTCGGCGGCGAGCGTCACGTCGTCACCGCCCTCGCCCAGGGCCAGCGCCATGTCGGGCATGCCCTCCACCCCGGCCGCCACCAGCTCCGGCGTCAGCACGAACCGCGCCACCAGGTTCTCGTCCACCTCGAAGACCCACTGGCCGGCGTCATAGCCGCCGGCGTACTCGGGGGCGGGCTCGCGCAGCGTCAGCCGTACCTCGTCGTGCTTGGCGCCGAGCAGGTGCTCCAGGCACCAGTCGGTCACCCGCTTGCCCAGGACCTTGCCCGGCCCGGAGTTGGTGAGCGTGGTGACGGCGAAGCCGCGCTCGGGGGCCAGGACGAACGTGGACAGCTGCACGTTGCCGACGTTGCCGCCGTGGGTGACCAGGCGGACGCCGCCCTGTTCCTCCAGCAGCCACGGCAGGCCGACCCCGGACCACGGCACGCCGACGGCGACGTGCTCGGAGCGCATCAGTTCCCTGGTGGCGGCATTGACCGGCCGTTCGCCGCCCAGGCCCAGGTGGAAGGCGGCGTAGCGGAGCTGGTCGCGGACCGACGAGGCGAGGCCGCCCTCGGCCATGGCGTCGCGGAACAGGCCCCAGCCGTGCGAGACGCGCGCGCCGTCCTCACGCACGACGTGGCCGACGGCGTGCGGGCGGGTGGCGGCGTCCCAGGGGAAGAAGAAGCTGTCGCGCATGCCCAGCGGCTGGAGCACGACCCGCTCGACGGCACTCTCGTACGGCTCGCCGCACACGACCTCGATGACCCGCCCGAGCAGCCGGAACCCGGCGTTGCTGTAGGAGGCGAGCGTGCCGGGGGCGAAGAGCTGGGGCAGCCGGTCGTAGACCTTGATCGCCTCGGCCAGCGCCTCGCCGCCCCAGCTCTGTCCGTCGTCGATGTCGCCGAGGAACCCGCCGGTGTGGGTGAGCAGGTGCCGGATGGTCACCTCCCCCGCGGCGCTCTCGTCGGCGAGCCGGAACTCGGGCAGGTACTTGCGTACGCGCCCGTCGAGGTCGAGCCGGCCCTCCTCGATCAGGTGCATGATCACGGTCGCGGTGATCGTCTTGGTGGTCGACCCGATCTGGAACAACGTGTCGGCCGTCACGGGCGCCGGCGCGTCGACGCTGGTGACGCCGGTGGTGAGCACGTGTTCCGCGCCGTCGAACAGCACGCCCACGGCGGCTCCGGGAACGTGCAGGGAAGTCGCCTCGCTGTCGAGCAGGCTCTGCAGGTGGGTGAGGTCAGCCATTCGCTCATCCTGCTGCCCGGCGGCCGGAGCGGGCTTCGTCGCCGCGCACCATTTCCGCCCGGCCGTTCGTGCGGCAGCGTCCCCTTGTGCTCCGGCCACAAACGAACCCGCCGTCTTGTCGCCCCGTCACCTTGGCCTGGGGTGGCACGGGCGGCGATAGTCGTGCCGTGCGCCACAACCCTGACTACCTGCTCGACGACCACACCCGCATCCGCGCGCTGATCCGCGAGAACCCGTGGGCGACGCTGGTCAGCGACGGTCTGACCGCCTCTCACCTGCCCGTCCTGCTGGAGGACGGCCCCGGGCTGTCGGTGGTGAGCCATCTCGGCCGCCCCGACGACGAGCTGCACCGGCTCGGCGAACGCGAGGCGCTGCTGATCGTCGCGGGCCCCAACGGCTACATCTCTCCCGGCTGGTACGGCACCGGCCCGGCCGTACCCACCTGGAACTACCTGGCCGTCCACCTCTACGGCCGCCCCGAGGTCCTGAGCCCGGAGGAGACCTACCAGGTCCTGGTGGACACGGTGGACCGGTTCGAGCACGTGCTGCCCGCGCCGTACCGGATGGACGAGTCCTACGCGCGCAGGATCGCGCCCGGCGTCGCGGGATTCCGGCTGCGGGCCGAACGCGTCGAGGGCAAGGCGAAGCTCAGCCAGGACAAGTCACCGGAGATCGCACACAACATCATCCGCGCGCTCGACGCGGACCCCTCATACGCCAATCCCGCGCTCGCGCGGGAGATGCGCGAGGTCTGGACCCTGGAGGAGACTCGATGACCACGACGACGACCCTGCTGCGCGGTGCGCGGACCGGCCCCTCCGGCCCCCTTCGCGACGTGCTCGTCTCCGGAGGACGCGTCGCGAACATCGCCGAGCGCATCCCGGCCGAGCCCGGCTGGGAGGTGGTGGAGGTGGCGGGCCGTACCGTGCTGCCGGGGCTGTGGGACCACCACGTGCACTTCGACCAGTGGATCATGGCCAGGCAGCGGCTGGACCTCTCGGGCGCCGGCTCGGCCGCCGAGGCGGTGGCCCTCGTGGCCGAGCGTCTGCGCACGCGGCCGCCGGAGCCCGGCCTGCCCCTGGTGGGCTACGGCTTCCGCGACGCCCTCTGGCCGGACGCGCCGCACCGCGACCTCCTGGACGCCGCGGCGCCGGAGGCGGCGCACGTGCCCGTGATCCTGATGAGCGGCGACCTGCACTGCTGCTGGATCAACTCGGCGGCCGCGCGACGTTACGGCTGGTCGGAGCATCCGACCGGCATTCTGCGCGAGTCGGAGTGGCAGGCCATCCAGCAGGACATCACCAACGTCCCCGCTCCCCTGCTGGACGGCTGGGCCGAGGTGGCCACCGCCGAGGCGGCGGCCCGTGGCGTCGTCGGCGTGGTCGAGCTGGAGGCGCCCTGGCGGCTGGACGCCTGGACGCGGCGGGTGCGGGCGGGCAACCGGGCGCTGCGCGTGGTGTGCGGGGTCTGGCCGGCGTTGCTGGAGGAGGCGGTGGCGCGCGGGCTGCGTACCGGGGAGGAGATCGACGGGACCGGCGGATTGGTGGAGATGGGCCCGTTCAAGGTGATCACCGATGGTTCGCTCAACACCCGCACCGCCTACTGCCACGACCCCTACCCCGGTCTTGAGGACGCCGCGCACCCGCACGGCATGCTGCTCGTGCCGCCGGACGAGCTGGTGCCGATGATGGAGAAGGCGTGGGCGGCCGGGCTGCGGCCGGCGGTGCACGCGATCGGCGACCGGGCCAACAACCTGGCGCTGGACGCCTTCGAGCGGGTGGGCGCGCAGGGCGCGATCGAGCACGCGCAGCTCCTGGACGACGCCGACCTCGGCCGGTTCGCCGCGCTGGGCGTGGTGGCCAGCGTGCAGCCCGAGCACGCGATGGACGACCGCGACGTGGCCGACCGCATCTGGGCCGGGCGCACCGGCCGGGCGTTCGCGTTCGGCGCGCTGCTGGCCGCCGGGGCGCGGCTCGCGCTGGGCTCGGACGCGCCGGTCTCGCCGCTGGACCCGTGGATCACGATGGCCGCGGCGGTGGACCGCGGCCGGGACGGCAGGCAGCCCTGGCATCCCGAGCAGGCCATCCCGATCGAGGCGGCCATCGCGGCCTCGACCAGGACGGGCCGGGCGGAGCTGGCGACCGGGGACGCGGCCGACCTCGTGGTGACGGGCGCCGACCCGTTCACCGCCTCGGGCGCGGACCTGCGCGCGATGCCCGTGGCCGCGACGATGCTCGCCGGCCGGTGGACGTGGCGCGAGGCCGTCTGACCCTTGCCGGAAACCACGGCCCGTGACGGCGTACGCCCGCCGTCACGGGCCTTCTAGGCGTTGAGCAGCCTGACCCGGCACGCCAGTTGCAGGGCGAAGCGGGTGTCCGGGTCGGCCAGGTCCGCGCCGAGCGCCTCGGTGATCCACCGGATCCGGTAGGCGACCGCGTTCGGATGCAGGTGCAGCGTCTCGGCGGTACGCGTGGGCGAGCTCTGCGCGTCCAGGTAGGCCGACAGGGTCGTGACGCCGACCTTGGCCCGCGCCGCCCCCATGGCGTCCAGCGGGCCCAGCATCTCGGCCAGCAGGTCACGGCTCAGCGGCGAGGACGACAACCCCGCCAGGATTCTGCGCAGGCCGGTGGCGTCGGTCTCGGCCAGCGTTCCGTGGCGGCCCGCCGCGCGCGCCGAGTCCGCCGCCACGCGCGCCTCCGCGGCCGACTGCCGCAGCCCGTCGGGCCCCGCCTGAGGGGTGCCGATCCCGCCGGTGATGACGACGTCGCCGCGCCCGGTCAGCGTCTCGATCAGCCGCTGCACCTCGGCCCGCGCCCGGCGGTGCAGGTCGGTCCCGGCCGGTCCGGTGCAGACGACCACCAGGTCGCCGCCGAGCGTGGCCACGTGCCAGTCGCCCGGCTTGGAGTGGAGCACCTGCAGCGCCGACAGCTCCGCCTCGTCGAGCAGCTGGCGGGCCCGGTCCAGCGACGCCTCGCCGCGGGTGGCGGCGTCCTCGAGCTTGAGCCAGACGGCCACGTGCGTCTGCTCCACCGGAAGGTCGAGCTGGAACGCCTGCTCCACGAGCTGCGGCAGCTGGGCCCGGTCGCACAGCACGATCTGCACGATCAGCCCGGCGCGGGTGAGCGCGGGCGCGAAGCGGCGGTTGAGTTCACGCTGGCGCAGCCGGGAGACGAGCGCGGCGATCGCCGGAAGGGCGACCCTGGTCGCGTCGTCGTCCAGATCGGCCACCACGCGGGCGACCGCCTGCCTGCCCACCACGACCGCGCCCGGGTCGGACTCGCCGACCGGCATCGTCTCGTCCAGGCGCACCCGGCAGCCCAGCGCCTCCGCCGCGTGGCCGAGCAGCGTCCGCACCGCCTCGGCGCCGCCTTCCTCCGCCGCCTGCTGCGCGAGCCGGATGGCGCTCTCCGCGCGCGCGAGCGCGTCCGACGCGCCGCCCCTGACGAACCGGTCGATGTCCAGCAGGAGCCCGGCCCCGTCGCGGGCCTTGTCCGGGGCGAGCACGGGCAGTTGCGCCCGGTCGGCCAGCCGCGTGGCGGTGATCGGCAGCCGCATCGGCGCCGCGAACACCAGCCCGGTCAGCCCCCGCGAGGTGGCCTGCCGGATCGCCACGTCGACCTCGTACCCGGAGATGGACTCCGCGCCCAGGACCACGATCAGGCTGTCGGCCGGAACCCGCTCGATGGCGCCCAGCGTGTCGGCGCCCGCGACGTGCCGGATGGGCACCTCCGCCGCGGGCCCGGCGATCAGCGTCAGCCCGAACCTTGACTGGCGGCGCAACATCTCGGCGATCGTCTGTGGCATGACCACAGATTAGGGCGGAACCTTGTGATTGCGCCATATGGGATGCGGAGGGGCCGATGGCCATACTCATCCCATGCAGCTGACCGAGAGTGACCTTCCAGCGCTGGCGCGTGGCTGTGCCGTCTTGGGGACCGGTGGCGGCGGCTCGGTGGAGACCGCCATCCCCAGCGCCCTGCAGGCGCTGCGCGAGCACGGCCCCGTCCCGCTGGTACGGCTGGCCGACCTCGACGACGACGCGCTCATCGTCCCGATGTCCAGCATCGGCGCCCCCACCGTCGGGCACGAGATGCTCGCCAGCGCCGAACAGCCCAAGCGGCTGCGCGAGGAGGTCGAGCGCATCGCCGGGCGCCCGATCTCCGCGATCATGGCCGGCGAGATCGGCGGCAGCAACGGCGTCGAGCCGCTCGCCTGGGCGGCGCAGCTCGGCCTGCCGATGCTCGACGCCGACGGCATGGGCCGCGCCTTCCCCGAGCTTCAGATGGTCTCGATGCACGTGGCGGGCCTGACCTCCGACCTGGTGATCCTGGCCGACGTCGTCGGCAACGTGGCCGCGCTGCGCCCGATCGACGCAATCTGGTCCGAACGGCAGGCACGGGCGCTCTGCGTGGCCAGCGGCGCGAGCACGATGATGGCCAACTACCTGATGTCCGGCGCGCAGGCCAGGGGCGCGGTCATCGAGGGCAGCGTCTCGGCCGCGCTCGACATCGGGCGCGCCACCATCGGCCAGGCCGACCCGGTCGCCGCCCTCACCGAACGGCTGGCCGCCCGCCGCCTGCTCGACGGCAAGATCGTCGAGGTCGAGCGGAACACCGGCGGCGGCTTCGTCCGCGGCGCCGTCGTCGTCGACGGCACCGGCTCCTACGCGGGCCGCATGGTGCGCATCGAGATCCAGAACGAGAACCTCGTCGTCTTCGAGTCCGGCGAGGTGCTGGCCAGCGTCCCCGACCTGATCACCGTGGTCGACACCCAGACCGCCGAGGCGGTCTCCACCGAGACGCTGCGCTACGGCCAGCGGGTCAGCGTCCTGGCCTGGGCCTGCGACCCGCTCTGGCGTACCCCGGAGGGCATGGCCGTCGTGGGCCCGCGCGCCTTCGGCTACCACATCGACTACCGACCTGTTGAGGAGCACGTGCATGTCGGCTGATCCCAAGCGCGATCTGAAGATCGGCATCGACGTCGGCGGCACGAACACCGACGCCGTCGTGCTCGACCGGTCGGACGCCATCGTGGCCAGGACCAAGCAGCCGACCACGCGGGACGTCACCGACGGCATCCGCAGCGCGCTGGCGGTGGTGCTCGGCGAGCTCGGCGAGCGCGAGCGGCAGGTGGGCCGGATCATGCTCGGCACCACCCACGCCACCAACGCCGTCCTGCAGCGCCGAGGGCTGAGCCGGGTGGCGGTGATCCGCCTCGGGGCGCCCGCCGCCACCGCCGTGGCGCCACTGACGACCTGGCCGGCGGACCTGCGCGAGGCGGTCGAGGCGGGGTCGGTGATGCTGGGCGGCGGCCACTTCGTCGACGGCTGGCCGATCGCCCCGCTCGACCGCGACGGCATCCGCCGCTTCCTGGGCTCGGTCGCGGGCCGGACGGAGGCGGTGGCGGTCACCGGCATCTTCAGCCCGGCCTCCGGCGAGCAGGAGCAGCACGTCGCCGAGATCGTCCGCGAGGAACTCGGCGCCGACGTGGCGCTGTCGCTCAGCCACGAGATCGGCTCGCTCGGCCTGCTGGAGCGCGAGAACGCGACCGTGCTGAACGCCGCGCTCTACCGCGCGGCGGGCGAGGTGACCCGGGCCCTGGACGCCGTGCTCGCCGAGCGCGGCCTGGACGCGGCGGCCTTCTTCGCCCAGAACGACGGCACGCTGATGGCCCTGGAGTACGCCTCCCGCTACCCGGTGCTGACCATCGGCTCCGGCCCGGCCAACTCGATCAGGGGGGCGGCGTTCCTGTCCGGGGTGGACGAGGCCATCGTGGTCGACGTCGGCGGCACCTCCACCGACCTCGGCGTGCTGGTACGCGGCTTCCCCCGCGAGTCGTCGTTCGCCACCGACATCGGCGGCGTGCGCACCAACTTCCGCATGCCGGACATCCTCAGCGTGGCCGTCGGCGGCGGCACCATCGTCGGCGGCACCCCCGAGGAGCCGGTCGTCGGGCCGGTCTCGGTCGGCTTCCGCATCACCTCCGAGGGCCTGTCCTTCGGCGGAAGCACACCGACACTCAGCGACGCCGGATCCCTGGCGGGCCGGGTCGCGCTGGGCGACGGGCTCCGGCCCCCGGCGCGTACCCGGGCCCTGCTGGACTCCGCGCTGCGGGTGGCCGACGCGGTCATCAGCGACGCGGTGGATCAGATGTCGCTGGGCCGGCGCGACCGGCCCGTCGTCGCGGTCGGCGGCGGCGCGTTCCTCGTGCCGGACGTCGTGACCGGCGCCGCCAAGGTGCTGCGTCCCGACAACGCGGACGTGGCCAACGCCGTGGGCGCGGCCATCGCCCTGGTCAGCGGCAGGTGGGAAACGCTGGCCCCGGCCGGCGAAGGCCGTAAGCAGGCCATCGAAGAGGCAAGTGAGAAGGCGGTCCACCGGGCCGTCCAGGCGGGGGCCGACCCCGCCACGGTGCAGGTGGTCGAGATCACCGAGACACCCCTGTCATACCTGCACGAGCCGGCGGTCCGCGTCAACGTCAAGGCCGCGGGCCGGCTGGGCTGGTTGTGAATCGGACATTAGGGATCGGAAAGGAATGCCATGTCCAAATCTCGTCGCCGGCGTGCGGCTCAGGTGTGGTGTGCCGTAACAGTGCTGGCCGCGGTGGCCACCGGGTGCGGCTCGGACGCCAAGCCCGCCGCCTCGTCCCCCTCCACCAGCGGCATCCTGAGCGTCGGCGTCACCGCCTCACTGGGCCGGATGACCTCGCTCAACCCCCTGGCCGACAACCTCTACGGTTCGTGGATCGCCCGGCAGCTGATCTATCCCGCGCTCGTCCAGCTCAACGGCACCAAGCTGGAGCCGTCATGGGCGAGCAAGTGGGACGTCTCCGAGGGCGGCCGCGTCTACACCTTCCACCTGCAGCCCGGCACCTGGTCCGACGGCAAGCCCCTCACCGCGCACGACGCCGCCTGGACGGCGAACTTCGAGCTGAAGCACGCCAGTGACGCCGCCGGTCTGGTCTCCTTCGCCCTCGAAGGGGTGAAGAGCGTCAAGGCCACCGACGACAAGACCCTGGTCGTCACCTACGCCGAGGCGATGCCCGAGAGCGTGCTCACCCTGCTGGCCAACTTCCACGTGCTGCCCAAGCACGTCTACGAGCCGCACGCGGGCGGCGACGGCTCGAAGATCCTGGCCTTCCGCCCGGAGGACAAGCTTCCCGCGGTCTCGGGCGGGCCGTTCACGGTGACCGAGTTCGCCGGCGACGGCACCACGATCTTCGAGCCCAACAAGGGCTACTTCGGCACCCCGCCGAAGGTCGGCGCCGTGGGCCTGCAGGTCTTCCAGAACGACGAGGGCCTGGCCCAGGCCCTGCGCGCCGGGACCGTCGCCTGGGGCTACGGCGGCGGCTCCGCCGTGGCCGCCTCGGTCAAGGGCGCCGCCGGCCTGAAGGTGGCCGCCTCCCCCTCCCAGGAGGTCGCCATGCTCAACATCAACACCAACCCCAAGAAACGCGACAACCCCGAGCTGAAGCAGGTCCAGGTCCGCGAGGCGATGTCGCTGGCGCTCGACCGCGCCGAACTCGTCGAGGTCGTGCTCAACGGGTACGGCAGGCCCGGCCGCAGCGTCCTGGCCCCCTTCCAGGACGAGTGGATCCCGAAGGACCTGCAGGCCGACCCGCACGACCCGGCCAAGGCCAATGGCATCCTCGACGGTCTCGGCTACAAGCGCGGCGCCGACGGCATCCGCGTGACCCCGGCCGGCGACCGCATGTCCTACTCCGTCGTGGTCTGGAAGGAGATCAGCCGCGTGGCCGAGATCCTGCAGAAGAACCTGGCGGAGGTCGGCATCGAGCTGAAGCCCGACATCGCCGCCGACTACACGGCCGCCGTCACCAAACCCGACGGCAAGTACCTGGACTTCGACCTGGCCTACTCCTACTGGACGCTCTCCCCCGACCCGGGCGGCACGCTGAGGGTCTACAGCTGCGACAGCTGGGGCAGCGTCAACTTCGCCGGGTTCTGCGACAAGGACTACGACACGCTGCTCACCAAGCAGCGCGGCATGCTCGACCCGGCCGAGCGGACCGCGGCCGTCGGCACGCTGCAGAAGACGCTCCTGCGCGACACGCGGGCCGTCCTGCCGCTCTACCACGCCGAGACCGTGCACGTCGTCCGCCAGGACTGGGCCGGCATCGAGACCCAGCGCTTCGGACCGGGTCTCTGGACCCAGATCCACCGCGTGTCATGAACCGGGGCGGTTACCTGGTCCGGCGCCTCGCCTCGGCCCTCGCCACCGTCGCGGCGGCGGCCGTGATCAACTTCGTGCTCTTCCGGGCCGCGCCGGGCGACGCGGCCACGCAGTACCAGATGTGCCGGACCTGCAGCGCCGAGTTCCGCGACTACCTGCGCGCGGAGCTCGGCCTGGACCGGCCGCTGCTGGAACAGTTCTGGCTGTACGTCACCGCGCTGCTGCGCGGGGACCTCGGCCACTCCTTCCAGACGCGGCGGCCCGTGTGGGACGAGCTGGCGGGCCCGCTGGCCAACACGCTGCCGATGGTCGGGCTCGGGCTGGCCTTCGGGCTCGCGCTCGGCCTGGTCATCGGGGTCGTCGCGGCCTGGCGGCGGGGCACGGCGGCCGACTGGGCGCCGCTGTCGGCCTCGATGTTCCTGTCGGTGCTGCCCATCCAGTGGATCGGGCTGATGTTGCTGCTGCTGTTCGGCGGCGCGCTGCCGACCGGCGGCATCTCCGACCCGTACCTGCGCTTCAGCGATCCGACGTGGTGGCAGGTGCTGGGCGACCGGCTGGAGCACCTGGCGCTGCCGTCGCTGGCGATCGGGCTGGCCTGGTGCGGCTCGTGGGCGCTGATCGCGCGCTCGGCACTGGTCGGGGCGCTCGGCGAGGACTACATCCTCACCGCGCGCGCCAAGGGCCTGACGAGCTGGCGGATCGTCCGCCGCTACGCGCTGCCGAACTCGCTGCTGCCGATCACCACGCTGATCTTCCTCACGTTCGGCTACATCGTGGCCGGGTCGTTGCTGGTGGAGACCGTGTTCTCCTATCCGGGCATCGGGCTGGCCCTCTACCAGGCGGTCCAGAACCGCGACTACGCCGTGCTCCAGGGCGGGTTCCTGCTCCTGACGGCGGCGATCGTGGTCGCGAACCTGCTGGCCGACCTGCTCTATCTCAAGCTCGATCCGAGGATCAGGACATGAACGTGCTGCGCAGGTATCCGGGCGGCGCGCTCGGGGCGGTCATGCTCGCCGCGATCGTCGTCCTGGCCGTGCTCGCCCCGTGGATCGCGCCCTACGCGAGCCACGAGAAGGTCGGCGCGGTCTACCAGCCGCCCTCGGCGGCGCATCCGCTCGGCCTGGACGACGCCGGCATCGACATGGTGACGCTCCTGCTCTGGGGCGCCCGCACGTCGCTGCTGGTCGGGTTCGCCGCCGCGCTCATCGCCGTCGTGGTCGGCGGCGTGATCGGCCTGACCGCGGGGTACGCGGGCGGGCGCACCGACGCCGTGCTGATGCGGCTGACCGACTACATGCTGGTGATCCCCGACATCCCGCTGCTGCTGATCGTCGCGGCGGTGTGGGGGCGCAGCATGACCGGCGTCGTGGCCATCATCGGGCTGCTGTCGTGGCCCCGGCTGGCGCGGGTGGTGCGCGCGGAGGCGCTGAGCGTGCGCGAACGCGCGTACGTGAAAAGGGCGCTGACCATCGGCGCGGGGAACCTGCGGATCGTGGCGACCCACGTGCTTCCGCACGTCGTGCCGCTGCTGCTGACGCTGGCGATCTTCGCGGTGGGCAACGCCATCCTGGTCGAGACCGCCATCGCCTTCCTCGGCCTCGGCGACCCGTCGGCCCTGTCCTGGGGGCGGCTCATCCAGAACGCCTTTGCCGGGCAGGCCGTCTCCCGCGACGCCTGGTGGGCGATCGTGCCGCCCGGTCTGGCGGTCGGCTGCCTGATCCTGGCGTGCACGCTCATCGGCCGGGCGCTGGAGGACCACCTCAACCCCCGGTTGCGCGCCGGGCATCTGTCGGTGCGGACCTTCCGCCTGGCTCCGGTTCCGTCGGGAGGTGAGCGCTGATGTCCGCTCCGCTGCTGGAGGTCCGCGACCTGCACGTCTGGTTCGACCTGCCCCAGGGCAGGGTGCACGCGCTGCGCGGCCTGGACGTCACGGTCGGCGCGGGCGAGGGCCTGGGCCTGGTCGGCGAGTCGGGCTGCGGCAAGACCACCGCGATCCTGGCCATGATGGGACTGCTGCCGCCCTCGGCGACGGTCGCCGGGCAGGTCCTGCTCAACGGCGAGAACATCCTGGCCAAGGGCGAGGCGAGCGTACGCCGGCACCGCTGGACCGACCTGGCCATGGTCTTCCAGGGCGCCATGAACGCCTTCAGCCCGGTCGCCACCGTCGGCGCCCAGATCGCCGAGCCGATGCGCCTGCACCGCGTCGCCGAGGGCAAGCGGGCCACGGCCCGCGTACGCGAGCTGCTGGAACTCGTCGGCATCCACCCCGACAAGGCGAGCCGCTACCCGCACGAGTTCTCCGGCGGCATGCGCCAGCGCGCGGCCATCGCGATGGCGCTGGCCTGCGAGCCGAAGGTGCTGCTCGCCGACGAGCCCACCACCGCCCTGGACGTGATCGTGCAGGCCCAGGTGCTCGACCTGCTGGACCGGCTGCGCACGGAGCTGGGGCTGGCGGTCGTCCTGGTCACCCACGACCTGCCCGTGGTCGGCCGCGTGTGCGGGCGGGCCGCGGTCATGTACGCGGGCCGGGTGGCCGAGAACGCCGACATCGGCGACCTGCACCTGCGCCCCGGCCACCCCTACAGCCGCGCGCTGTTCTCCGGCGGCGCCATCGCCGGCGCGCCGCCGCGCCTGGACGAGGAGTGGCCGGGCTGCGCGTTCGCTCCGCGCTGCGAGCACGCCGAGGACCGCTGCCGCACCCAGGCGCCGCGGCTGGTCCCGCTCGGCGCGCGGCAGTCCAGCGCCTGCCATCTCGCCGCATCGATCGCCGGAGGTACGGCATGAGCCTGCTCGAAGTCGACGGCCTGGCCACGCACTTCCGCCTGCGCGGACGGCCGCGCCGGGTGGTGCGCGCGGTGGACGGCGTCTCCTTCACCGTCGGGCCCGGCGAACTGCTTGCCCTGGTGGGCGAGTCCGGGTCGGGCAAGACGACCACCGCCCAGTCGGTGCTGCGGATGGCCGACCCCACCGCGGGCACGGTCAGGTTCGCCGGCCAGGACATCACCGGCCTGAGCAGGCGCCGGCTCAAACCGGTACGCCGCCGCATGCAGGTCGTCTTCCAGGACCCCTACGAGTCGCTGGACCCGCGTTTCCGCATCGGCCGCTCGGTGGCCGAGCCGCTGGCCGTCCACGGCGTCGGCACCCGCGCCGAACGCCGCGGCCTGGTCCTGGCCGCCCTCGAACGCGCCGGCCTGTCACCGGCCGCCGCCTTCGCCGACCGCTTCCCGCACGAGCTGTCCGGCGGCCAGCGGCAGCGGGCGGCCATCGCCGCCGCCCTGGTCCTGGAGCCCGACCTGCTGGTCGCCGATGAGCCCGTCTCGATGCTGGACGTGTCCGTACGCGCCGGGGTGCTGGCGTTGTTCGACGAGCTGCGGGCCGCCGGCCTGGGCATCCTGATGATCACGCACGACCTGTCCACGACGGCCGCGCACGCCGACCGGATCGCGGTCATGTACCTGGGCCGCATCGTCGAGGAAGGACCCGCGGCCGAGGTCATCGCCAACCCGGTCCACCCCTACACGCGCGCGCTGGTCGCCGCCGTCCCCCGGGCGGGCGAGGAACGCCGCCCGATCCCCATCAAGGCCGGTGAGCCGCCGGACCCGGCCGCCATCCCCGCCGGGTGCCGCTTCCATCCGCGCTGCCCGGTCGCGCGGGAGGAGTGCCGCCGCGACGATCCGGCCCTGGCCGTGGTCTCCGGGGCGCATCGTGCCGCGTGCCCAGTGAACCTGCCGCCTGCCGTACCGACCGAGGAGGAGCAGTGCGCCCCGTCCCGTCCCCGATGAACCCGCCCCCCGTCCTCGCCGCCGGCCTCGACGAGATCGTGGTGTCCGCGCTGGCCCGCCACCGGGTGCCCGGCTGCTCGGTCGCGATCGCGCACGGCGGGCGGCACTGGACCGGCGCGTACGGCCTGGCCAGGACCGACCCCGAGCAGCCGTTCCTGCCGCAGACGCGGGTCCCGGTCGCCTCGATGACCAAGCCGTTCACCGCCACGGCGGTCCTGGCGCTGGCCGAGGCCGGTGCCGTCGACCTGGACCAGCCGGTACGCCGCTACCTGCCCGGCTTCCGCGTCGCCGACGACTCGGCCACCGCGTCGGTGACCGTGCGGCACCTGCTCACCCATCTGACGGGCTGGCTGGGCGACGAGCCCGAGTTCGTCACCGACCGGGGGGACGGCGCGCTGGCCGCGCAGGTGGCCGCCTTCTCGGCGCTGCCGCAGTTCCTGCCGCCCGGCACGACCTTCTCCTACTGCAACACCGGCCTGGACGTGGCCGGGCGGCTGGTCGAGGTGGTGAGCGGGCAGAGCTACGAGTCGTTCGTCGAGGACCGCGTCCTGACCCCGCTCGGCATGACCGGCTCGACCTTCTTCGCCGAACGCGTGGTCTCCCAGCCCGCCGCCGCCGGCCACACCCGCGAGGACGACGGCGCCCCGTACCCGGTCCAGGACGCGTGGCTGCTGCCCCGCGGCGTCAACCCCTCCGGCGGCCTGATCTCCACGGCCGGCGACCAACTGCTCTGGATGCGCTGGTGGCTGGGCGAACTGGACGTGGCCGGGCCGCTGTCGCCGCGTACCCGCGAGGCGATGATCTCCGACCCGGTGCCCGTGCGGGCGGGACAGGCCGCGACCGGGCTCGGCTGGCACCTCGACTACCTGCCGCGCGGGGCGTCGCGGGTGAGCGCCGTCTACCACGAGGGCAGCCTGCACGGCACCGCCACCGTCTGCCGCTTCGTGCCCGAGGCGGACCTCGCGGTGGTGGTGCTCACCAACGCCGACGACGGGCAGCTGGCCTACCGGGAGATCAGCGACGCGCTGCTGGCCGAGCTGGCCGGGATCGGCCAACCCGACCGGAAGGTCTTCCGGGACACCGGCGAACGAGAGCTCGCCCCCTACGCGGGCGCCTACAGCACCCCCGAGCGGCAGGACACGTCCTCGCGCGTCGAGGTCACCGCCGGGCCGGGCACCCTGCGCCTGCGGGTGTCGACCGTCCACTACGACCGGCCGCTGGAGATGGGCGCGGGCCGCGTCGAGGCCGACGAGTTCGCGCTCCTGGACGGCCCGTGGCGCGACGAGCCCCTCGCGTTCCTGCGTGAACCCACCGGCGGCCTGCTCGGGCTCCGCATCGCCGGCCGTGTCTTTCTCTACCAAGGAGGTACCGCGTGAAGCGCCGCCTGACGCTCGACGACCTGTGGGACTTCGCGATCCCCAGCTCCCCCGCCCTGTCCCCCGACGGCTCGCGCGTCGTCTACGCGCTGCGCACCGCCGAGCGCGAGCCCGACCGCAACGTGCGCGCACTGTGGATCGTCGGCACCGCCGGTACGGCGGGGCCGCGCCGGCTGACCAACGGCCCGTCCGACGGCGCGCCGGCCTGGTCGCCGGACGGCTCCCGGCTGGCGTTCCTGCGCGAGGGCCAGCTGTTCGCCCTGCGCCCGGACGGCGGCGAGCCGGAGCGGCTCACCGACCTGCCGCTCGGCGCCGGAGCGCCCCGCTGGAGCCCGGACGGCCGGCGGATCGCCTTCTCCGCGGCGGTACGCGTGGCCGAATCCTGGCCGGGCGGCCCCGTGGTCGTCGACCGGCTCGGCTACAAGGCCGACGGCGCCGGGCTGCGCGCCACCGTCCGGAGCCAGGTGCACGTCCTCGACGTGGACACCGGCGAGGTGCGGCAGATCACCTCCGGCGACTGGGACGCCGGCGAGCCCGCCTGGTCACCGGACGGAACCCGGCTGGCCTACACCTCGGGGGCCGGGCAGAACGCCGACCTGACGCTGACGGCGGCGCCGTACGTGGTGGACCTCGACGGCGGGCGGCCGCGGCCGGTCGGCGACGAGAAGGGCTGGTTCGGCGGCGTCCACTGGTACCCGGACGGCTCGGCGCTGCTCGCGGTCGGCCTGCCGGAGGTGCGCATCGGGCACACGCGGCTGGTGAAGCTCCCCCTGGACGGCGGCCCGCCCGTCGACCTGACCCGGGACCTGGACCGCAACGTGATGCCGGGCGGCCCGGAGTGGCCCGGCGGCGCCCCCCGCTTCACCCGCGACGGCGCGCACGTGCTCTTCTGCGCCCGCGAGCGCGGCAGCACCCTGCTGTACCGGGTGCCCGCGGACGGCGGCCGTCCGGAACCGGTCCTGACCGGCAGCGTCTCCGGACTGAGCACCTCCCCCGGCGACGTCACCGCGGTCGTCACCGTCACCACGCGCTCCCACGGCGAGATCGCGCTGGCCGACCTGGAGACCGGGCAGGTGCGTGAGCTGACCGCGCACACCGCGACCGCGCTGCCGGACGTGGAGTTCATCCAGCCGCAGGAGCGGGAGTTCACGATCGGCGACGGGAGCACCGTCCACGGCTGGATCCTGCGCGAGCCCGGCGCCACCGGCGCGGGACCGCTCCTGCTGGACGCGCACGGCGGCCCGCACCTGGCCTGGGCGCCCCACCTCGAACCCGCCCACCCCTACCACCAGCTACTGGCCGCCCAGGGCTGGACCGTGCTCCTGCTCAACCCGCGCGCCAGCGACGGCTACGGCGAGGACTTCTACGCCGCCAGCGTCGGCCACTGGGGCACGGGCGACGAGCGCGACTTCCTCGACCCCGTGGAACAGCTCATCGACGAGGGCGTGGCCGACCCCGACCGGCTGACGATCTGCGGCTACAGCTACGGCGGCTTCACCACCTGCCACCTGACCACGCGTACCGACCGCTTCGCCGCCGCCGTGGCCGGAGGGCCGGTGACCAACCTGCTCAGCATGTCCGGCAGTTCCGACGACAGCCACGTCTTCGCCGCGCTGGAGTTCGGCGGCGACGTCTACGCCGGGGGCGAGCTCCTGCGGGCGCAGTCACCCATCGAGCGCGTACGGCACGTGCGCACCCCGACCCTGCTCGTGCACGCGATCAACGACGACCGCTGCCCGGTGGGCCAGTCGGAGGAATGGTTCACGGCACTGCGCACGCTCGGCGTCCCCACCGAAATGGTCCTCTACCCCGACGAGTCCCACCAGTTCCTGGTAGACGGCCGCCCCTCGAACCGGGTGGACTACAGCCGCCAGATCGTCCGCTGGCTCACCACCCACGTCCACTGACACCTCAGACCGGCGCGGATGCCACCCGGCCGGGCGCCGGGTCCCGGGCGGGCTCGGCTATCCGGCCGGTTGGCTCGACTCGGGTGTGGGCTCGTCGGTGGGCTGCTGGGTGCCCTGTCCGGTGACCTTGACGTAGGTGGCGTCGCCCTTGAGGTTCTGGTGGATCACCAGGGTCGCCGAGCCGCTCGATCCGGTGCTCGCCGGAGCGAACCACACCTTGAGCGCGCACTCGTCATCGACGTCAAGAGCCTGGCCGGCGCAGGCGTTGTCGTGCTGGAAATCGCCGGGGTTGTCGCCCTCGAACTCGATGTCGGTGATTTTCAGCGTGGCCGTTCCCGTGCTCAGCACCCGCACTTCTTGCGCGCAGCTGTCGCCCTCGCAGGAAAAGGTCAGTGATTTCGGTGTCACGGCGATGCCAGGGGCTTTTTTCGGCCCGCCGGGAAAGCTCTCACGTACCGTTTCGCGTTGCGTTCCCGCGCTTCCCGTTTCTCCGGAGCCCCAGGGCAGCGGCACCTGACGGGACGTGATCAGTGCGCCGGTGATCGTCGCCGCGGCGGCGATCAATGCCGCGGCGATCGCCACACCTCGGGTCGACATGATGCCCCTCCGAACGTTGCCACGAATCCGGCGGATTCAGTTTTCCGACGTCGAAGGCGCGGCGTCCGCAGGTTTGTCCGGCCGCGCCTTGAGCGCATTCTCGCTTTTCGCCGGGGCCCGCGAATGAGTAGGCCCTACTCATTCCGCCCGGCGCCGGCGGGCGAACCACGCCCGCGACGACGGCGGCACGAACAGCAGGACGATGACGGCGGCGCCGGCCAGCGCCATCACGGACGCGCCCGCGAGGACGGCGGGCGGCGCGCCCGTGCCCGCCAGCGCGTCGGCCAGCGTGGTGCCCCCGTACAGGACGACGAAGGCGCCGAAGAAGGCGGCCAGGAGGCGGGGGCCACGCCATCCCGGCCACAGTCCGCGGGCGATCGCCGCGCCGAGGAGCCCGAAGGCCACCGGCAGGACGGCGCCGCGCGGCAGGCCGCCCGCGATCAGAAGGGCGCCGGTGCCGAGGAGCAGCGCGGCGACGACGCCGACGGCGACCACCGCGCCGATCACGGGCGCCGGGGGCAAACGTTCGCTCATGACACCAACATGGCCGGGACGGGCCGGGGTGAAACCTGTTTCATGACCTCCTCCAGAACGAATGTTTACTCATGGAGTTGATCTTGTTAGTATCGGGTTTCTTATCGGTGATGATGGATTTTGACACCATAGACAGAATCCTCGGCGCGCCACCCGCATATCCGGCATGGCGGGTCGCGCATATGGCCGCGAAGGCGGGGATATTGGCCACCTGGTTGTCCTCGGCGCAGGCCCGGGACATCGAGCTCACCGGCGCGGCGACGGCCTATCTGGAACGGGCCCGCCGCCGGGTCGCCGAGCTGGCCAGAGTGGGTGAGGAACAGGCCGCGGCGCACGGGCTGACCGTGCTCAAGGGGCGCAGGATCGCCGCCCACATGCCCGGATGGATGCTGCGCCAGTCGGGGGACGCCGACCTGGTCGCGCCCGGCGAGGAGGCGCTGTGGCGCTGCGTCCTGGACCTGTCGGCGCGTTATGACGCCGTCCCGCAGGGCGTGAGCGTCATGGACGGAGAATTCGGACGGCATATCTGCGTGGCCATGAAGTGGCCGGCCGAGGAACCCCATCTCGACAAACCGATGGGCGCCGACGTCTCCACCTGTGCGTTCACCGGCGACCTGAAGGGAGTTCCGGTAAGGGCCGTTCCGCCGGAACATGATGATTTATGCGGACTGTTCGCCGTGGCCGAGGAAAGGTTCCAGCGCAAATTCCGGATTAAGGACCTCCTCGACTTTTCGGTGCTCGCCGGCCTCGCCGAGCGGCGTCTGGGCGACGCGCTGGTGAGCGTGGTCCGCGAGCACGCCGAGGCGCTCGCGCTCGCCCCCGAGCTGCGCGCGCTCATCAGGAAGACCGAGCCCTGGTCACCCCTCTCGCGCCGCTGGCGCGCGACCCTGGACGAACTAGGCCCACCGGCCAAGGCCGAGAAGGCGCGCAGGCGGCCCGGCCGGGCGGGGGTCGCGCGGGTGCGGTTCGGCTTCCCGCTGGACACCGTGCCGAGCCGCGAGATGCGGGCCACCGTCCACCGCAGGGCGGGCGGCGACGTCGCCACCACCCCGCTCGGCAGCTGCCTGCTGGTCGAGACCCCCGTGCTCACCGAGGACGTCGTGGCCGAAGCCCTCGGCCACGCACGGACACTCGCCGCAGAAGGAGGTGAATCCCATGCGTCACATCGTGACCGCTGAATTCAAGATCATGACCACTGTCACGGTCAAACCCGGCAAGTAGCGCGACGGCGGGACGCTCCTCGGGCCGCTGGGGAGCGACCGCCCCTCGTCACCCCCTGGAGATCACGCATGACGGCAGGCTCATACCCCTTCGGCCCACCCGACCTGCTGCGCCTTCATCCCCGTTTCGCGCAGTTGCGCGACAGCGAGCCGCTCTCGCGGGTCCGGATGCCCTACGGCCGCGAAGGCTGGCTCGCGACCCGCTACGAGGACGTGCGCGCGATCATCTCCGACCCCCGCTTCAGCCGGGCGCGGGCGGCCGGCGCCGACGTGCCGCGTATGACGCCCCTGCCCGGCGGCGCCGGCTCCATGGCGATGATGGACGCGCCCGAGCACACCCGGATGCGCCGCCTGGTCTCCAGGGCGTTCTCCCTGCGGCGGATCGAGGAGCTGCGGCCCTCGGTGACCGCCCGCGCCGAGACGCTCCTGCGCGACCTGCGCCCGCCCGCCGACCTCATGCGGGACTTCGGCACGCCGCTCGCGCTGATGACGATCTGCGACATGCTCGGCGTCCCGTACGGCGAGCGCGACCGGTTCGGCGGGTGGGCGGAGGTCGTGGTGACCACCACCGCCTACACCGCCGAGGAGGTCGAGCGCGTCCTGGGCGAGTTCGCCCAATATCTGCTGGAACTGGTCGAGCGGCGGCGCGCCGTACCGCGGGACGACCTGCTGAGCGAGCTCGTGCACGCCCGCGACAGCGAGCGGAGCCTCAGCGAGCAGGAGCTGGTCACCTTCCTCGGCAGCTCGCTGACCACCGGCCAGGACAACGTGGCCAAGCAGGTCGGCAACATGGCCTACACGCTGCTGACCGAGCCCGGCCTCTACCGCGACCTGGTCGAACGGCCCGGCGCGATCCCGGGCGCGGTCGAGGAACTGCTGCGCTACCTCGTCATCAGCCCCGGCCTCGGCATCGCCAGGATCGCCACCGAGGACGTCGAGATCGGCGGGCGGACCATCCGCGAGGGCGAGGCGGTGCTCGTCTCCTTCGCCTCGGCCAACCGCGATCCCGTCGCCTTTCCCGATCCCGATCGGATCGACGTGGAGCGTGAAGGAGGCGCGCACCTGACGTTCGGGCCGGGGCTGCACCACTGCCTGGCCGCCTCGCTGGTGCGGATGGAACTGCAGGAGGCGGTCCGGGCGCTCGTGCGCGTCTGTCCCGATCTGCGGCTGGCCGTACCGGAGGAGGAGGTCGAGTGGCTGACCACGGCGATCACGATCGGACCGGTGCGGCTGCCGGTGCGGTGGTGAGTCTCTGGCGGCACGCCGACTTCGTGCGGCTGTGGTCGGCGAACACCGTCAGCCAGCTCGGCAGCCGCGCCGGCGCGATCGCCGTCCCGCTGGTGGCGGTCACCGCGCTGGCGGCCACGCCCCTGGAGATGGGGCTGCTCAACGCCGCGGGCACGGTCGGCGCGCTGCTGTTCGGGCTGCCCGCGGGCGCCTGGGTGGACCGGATGCGGCGCCGGCGCGTCCTGCTCACCGCCGACGTCACGCGGGCGCTGCTGCTCCTGTCGATCCCCCTCGGGTACGCCGCGGGGGTGCTCACAGTCTGGCAGCTCCTGGCCGTCGCCCTGCTGGTGAGCATCGGGACGATCTTCTTCGACGTGGCCCACCTGGCGTACGTGCCGGCGCTGGTCGAGCGTGAGCGGCTGATCGAGGCCAACGCCAAGCTGCAGGCCAGTTACTCCGTCGCCGTGGTGACCGGGCCCAGCCTCGGCGGGCTGATCGCGGGGCTGGCCGGGGCGGCCGCGACGGTGTCGGTCACCGCGGTGACGTTCCTGACCTCGGCCGGGCTGCTGCGCCGTATCCGCACCCCCGACCCCGCGCCCGCGGCGGCGAGCGGGCAGGGGACGCTCGCCGACATCGGCGAGGGGCTGCGCTATCTGCTGCGTGACCCGGCGCTGCGCGCGATCGGCTTGTGCACCGGCAGCGTCAACCTGTTCATGTCGATGGTCGCGGCGCTGCTGGTGCTGTTCCTGACCCGCGAGCTGGGGCTTTCGCCGGTGATGACCGGTCTGGTGGCCGCCGCGTCCGGCGCGGGCGGGGTGCTCGCGGCCGTGACCGTCAAGAGGTGGACGCGCGCGTTCGGTCCCACCCGCACGATCGTGCTGTCGCTGCTGCTCACCGAGCCGCTCGGCGTGCTGATGGCGCTGTCCTCGCGCGGCTGGGGGGTCGTGTTGTTCGTCTGCGGCTGGTTCGCCTGCGGGTACGGCGGGACGCTCTACAACGTCGTCCAGGTCAGCTACCGCCAGAGCGCCTGCCCCGATCATCTGCTCGGCCGGGTCCAGGCGGCCAACCGGTTCCTGGCCTTCGCCATGGCCCCGGCCGGCGGGCTGCTGGGCGGCGCGCTGGGCACCTGGCTGGGCGTGCGGCCCACCATCCTGATCGGCGTCCTGGGCGCGGTCGCCTCGACGCTGTGGCTGATCCTGTCGCCGCTGCGGCGGGCGAGCGGCACGCCGTCAGCCGCCTGAGCGCGTTCACACGGCCGCGTCGCCACCGTCGAGCACCAGGTCGGCGCCGGTCATCCAGGACGACTCGTCCGAGGCCAGGAACACGGCGGCGCCCGCGAAGTCGGCCGGGCGGCCGGGACGGCCCAGCGGGATGTCCTTGCTGCGCTCGTGCCACAGGTCGGGGTCGTCGCGCCACTGCGGGGAGTTGGCCTTGGTGGCGGTCAGGCCGGGAGAGATCGTGTTGACCCGGATGCCGTACCGCGCCAGCTCGTACGCGGCGCTGCGGGTCAGCATCGACAGCCCGGCCTTGCTGGACTGGTAGTGGGCCATCGCGCTGACCGCCTTGAAGGCGCTGATGGAGCTGATGTTGATGACGCTGCCCGGCGCGCCCTCCTCGCGCAGCCGCGCGGCGAAGGCCTGGGTGGCGAAGAAGGGGAAGCGCAGGTTGACCGCCATCACCCGCTCGTACTCCTCCGGCGTGAGGTCCAGGAACCCGGTCCTGGTCGTCGTGGCGGCGTTGTTCACCAGGACGTCGGCGACTCCCAGGGCCCGGCCCGCGGCCTCCATCAGTTTCCGGACGCCGCCGGGGTCGGCGCCGTCCAGCAGCATGTAGTGCGCCCGCACGCCGTACCCGCGTAGCTCGGCGAGGGTGTCGCGGGCCGCCTCCTCGTCGCGCAGTGCGGTGAGGAACACCTCGCAGCCCTCGCGGGCGAAGGCCACGGCGATGGCCCGCCCGATGCCGTTGGCGCCGCCGGTGACGATGGCCCGCCGCCCCTTCAACCTGTCCATGTGTCCGCCCGTCCGCTGTAGAAGATCGTTTGACGACACCCTAGCCACCTGGAACGCCGACGATCAGAATCGTCTTGACAAAAGTTTTTGTCGGCGAAATGCTCTGAGGCATGAACAGAACCCTTCTGATGTGCGGCGTCCTCGCCGGCCCCCTCTACGTCCTGGTCTCCCTGGCCCAGGCCCTCACCCGTGAGCCCTTCGACCTCACCCGCCACGCCGCCAGCCTGCTGAGCAACGGCGACCTCGGCTGGATCCAGATCGCCAACTTCGTGATCACGGGGGCGCTCGTGATCGCCTTCTCGTACGCGCTCAAGCGGCCCTGGGCCCCCTGGCTCATACGCGTCTACGGCCTCGCCCTCATCGGCGCCGGGGTCTTCGTCGCCGACCCCGCGCTCGGCTTCCCCGCCGGCACCCCCGACGGCCCGCCCGCCGCCATCACCTGGCACGGCATGCTGCACTTCGTCGCCGGCGGCATCGGCTTCCTGTGTATGATCGCCGCCTGCCTGCTCCACGCCCGCCGCCACGCCGCCGAGCGCCGGACCGGCTGGGCCCTCTTCTCCGCGCTGACCGGCGTGCTGTTCCTCGCCGCCTTCGCCGGCATCGCCTCCGGCAACGCCTCCGCCCTGATCAACGTGGCCTTCGCGCTGGCCGTGGTGCTGTCGTGGTCCTGGATCGCCGCCACCGGCCTGCGCTTCCTGCGCGAGGCCCGGTGAACCCCGCCGCGCCACAGGCACGGCGGGGCCCCGCGGGTCAGACCGAGTACCTGCAGAGCAGCGCCTGGCTCACCCCCTGGGAGTAGCCGATGAAGTTCCACGTCGGGTGGAAGTACACGCAGGCCTGGCCCGGGTTGCCCGCGCCCGTGAAGACCAGGCCGGGCGTGCCGAAGCGGTAACAGTTGAGCCAGCCGTTGTAGAAGCCGATCCCCGAGGTGGGGTTGACCTGGGCGGCGCAGTACCCGCCGAGGGCCAGCGGGCTGAAGACGTCCTCGACGACGGCGGTGGCATGAGCCTGGGCGGGGGCGGCGGACAGGGCGAGCAGGGCTGCGGAGGCGAGCACGGCGAGACGACGGAGCATGGAACCTCCATGGACCAGGGGGAATGGTGCTTGATCGCAGTATTAAATAGGAAACTTTCCTATGCAATAGATGACTTTCCGGATGCACCGGCGCATCGGCGCGGCCTCGACCAGAATGGGACACCGGGCGTTCACGGATGGTGCCTACTCTCGGGTTTTGACACCCCCGGCCAGGAAAGGGTCACACCGATGAAGAGACGCAACTTCCTGCGTGCCTCGGTACTCGGCGCCGGCACCATGGCGCTGCCCTTCACCCTCTGGGAAGGCACGGCGCTGGCCGCGCCCGCCCAGAACGCGCCAAGCCCCTACGGCCCGCTGGGCTCCGCGGACGCCAACGGCATCCTGCTGCCCGCCGGCTTCACCAGCCAGGTGATCGCCCGCTCCGGCCAGACGGTCCCCGGCACCTCCTTGACCTGGCACAACGCCCCCGACGGCGGCGCCTGCTTCGCCGACGGCGCGGGCTGGATCTACGTCTCCAACTCCGAGATCAACCCCGGCGGCGGCGCCTCGGCGATCCGCTTCAACTCCTCCGGAGCCGTGCAGTCGGCCCAGCGCATCCTCACCGGCACCCGGCAGAACTGCGCGGGCGGCAAGACGCCGTGGAACACCTGGCTGTCGTGCGAGGAGGTGAGCCGCGGGTTCGTCTACGAGTCCTATCCCTTCGGCGGCGCCGCCGTACAGCGGGGCGCCATGGGGCGGTTCAAGCACGAGGCCGCGGCCGCCGACCCGGTCCGCCGGGTGATCTACCTGACCGAGGACGAGAGCAACGGCAGGTTCTACCGCTTCGTCCCCACGACCTGGGGTGACCTGTCCAGCGGCACCCTGCAGGTACTCGTCGCCGGGTCTTCCACCTCGGGCTCCTTCAGCTGGGCGAACGTCCCCGACCCCGACGGCTCCCCCACCGCCACCCGCAGCCAGGTCTCCGGCTCCAAGTCCTTCAACGGCGGCGAGGGCTGCCACTACGCCGACGACACCGTCTGGTTCACCACCAAGGGCGACAACCGGCTCTGGCAGCTCAACCTGGCGAACAACACCTACGAGCTGGCCTACGACGACAGCCTGGTCAGCCCCGGCAGCCCGCCCCTGACCGGCGTCGACAACGTGACCGGCTCGACCGGCGGCGACCTGTACGTGGCCGAGGACGGCGGCAACATGGAGATCTGCATGATCACCCCGAACGACCAGATCTCGGTGTTCTTGCGCATCAGCGGCCAGGGCTCGTCGGAGATCACCGGCCCGGCGTTCAACCCCGCGGGCAACCGCCTGTACTTCTCCTCCCAGCGCGGCACCAGCGGCTCGTCCTCCGGCGGCATCACCTACTGCGTGACCGGCCCGTTCCGTCCCTGACCGGTCCGGCGCCTCAGGTCCATGACGCGGCTGATGTGCCGGGCGCCCGGCGCATCAGCCGCGCTGGTCGAACAGCAGCCCGTACCGGTCGATCCGCCACAGCTGGGCTTGGCCGCCCAGGTGGTGGGCTCGACGGGGCGGCGAAGCGGTCCACACGCTCCAGGGGTTGGCATGTTTCTTCCAGGTCTGCTCAGTCATGCCCATACCCGGGGACAGACGCCGCGGGTTCACTCGTCGATGGACTCCGACAGTGCGGGGTCCAGGGTTTCGAGACGTCCGCGAAGGTAGGCCGGCACACCGGTCAGGCTCAGCTCGCTGCGCTGGCGCAACGTGACCAGGGCGGCCAGACCGTCGGCGTCCCACGGGCCGGCGTCGGTCAGGTCCAGCACGAGGCTGGGCAGCGTCCGCGTACGCTCCAGCAGTTCCAGCGCCGCGCTCCGGTCGAACAGGCCGGACAGGCGCAGCACCACACGCCCGTTGTCGTGGTCCGGCCGGATGCTCGCGGGCTGCCCGGCGGCGCCGGGCAGCGCCATGGCGACGGTGGTGTGCGTCCCGCCGTGGCCCGTGGACATCGTCTGCTCGTCGGCCAGCGTGCGCACGATCCACAGGCCGTGACCGTGCGCGCGGGGCCACGGCTCGGAGGGCGGGCCGGCGTCCTCGCGGCCGGGATCGCTGACCCGGAACCACAACATCCCGTCCCGCGTCCAGAGGGTCATCGTGCCGTGCCCGCCTCCGTGTCGCACCGCGTTCATGGCCAGTTCGTGGACGGCGATGACCAGGTCGGCGACCCGTCCGGCGGGCAGTCCCGCCTCGGTGGCGTGGGCCTCGGCGCTCGCCCTCAGCGCGTAGAGGGAGTCGCCGGTGAAGTCCTGTCTGAGCAGGACGTCGCGGCCGGGCGGACCTGTCTGCTCCGCGCCGGCCGGCTGGTCAAGGGGCTGGTCACCGTTCATCGGCGGTTTCCACCGTAACACCCGCGATATCGGTCGCGCCGAGCAGCACGAAACGCGCGCTGATCGTGGAGTGGCAGCGCAGCACCACCTTGCGGTCCGGGCAGATGCTGCGCGCGCAGTCGAGGATCATCCGCGTGCAGGCTACGTCGATGAAGGACAGCTCGGTCATGTTGACGGTGACGTCCGCGTCGCCGCGGATGACCTCCGCCAGCGCCAGGGCCAGGGACTCCGCCGCCGTGGAGTCGATCTGCCCGGCCAGCCGGACGCCCGGCGGCGCGTACTGCCGGCAGATGCGCAGCAGCGGATCGTCGTGGTAGGTGGCGGCGGCGACCGAGCGCGTGTGGAAGGCGGACACCGACGCGAGCGTGACCGGGTCGAAGCGCTCGCGGTCGTACTGGCACAGCACCGACACGCGGGTGCCCGCCAGCGTCTCGGCGATCTGCCGCTCGAAGGCGGGCAGCTGCTCGACGCCCTGGACCGGGCTCAGCGCCCAGCCCATGTCGATCGCCACGCGCAGTCCGCTGTGCGCCTGCTCGGCCTCGTCGCGCTGGGCGCGCAGCCACCGCATGGCGTCCTCCAGCGCGAACTGCCGGCCGGACAGCAGCCCGTCCTGCCAGGCCACGATCCGCATCCGCCCGTTCTCGCCGGCGTGCCGGACCGCGAGGCCGCGCCGGTCGAGCTCGGCGCGGGCCGCCTGCGGCTCCTCGCTCAGCCACACCACCCGCAGCCCTTCCGCCAGCCCGTCGCGGATGTAGGCGGCGGTCAGGTCGAGGTACTCCTCGCGCTCGCCGAAGGTGAGGCAGGCGTGGTCGTCCAGCGTCAGATCCGTGATCTGCGAGTCCGCGTCGATCGACCCCAAGACCCCACCCACTCTCGCTCCGGCGTGCCGCTGTCACAGCTTAGTGATGGAGACGGCCGAGTTGCGCCCGGTGACTTGACCTGACCCCTTCCCAGCATTCATGATAATCCCGACCGATATAGCAGGAAAAGCGGGAAAGGCGGATGCAGTGCGATCACTCATCCTGCTGGGCCTGGTCGGCCTGGCCGCGCAGCTCGTCGACGGCAGCCTGGGCATGGCCTACGGCGTCACCTCCACCACATTGCTGCTGGCCATCGGCACCAACGCCGCCGCCGCGTCAGCGACCGTCCACCTGGCCGAGATCGGTACCACGCTGGCCTCCGGAATCTCCCACTGGCGCTTCGGCAACGTCGACTGGAAGGTCGTCGCCAAGATCGGCGTCCCGGGCGCGATCGGCGCCTTCGCCGGAGCCACGTTCCTGTCGAGCCTGTCCACCGAGCTCGCCGCCCCGATCATGTCGGTCATCCTGCTGACCCTCGGCGTCTACATCCTCATCCGCTTCACCGCGTTCGGGCTGCCGCGCGGCAACCTGGGCAAGCCGCTGCGCAAGCGCTTCCTCGGCCCGCTCGGCCTGGTCGCCGGGTTCGTGGACGCCACCGGCGGTGGCGGCTGGGGCCCCGTCGGCACCCCCGCGATCCTGGCCAGCGGCCGCATCCCCCCGCGCAAGGTGATCGGCTCGATCGACGCCAGCGAGTTCCTGGTGGCCATCGCGGCCAGCGTCGGCTTCCTGGTCGGCATCGGCTCGGAGAACATCAACTTCGCCTGGGTCGGCGTCCTGCTGCTCGGCGGCGTGATCGCCGCACCCATCGCCGCCTGGCTGGTGCGCCACATCCCACCGCGCATCCTGGGCTCGGCGGTCGGCGGTGTGATCATCCTGACGAACGTGCGTACCCTGCTGCGCAGCGACTGGATCGACGCGCCCGGCAACGTGCAGGCCATCGCCTACGTCCTCATCGCGCTCCTCTGGGTCGGCGCCATCGTCTACTCGGTACGCGAGTACCACCGCGACAAGGCGAACGAGTCGGTGGAAGCCGTGGACTCCGAGCTGGAGCGGCAGGACGAGCCCACCCCGGCCTGAGCCACCCGTGATTCGCCCACGATGCCCCCGGACGCGAGCCGGGGGCATCGCGCTTTTTCCGAAGGAGTGCCTCCTTGAGATCAGCTCACCGCCGCGGGGAACGCTGATGCGGATCTCCGCCAGAACCCGGTACGCGCTGCGCGCCATGTGCGCCCTGGCCACCGCCCCGGCACCGGTACACGCCCACCAGATCGCCGCCGGCCAGGACATTCCGCGCCGCTTCTGCGACAGCATCCTCCTGCACCTGCGCCGCGCCGGGCTGATCCGTAGCCAGCGCGGCCCCGAGGGCGGCTACTGGCTGGCCCGCCCGGCCGGGGACATCACCCTGGCCGACGTGATCGCCGTGACGGAGGGGGCCGAGCCGCCCGCCGCCCGCTTCCCCGGCGCCGCCGCCCCGCTGACCGAGGTGTGGGAGCGGCTGCACGACTACGAGACGGCGCTGCTGGGCGAGGTCACGCTGGCCGACGTCACCAAGCGGCCTTCCCGCTCCTGACGTACGGCCGGATCTTGACGAAGTACACCACCGCGCCCCAGGCCAGGGCCAGCAGGAGGAAGATTAGCGCGATCCGGCCGTTGCCCGACGCCGCCGACTCGCTCCTGGCGACGTACTCGGCGGCGGTGTAGACCGGCCTGCCGTCGACCACGGCCCCGACCGCGTGGATCCGGTTGCTCCCGTCCGGGTAGCGGGTGGCCGAGGTGAAGGCCGCCTCGGCGTCCTCGAGGATCTCCAGGCGTACGCGCATACCCGCCTTGACCCCGCCCGCCGGAGTCGTGTCCAGCCGGAACGCGACGTTCCGCGGGCGGCCGGTCAGCGTGAGCAGGTAGTCGACGCGGCTGGACTGGCGGTTGCCGCTGCCGGCCTGGGTCCTGGAGACGTCGAAGGTGGCGACGATCCCCTCGACCACCTTGACCTCGGCCATGGTGAAGTCCGGCTCGCTCTTGCCACCCCGGTCGTTGAAGAAGATCGCGAAGCCCAGCAGGACCAGAGCGGGCATGACCCACCGGATGATCGCTTTCACCGGGCGACTATCTCATATCCACGAACATCCGCTCGATCCCATCCAAAGCGATCGTCAGCTTGCCGGCGAACCACTCCTCGTGGCCCGGACCGGCGGCCCGGGTGATGATCTCCAGCACCCGCGGGTCGAAGTTGCCGGTCCAGGCGCGCGGCGGCTCGCGGTCGCCCTCCAGCGCGCCGGCCAGCATGAAGTCCCGTGACAGGACGGTGTTGCAGGCCAGATCCAGGACGAAGTCGACGGCGAGCGTGGCCTTGTCCGGCGGCAGCCCCTGCTTGATCAGGTCGAGGCACAGCCGGTTGAACGCGGCGATGAGCTCGTCGTTGGCCAGCAGGCGCCGGCCCGCCGCCATCATGAGGCCCGGGTTGTCGCGCAGGATGCCCCAGACCGTCCAGGCGGCGCCTTCCAGCAGGTCGCGCCAGTGGGCGCCCCCGGCCGGCCACGCGGCCTGCCTGATCAGCAGCGTCACGCCGGTGTCGACGAGGTCGTCCTGGCCGCCGATGTGACGGTAGAGGGTCGCCTGGTTGACCCCGAGCCGCTGGGCGATCGCGCTCACGGACAGCTCGACGAACCCGTGCTCGACGACGGCCCTGGCCACGGCCTCCCGGTCGACCACCCGGGGGCGGCCGCCCTTTCTGGTCGGTTCGCGCATGGGTCCAGTATGAAGGTTTTGCGAATGCCGTTGCAAAACAGCGCGAGCCGCCACTACGGTAAGGCTTACCTAAGTCCCCCGAGGAGTGTCATGGCGCGGCTACGCGTGCTCTACCTGAGCGTCTTCATCATCTTCCTGGGCCAGCAGACCCTGAACCCGCTGATCGCGCCGCTGGCCCGCGAGGTCGGCCTGGCCGACTGGCAGGTCGGCGTCATGATCAGCACCTCGGCCGTCGTCGTCGTGCTCACCAGCCAGTTCTGGGGCCGCAAGTCCGCCCAGTGGGGCCGCAAGCCGGTGCTGGTCGGCGCCCTGACCGGGGCCACGGTGGCGATGCTGGCCTTCGCCGTCCTCGCGCACCTCGGGATCGCCGCGCTGCTCTCGGGCGCGCTGCTGTTCGGCCTGCTCGTGCTGACCAGGGGCGTGCTGTTCGGCGTCGCGTTCGCCGCGGTGCCGCCCACCGCCCAGGCGTACGCCGCCGACGCCACCGAGACCGAGCGCGACCGCCTGGCCGCGATGGCGGCGATCGGGGCCGCCCAGGGCATCGCGATGATCGCCGGAGCGGGTGTGGGCGGGCTGCTCGGCGGTTTCGGCATGCTGACCCCGCTCTACGCCGTCCCGCTGATCCTCGCCGTCGGCGCCGTGCTCGTCGCGGTCCTGGTCAAGCCGCAGGGCGCCCGCGAACTCGTGGCCGCGCCGCCCCGCGTGCACCCGCTGGACCGGCGGGTGTGGCCGTACCTGCTGACCGGGTTCGGGATGTTCACCGCGCTCGGTTTCGTGCACATCCTCATCGGCTTCCTGCTCCAGGACCGCAACGGCCTGTCGGCCACCCAGACCGCGGGCGCCACGGGCGGCACCCTGCTCGCCGCCGGGGTCGGCATGCTGCTCGCGCAGGTGGTCATCGTGCCCAGGGTCGGCTGGCCCGCGCGGCGGCTGATGCGCGTCGGCGCCCTGGTCGCGCTGGGCGGCCTGGCGCTGCTGCTGCCCGACCTCGGCCTGCCGGTGTTCGTCGCCGCCGTGCTGATCATCGGGCTCGGGCTCGGGCTGGCCATCCCCGGCTACACGGCGGGCCCGACGTTCGCGATGACGAAGGAGGAGCAGGGCGGCCTGGCCGGGGTGGTGGCCGCGAACAACGCGCTCACGTTCGTCCTCGCGCCCACCCTCGCCACCTCCCTGTACGCGCTGTCGCCCCTGGTCCCGCTCGTCACCGCCGTCGCCATCATGTGCCTGGTGATCGTCCTGCTCTACACCCACCCGCTCTTCCGGAGGGACGGGGCCCGGCCCGAGGAGCCCGCGGCGGCGCGGCAGGGATAAAGTGGCTGGCCGACGACCGAGAGTGAGGGGACGCGGGTGGCTCGGACCAGGCCGGCGGGACAACGGCGCGCGCAGTTACTCGACGCGGCGGAGGCGCTGGTCCTCAGGGCAGGGGTCGGGTCGCTGACCGTCGATGACGTCACCGCCGGGGCCGGTGTCGCGAAGGGCACCTTCTACCTGCACTTCTCCAGCAAGGACGACCTGGTCGGCGCGCTCAGGGACCGCTACGTGGAGCGGTTCGCCGCCCGGCAGAGCCAGGTCGCGGGCTCGGCGGACGGGGTCGAGCGGATCGAACGATGGATGCTGGCCGGCATCGCGGAGTATCTCGGTGACCTCCGGCTGCACGACGTGCTGTTCCACAGCTCCGCCCGGCCGGAGCGGCCGGGGCCCAACCCGGCCGTGGACGCGATCGTCGCGCTGCTGGCCGAGGCGGGCGCGGCCGTACCCGATCCGGAGGCGACGGCGATCGTGCTCTACCACGTGATGCACGGCAGCGCCGATCACGTCTACCACTTCCCCGGGGACCGGGACCGGCTGATGGCCGAGGCCGCGCGCCTGTGCCGCGCCCTCGTCACGCTCTAGACCTCCACCGGTGGGGCCGAGGTGTCCGCTGTCGGCCAGGTGACGGCGGTTGACCGGCGCTCCTGACGGGAAAAGGTCGCTGGGTGGGCTTCCCCGGTCCCGGATCGGGTGCTCCAGCAGGCCGCCGTCATCGCTGGGTCCACCGACGGTCTCGTCCTGCCTGGAGGTATGCATGCTCCGTCATCCGTTACCGGTGCTCGCCGGCGTGGTCGCGCTGGTGTCGGCGGTGCTGGCCGCGCCCGCCCAGGCCGCCTTCCCCGGCGCCAACGGCCCCATCTACTTCGTCGACCAGACGACCGACCCGGACAAGGAGATCTACCGGATCAACCCGGACGGCGGCGGCCTGACCAAGCTCACCGACAACGACGTCGCCGACTCCAACGCCGCGGCCAATGCCGGCAACACGCGCGTGGCCTTCACCCGCTTCGCCGGCGGCTCCCACCAGCTCTGGACGATGAACCCGGACGGCACCGGGCAGACCCAGGTCGACACCGGCGGCCCCGTCGTGGACGCGCCCGTCGACTGGTCGCCGGACGGCACGAAGATCATCTACCGGGCGGGCGACAGCACCCTGACCGTGATCGGCCCGGACGGCTCCGGCCGTACCTCGCTCGGCGTGTACGGCGACGCCCCCGCGTGGTCGCCGGGCGGCGACCGCATCGCCTTCCGCGACCCCACCCGCAACATCTCCGTCATGAACGCCGACGGCTCCGGCGAGACCCAGCTCACCGCCTACAGCGGCAACGACGGCGCCGGGCTGCCCGACTGGTCGCCCGACGGCAGCAAGATCACCTACGGCTGGACGCGCTTCGCCCCCAACCTCGCCCAGATCTACGTGATGAACGCCGACGGCAGCGGCCAGGCCAACCTCTCCAACGACGCCACCTTCAGCGGCGCGCCCCGCTGGTCGCCCGACGGCACCAAGATCGCCTACACCTCCGACAACGACCTGTTCACCATGAACACCGACGGCACCGGCAAGAGCGCGCTGGCCGTCGTCCCCGGCTTCCAGTTCACGATCGACTGGGCCCCCGCCGGCGCCACCGACGTGGCCGTGGACCTGGCCGCGCAGCCGCGCCTCGGCCTGCTGGTCCCCTACCTGAGCTACCGCATGACCGCGCGCAACGCCGGTCCCGGCCCGCTCACCTCGGCCACGCTGACCGCGACGCTGCCGCCCGGCCGGACCGCCACCCACCTCTCCCCCGGCTGCACCTCGGTCCCCGGCACCGTCACCTGCTCCTACACCGCGCTCGCGGCCGGCGCCTCGGCGACCGCCACCTTCCGGCTCCCGCTCGGCCTGCTCAGCCTCGGCAACGTGACCGTCACCGCGACCCGCACCGCCTCGTCCCCCGCCGACCCCGACCCGGCCAACGACAGCGACGCCGCCCCCTGCACGGTCGTCACCGTCCTGCTCGCCACCTGCGCCTGACCCCCCTTCTCTCCGGTACGGCTCCCGCCGGCGGGAGCCGTCAAGGCGCGTCGCGCTGGATCCAGGCGCCGATCTGGACCCGGGAGGAGATGGCGAGCTTGGTGAGGATGTTCTCCATGTGGGTGTCCACGGTGCGCTTGGCGATGCCGAGCCGCTCGGCGATCTGCCGGTTGGTCAGGCCCTCGGACACCAGCCGGGCGATCTCGTACTCACGCTTGGTCAGCGGCTCCTGGACGCTCCGCGCGGGTGCGGACGGGTCGGATTCGGCGAGGATGCCGGCCAGGGTGCGTTCGAGGCCGATCTGGTGGCCGATGCGGCGCTGGGCGTCGAAGATCTCCTCGCCCAGCGCGTCCCTGCACTGCTGCTCCATGATCTCCCTGATGAGCGTGTGCTGGGGGCCGAACATGGAGACGCCGCTGACGGTGCGCGCGTCCTCGACGGAGCCGATCAGGCGCGCGGCCGCCTCCGGGGTGCCGAGGTTGAGCAGGCAGCCGCCGTAGAACTCCAGGGCCAGGGCGATGCCGAGCATGTCGTCGAGGTCGTGCTTGACGCGCAGGGCCTCGCGCAGCCGCAGCAGGCCCGCCGACGGTTCGCCGCTGAGCATGAGCGTCATGCCCCACACCGCCTCGGCGTAGGAGCGGGCCCACAGCTCGCCGGCCTCCGCCCCCGCTGCCACGACCGCGGCGGCCCGCTCGACGGCGCCGTCGAAGTCGCCCTGCAGGGCGGCGACCACCGCGATGAACACCGGCCCGAGCGGGACGAGGACGTCGCGGGTGTCCAGGCGCGCGTGGATCGCGCTGCCTTCCTCCAGCCGGGTACGCGCCTCGGCCAGCTGACCGGCGAACAGGCCGGCGATGCCGTCGACCAGGGCGATGTAGCCCTTGAGCGGCTCGTCGCCGGTCGACTCGGCGAGGGCGGCGGCCCGGTCGAGCAGCGGCCGGGCGGCGTCGGCCTCGTCGTGCATGACGATGAACAGCGCGTGCATCACCAGGCCCTCGCCGGAGGCGGTGGCGCCGGGGAAGGCCCGCCCGGCCCAGTAGCGGGCCTCGCCGATGAGCCCGTGCATCGCGATGAGCCGGGCGACGGTGAGGAACACCTCCTCGTGCCGGCCGCCGCGCAGCAGGTGGTCGCAGGCCTCGCGGATCTGGTGCTGCTCGCGTGCGTACCAGTCCAGCCAGCCCACCTGCGCGCCGGTCGGCAGGTCCCGCCGGGCCTGTCCGGCGTTCTCGACCAGCCAGCCGGCGATCCTGGTGCGCAGCGTGTCGCGCTCGCCGCGCCGTTCGAGCTCGCGGGCGCCGAACTCCCTGACGGTGTCCAGCAGGCGGAAGCGGGCGTCGTCCTGGCTGCCGGTGCGCAGCACGATGGACTGGTCGACGAGGCTGGACAGCGTCGCGACGACGTCGTGGAGCGGCAGGTGCTCGTCGGCGCAGACACGTTCGACGATGTCGAGGTCGAAGTCGCCGGTCAGCGCGGACAGCCGGGCCCACAGGAGCTTCTCGCGGGGCGAGCACAGCTCGAAGCTCCAGCCGATCGTGGCGTCGAGGGTCTGGTGGCGGCCGCGGCGGCCGCGCCTGCCGGGCACCTCCAGGATCCGGTGGTCGAGCCTGGCCAGGATCTGCTCGGCCGACAGGGTGCGTACGTGGGCGGCGGCCAGTTCGAGGGCGAGCGGGATGCCGTCGAGGCGCTCGCAGAGCCGGTGCACCGGCTGCAGGTTGGTGGTGGTCAGCCGCCAGTCGTGGGCGACGGCGGTGGCGCGGTCGGCGAACAGCCTGGCCGCCTCCGACAGCTCGGGCTCGTCGTCGGCCGCGGGCGGCACGCAGGTCAGCGGGCCGATGCCGAGGACGTGCTCGCCGGGGATGTTCAGCGGGATGCGGGTGGTGGTCAGGATGGTCAGGCGGGGGGCGGCGCGCAGGAGGTGCTCGGTGAGGTCGGCGCAGGCGTCGACGAGGTGCTCGCAGGTGTCGAGGATCAGGAGCAGGTGCCGGCCGGCCAGGTACTCGACCAGGATCGTGCCGGGGGCGCCGACGTTCTGCGCGCTCAGGCCCAGCGACTCGCAAACCGTGGCGGCGATCAGGTCGGCCTCGTGCAGGGCGCCGAGGTCGATGAAGCAGATGCCGTCGGCGTAGTTGTCGGCCGTCTGCGCGACCGCCTGGACGGCCAGCCGCGTTTTGCCGACGCCACCCGGTCCGGCCAGTGTAATCAGCCGGGATTGACCGAACAGCCGGAGAATCTCGCGCAGCTCGGCATTCCTGCCGATGAAGCTCGTGAATTCCGCAGGCAGCCGCCCCATTCGCCGCTCTGTCCCCGAAATCATCACTCCGGGATCGTAACCGGCCGGTCACGGGGCGGATAGGGTATCGAACGGCTCTGAATGGGAAGGCCGAATTTCCCGATTGAACCTTCGGTGAACCACCCGCTGAACGTCGCCTTTGGTTGACATATTTGTATTTTTCGGGATATCGGCGATTGATCCTGATAGTTTCCTGGGCGCATGGGGGCAATTCTTACCCGGGGGAGAAGAATGTGGCGCCTGGTCGCGGCTACTGCCGTGCTCGTGGCGCTCGGTTATGGCACGGTCGCCGGTGACGACGACCTTTTCCCTTTCGGGCCTATGGTGCAGTACGCGTTCAGCATCCCGCCCGACGGCGAGATCAGATCGCTGATCATGGAGGCCGACACCGCCGCGGGCACGCGCGTGGAGATCCCGATCGAGCCGTACTACGTCGGCATCCGCCGCGCCGAGCTCGAAGGCCAGCTCGGGCGCTACGTCGCCGATCCGTCGCTGCTGCAGGAACTGGCCGGCAACCACGCCAGGATCCGCCCCGATGACCCGCGGCTGACCAAGATCTACGTGATCACCAAGGTCATCACGCTGAAGGACCGGCGCCCGGCGTCGACGCACCACGTGGAGAGGGTGACATGGCAGGTCCGCTGACAAGGTGGTGGTTCCCGCAGGAGCCGCTGCGGCGGGTCCGTCTCCTGGGGGTCATCGTCTACCTGTTCCTGCCGGTGGACATGATGCTGTTCACCGGCGGGGTGTGGGGGCACGCGCACGGCTCGTCCATCTACCGGCCGGTCCTGGTGGCACGCCTGCTCCACCTGCCCGGGGCCAGTACGGCGCTGGTGTACACGCTGTTCGCGCTCGTCGTGCTCGGCGCGCTCATCGCCGCCGCCGGCCGGCTGCCGAGGGCGGCGGGGTACGTCGTCGCGCTCGGCTACACCTACTGGGCCGTGCTCGCGATGTCGTACGGCAAGGTCGACCACGACCACCTGGCCCTGATCGTCACCCTGTTCGTCCTGCCCACCGTGGGGCGTACCACCGGGGCGGGTACCGCCGGGGCAGGTACGGCCGGGGCGGGTACCGCCGGGGCAGGTACGGCCGGGGCGGGTACGGCCGAGGCGGCGCCGAGCGGGCAGGCGGCGGGGTGGGCGTTGCGCTGCGTGCAGATCGCCGTCGTGGCCACCTACTTCCTGTCCGCCTACGCGAAGATCCGGCACGGCGGGTGGGAGTGGCCCAACGGCGCCACCTTCCAGTGGGCGGTCACCCGGCGGGGAACGTTCTTCGGGCACTTCGTGGCGGGCATCCCCGGCGCGCTGCTCATCGGACAGTGGGTGGTGCTGCTGGCCGAGACGGCCTCGCCGATCCTGCTGTTCCTGCGCGGCAGGGCGCTGTACGCCGGGGTGGCGTTCTTTCTCGCCTTCCACTTCTTCACCTGGGCGGCCATCACGATCCACTTCCTGCCGCACGTGATCTGCCTGGCCGCGTTCCTACCTCTTGAGCGGATCTTCCAGCGCGCACGCCGCGGTGCCGCCGGGCAGCCGGTGCCGGTTGCCGGCGACAAGCCGGTAGACGCCGTGGGCTAGCCAGCGGATCGGCGGCAGCCGCAGGATCGCGCCGAGCGGGCTCCAGGGCAGGCCCGCGTGGAGGAGGAGCTTGGCCACGGCCTGGGCGCCGCCGTACACGCCGGTGCCGGACACCCACAGCAGCTCGTAGCGGGCCCGCCGCTCCGTGACGCCGAGGGCGGCCAGGTCGGCCGCCTGCCAGGCGGTGATCCGCGCCCGGACGCGCATGCGCCGCTCGATGAAGCGCACGCACGTCGTGCAGAACCCGCAGTCTCCGTCGTAGACGAGCACGGCTGTCATGGATCCAACCTAGCCCCGTACCGGACCGGGTGGGTCACGGGCGGGGGCGGTCGTGATACCGGCCGGGTGGGTCACCGGCGGGAGCGGTGGCGATACCGGACCGGGCGGGTCACGGGGACCGGGCGCGTCACAGGCGGGGGCGGTGGTGATGGCGGGCCGGGTGGGTCACAGGCGGGCGGCGTCGAGGAGGTCCTGGGTGTAGGGGTGGGCGGGGGCGGTGATGATCTGGTCGGTGGGGCCGGACTCCACGATGGCGCCCTGGTACATGACGGCGATGTGGTCGCTGACGTACCGGACGACGGCCAGGTTGTGGGAGATGAACAGCATCGTGAGCTTCAGCTCCTGGCGCAGGTCCCTGATCGTGTTGAGGATCGCGCCCTGCACCGAGACGTCCAGGGCCGAGGTGATCTCGTCGGCGATGACGACCTTGGGGCGGCCGGCGAGGGCGCGGGCCAGCGCCACGCGCTGGCGCTGGCCGCCCGAGAGCTGGCCGGGCAGCATGGACGCGCGGCCGGGGTCGAGGCTGACCCGCGCGAGCAGGTCGGCGACGGCGGCGCGCCTGCCCGCGGCGCCCTTGTAGGTCTCGCGCGGCATGGGCTCGGCAATGGACTCGCCGACGGTCATCCGGGGGTTGAGCGCGGAGTAGGGGTCCTGGAAGACCATCTGCAGCGGGCGCCTGCGGGCGGCCGTCACGTCGGCGCCGTCCAGGAGGACGCGGCCGGAGGTGATCGGTGACAGGCCCACGGCGGCGCGGGCGAGGGTGGACTTGCCGGAGCCGGACTCGCCGACGAGGCCGACGGTCGTGCCGGACGGCACCGCGAGCGTGACCCCGTGCACGGCGCGGGCGGCGCCGAAGTGGACGGTCACGTCGTCGAAGAGCAGGTCACTCATGGGGCGGCTCCGGGTTCCAGCAGGCGAGGAGGTGGCCGGGCGCCGCCTGCGCCAGGGCGGGATCCTCGCGGACGCACCGCTCGGCGGCGAGGGCGCAGCGCGGGGCGAAGGCGCAGCCCGGCGGGACCTCGTGCGGGCCGGGCGGGCGGCCGGGGATGGTCGCCAGCGGCCGGTCCAGGTCGGTGTCCAGGTCGGGGACGGTGGCGAGCAGGGCCCGGGTGTAGGGGTGGCGCGGGGTGGCGATGACGGGCAGGTCCTCGACCACGCGTCCCGCGTACATGACCAGCAGCCGCGAGCAGGTCTTCCTGACCACGGAGATGTCGTGGCTGATCAGCAGAACGGCGGCGCCGTCCGCCCGGATGCGCGACAGCAGGCGGAGCACCTCGCGCTGGACCCTGACGTCCAGCGCGGTGGTGGGTTCGTCGGCCACGACCAGGCGCGGGCGCGCCATCAGCCCCATGCCGATCATCGCGCGCTGCCGCATCCCGCCGGAGAACTCGTGCGGGTACTGGCGGGCGCGGCGTTCCGGCTCCCCCACGTGGACGGCGCGCAGCCGGTCGACGGCGCGTTCCATGGCGGCCCGCCGTGACAGCCCCTGGTGGGCCTCGGCCACCTCGGCGAGCTGGCGGCCGATCCGCTGGGCCGGGTTGAAGGAGGTCATCGGGTCCTGGAAGACCATGGACAGCGAGGGTCCGAGGAGCGTACGCAACTCCCCCGGGCGGGCCGACAGCAGGGGGACGCCGAGGAAGTCGAGGCGGTCCGCCCGCACCACGCCGGGCGCCTCGATCAGGTGGGAGACGGCCAGCGCGGTCAGGCTCTTGCCGGAGCCCGACTCCCCCACGATGCCGACCGCCTCGCCGGGGGCGATGGTGAAGCTGACGCCGCGGACGGGGGTGACGCCGGGGAAGGCGACCTCGAGGTTCTCGGCCACGAGCAGTTCGTCCTTGCCGCGGGCGGTGGTCGCCGGGGCGGGCGGCGGCCGTTCCCGCACCCGGGTCCTGGGCACGCGGATGCCGATCACGGCGGCGGCCGTCTCGCCGAAGAGGTTGAACGCCAGCCCGATGACGACGACGGCGATCCCGGGCGCCAGGGCGGCGGCGGGGTTGGTGTAGATGCGGTCGAGTCCTTCGCCGAGCAGCCGGCCCCAGTCGTAGCCGGGCGCCTGCACGCCGATGCCGAGGAAGGAGAGCCCGGCGAAGGCGAGCAGGGCGGCGCCGGCGCCGATGGTGGCGTTGACGACGAGGGGTTCGCCGATGTTCGGCAGGATGTGCCGGGTCATCAGCCGGATCCTGCCGACTCCGGCCACTTTGGCGGCCGAGACGAAGTCGCGGCCGGAGACGGAGGCGGCGAGGGTCTGGGTGAGGCGGGCGAAGGCCGGGGCGCCGGCCAGGCCGATGGCGAGCACGGCGCCCTTGACGCCGACCCCGAAGATGACGGCGAGGAACAGGGCGAGCAGGAGGGCGGGGAAGGCGACGGCGATGTCGACGGCGGCGGTGACCAGGCGTCCGGCCCGCCGGGGCAGCACCGACGGCGCCAGGCCCAGGATGACGCCGGCGACCAGGCCGATGGCGGTGGAGGCGAGCGCGAGCGAGACCGACAGCCGGGTGGCGACGGCGACGCGCAGGAACAGGTCGCGGCCCAGGGAGTCGGTGCCCAGCAGGTGGGCCGCGGAGGGGCCCTGTTGGATGGCGTTGGTGTCGGTGAGCTCCGCGGCCTCGCCCCAGAGGACGGGCGCGAGTACGGCGAGCGCGCCGACGAGGACCAGCAGGACGGCGGAGCAGGCCCCGATCGGGGTGCGGGCGGCGGCGAGCCATTTGCGGGCCATCAGCCCTCCTTGATCGCGGATCGGGGGTCGAGCACCGCGAGGAGCACGTCGACCAGCAGGTTCACCAGCAGCACGCCGGCCCCGTAGACGAGGACGACGCCCTGGACCATCGGGTAGTCCTTCTGCAGGATCGACTCGACGATCGTGGAGCCCATCCCCGGCCAGGCGAAGACGTTCTCCACGAGCACGGTGCCGACGACCATCCCGGTCAGCGTGAGGCCGGCGACGGTGAGGGTGGCGGTGAGCGCGTTCGGCAATGCGTGCCGGAGGTAGACCAGGCGGGCGGTCAGGCGCTTGGCGCGGGCCGTACGGATGTAGTCGTCGCCCAGGACCGACAGCAGCTCGACGCGCACGATCCTGGACAGGATGGCCGCGGGCGCGATCGCGAGGGCCAGTACGGGCAGGACGTAGGAGATGAGCCCGTCCCGCCCGGCCACGGGAAACCACGGCAGCTGTACGGCGAAGGCGTAGACGAGCCCCACGGCCAGCAGAAACTCGGGGATGGCGGCCAGGAAGACGCTGCCGGAGGTGAAGGCCAGTTCCCCGGCCCGGCGCCGCCCGCCCCTGGTGAGGACGGCCATGACCAGCCCGATGGGGATGGCCGTGGCGAGCACCAGGGCGAACGCGGGCAGCGCGAGCTTGACGGTCTCGGGCAGCCGCTCGCCGATGGTCTGGGCCACGGGCATGTTGCTCACCATCGACGTGCCGAGGTCGCCGGTGACCAGGCCGCGCAGGAAGTCGAGGTACTGCGTCCAGAGCGGGTCGTCCAGGCCGAGGGCGGCGCGGCGTTCGCGGATGAGCTCGACCGGCGCGGTCAGCCCGAGCGCGCCGCGCACCGGGTCGCCGGGAATGAGGTGGATCATGAGGAACGCGGCGGTGACGAGGACCCAGAGCGAGACGGCGAACCGGCGTGTCCTGCGCAGCGCGAAGGCCACCCAGGGGCTCCTCACCGCAGCACCCTGATGCTGGTCGGGATCGGCTGCTGCAGCCAGCCCTCCGTCGCGGCCTTGGCCTTGTGGAAGTAGTAGGGCTGCTGGGCGATGGAGATCGGGACGACGTCGGCCGCCTTGAACAGGGCCCGCTCGGCCTCGTTCCAGAGCTTGCAGCCCGCGGCGCCGGGGGTGGCGGCGGCCTCGGCGGCCAGCCTGACGAAGTCTGGGTTGTCGATGCCGGCGAAGTTCTGGCCCTTGGGCGGGGCCTCGCCGGAGGCCCACGGCAGGATGTGGCTGGGCAGGTCGAACTTGAACCCGGCCCAGTAGGCGTCGAAGTCGCCGGTCTCGAACATGGTCCTGGACAGCGCGGCCGGGTCGTCGGCGGTGAGCTTCACGGTGACGCCGGCCGCCTGCCAGCGTTTGGCCACGAGTTCGGTGGCGGCCACGCTGCCCTCGCCCTCGCTGGGGCTGTAGTGCAGGTCCATGAGGAGCTTCCTGCCGTTCTTGGCGCGGGTGCCGTCGGCGCCCTTGGCCCATCCGGCCTGGTCGAGCAGGGCGGCGGCCCGTACGGGGTCGGCGGCGGGCAGGCGGCCGGTCGCGGAGTCGGCGGCGCACGGCTGGGCGAGGTTGGCGACCAGGCTGCCCGCCCGTCTGCCGGTGCCGGTGGTGGAGACCCTGGTCAGCTCGTCGAGGTCGAGGGCGGCGGTGAGCGCCTGGCGGACGAGCGGGTCGGCGCCGGGGCGGCCGTCGCGCTGGTTGTACCAGAGCTCGCCGAGGATGGTCGACACGTCGTAACGTTCCAGCTTGCGGGCCTGGAGGCGGTCGCGGTCCGGGCCGCCGACGCCGGCCATGTTGATCTCGCCGGACAGCAGCAGGTTGGCGCGGGTGGTCTCGTTCGGCACGACCTTGACCACGATCGTGGCCGGGCTGCCGGGGGCGTTGCCTGCGGCGCCGTCCGGGCCCCAGGTGTAGCCGTCGCGGCGGGTGAAGGTGTAGTGGTCGCCGCGGACGACCTTGGTGAGGACGTAGGGGCCGCTGCCGGCCGAGGTCGTCCCCAGAAGTTCGGGGTTGTCCAGGCCCTTGTCGCAGACGATGGGGACGCGGCCCAGCGTCTCGACCAGGAGGGCGAAGGGCTTCTTCATCGTCACCTTCACCGTGCCCGCGGCGTCGTCGGCGCTGACCTCGAAGGGTGTGGTCGGCACCAGCAGGCCGTACATGGGCGACTGGTTCTTCGGGTCCTTGAGGAAGCCGAAGACGCGCGCGACGGTGCTCGGGGTGAGCGGGGATCCGTCGGAGCAGGTGATGCCCTTCCTGAGGGTGAAGGTGGCGGTCTCGGCGTCGGCCTTCCAGGACGTGGCCAGCCCGGAGACGACCTTGCCCTCGGGGGTGACGTTGACGAGCGGGTCGTAGGCCAGGCTGCCCATCTCGCCGAGCGGGAGCAGGTTGCGGTAGGGGTCGAGGATGCCCTGGTCGGCGGGGATGGCGAAGGTGAAGGTGCCGTCCTTGGCCAAGGTGAGCCCGCCGCCGCCCGGCGGTGACGCGCCGGCGCAACCGGTGGCCAGGGCGATGGAGACAAGGAGGGTGAGCGGTTTGCGCATGGGTGGTTCCAATCGGCCGGCGTCCCCCGGTCTGAGCTGGTTGCGGCTCAGTTTCATACAGCGGAGGCCGCCGTCCTAACGACAGCAGTCGCAAGAATGAACCCGGCGCTTCGGCAGATTGTCGGAACTGTCAGAGGTGGTGGCGCAGGCCCATCAGGCGGGCGATCTTCAGGCCGAGGTGGAGTGCCAGGCGGTCCTCGCCGTCGGCCAGGTGCGCGCCGGTGTACTCCTCGATCCGCTGCAGCCGGTAGTAGAGCGTGGTGCGGTGCACGTACAGCTGCTCGGCGGCGGCCTGCACGTCGCCCGCGTGGTCGAGGAAGGCTTCGAGGGTGTCGGCGAGCTGCTCGCCCTTGGCCCCGGCGTCCAGCAGGCGGCGCAGGCCCGGCGGGAGGGCCTGGGGAGTGAGCTCGTCGAGCGGGATGCGGACCAGCAGGCCGTAGACGCCCAGCCGGTCGAAGCCGGCGACCCGGCCGAACCCCTCCACCAGGCGGGTGACCCGGGCGGCCCGCCGGGCCTGGCCGTAGGACTGGAAGAAGGCCGACAGCTCGCCCACGGGCTCGCCGATGCCGGCGGCCACGTCGGCGCCCGACAGGTCGCGGTCGAGGTGGTCCAGGAGCTCTTGCGCGAGGTGGCGTTTGGCGTCACCGCTGACCAGCGGGTCCTTGTCCGACAGCAGGAGCAGGCCGTGGTCGCGGCGGACCAGGCTGATGTGGCGGCGGTCGGACAGGCGGCCGCTGACACGTTCGAGCCAGCCCTCCAGCGTGGAGCGCTCGATGTCGGTCAGCGCCTGCTCGCCGGCGTGGACGGTGACGACGATGGCCACGACGGGCTCGGCGGCCACGAAGAGGTCGGCGTCGATCAGCTCTTCGGCGGCGTGCTCGCGCAGCCGGGCGTCGTCGCCCACGACCAGGTCGCGCACGAGTTCCCTGGCCCGGCTCCGGTACAGCTCCTGGGCGAGCTGGTCGCGCTGGATGACGATGGCGATCGTGTCGAGCGTGGCCAGGACGCTCCCGAGCTCCTCCTCCGACAGCGGGTCGTCGCCTTCCAGGACCCAGATGAACCCCAGGAGCGCTCCCTCCTGCCGGATCGGCACGCACAGGCGCTGGATCGTGGCGCCGATCTCGGGCGCCACCGGCGGGCGGAAGGGCCCCGGCGCTGAGCGGGCGCCGGCGCCGAACGTCCACTCCAGCGCCCCGTCCGGGACGTCGCGCCGGAAGATGGACTGCTCGCGCAGCCGGTCGATCTCGCCGTACTCGTGCGAGGAGAAGGCCAGTTGCCGCAGCCGCCGGTCGTCGACCGTGACGTTGCGCTGCAGCCGCCGGCCCAGGCCGTCCACGAGACGCTGCAACTCGCTGGTCACAGCGGTGAGCCTATAACCCGAAACACCACTGCCCGCTGGAAGTACGCTCATTTCCGCACGATACGCGCGCCGGGCCCCGGCTTCCTCCGCGCCCGGACGAAGCCCGCGTGACCCGCTTTCGACGGCTGTCCAAGCAACCGCCGCCCGTCGCAACCGGGCCCCGCTCTTTCCTGCGTCCGTCCGTCGAGCGGCGGGCCCGCGCGAGCCGACGATGGGCGGCATGACTCACAGGTTCCTGGCCAGCGGTTCGACATCCGGTCAGCCCGTCGCCTGCGCCGACCTCACCTCGATCGCCCACGGGGCCGACTCGATGGCCGGGGTCGGGGCGGCGCTCGGCCCGGCTCTGGAGGAGGTGCGGGCGCAGTTCTTCACCGCGATGGCGGGCGATCCGGGCGCGATCGTGGCGGTGGTGACCCGCCCGCCGCGTCCCGACGCCGACGACGGGCTGCTGTTCGTGGCGGCCGACGGGCCGCTCGGCGGGTGCGGCGAGGCGTCGATGTTCGCCGGTGCGGTGCGCTCCCCCGGCGACGGGGCCACGGTCGTCTTCGACACCGCGGGCGGGCTGATCCGCGCCACCGACCGGGGTGACGGCACGATGACGCTGCGCATGCCGGCGGCGGCGCGGCCGCCGGGCGCGTACGTGGTCGAGGTGGGCGGGCGACCGTACACGGTGCGGGCGGTGAGCGTCGCGGGCAACTCCTTCCTCGCGCTGCCCGCCGCCGCGGCGGGCCTGGACCTGGGCCGCCCGGACGAGCTGGCGGGTCCCGGCGACGCGTTCCTGCGCGAGGCGGGCGCGGAGCTGGCCGCGCGGACCGGCGAGCGGCCCGGCCTGCTGCTGCTGACCGAGCCCGTCGTGGACGGCGACACCCGCAGCGCGGTCGTCTGGGGCGAGCGGATCGTCAACGTCGGACCGTGCGGGACCGGCACCTGCGCCCGTCTCGTCCTCGCGCTCGCCGACGGCGAGCTGGCCGAGAACGAGACACTGCGCCACTTCAGCCCGTACGGCAGCGCCTTCGAGGCCCGGCTGGACCGGGCCTCCGGCTGGAGCATCCTGCTGCGCGGCCGGGTGGACCTCAGCCGTTGACCGCCTCGAACACGCGCAGGAAGTTCTCCCCGATGATGCCGCGGACCTGGTCGTCGTCGTAGCCGCGCGAGACCAGGCCGCGGGTGAGGTTGACCAGGTCGCGGTAGTCGCGGAAGCCGTCCAGCGTCCTGGTCACCTTGTCGATGCCGTGCTCGGGCCGGAACCCGAAGTCGGCCTGCTTCCCGGCGAAGGCCGCCTCCATCACGTGAGGGGGCAGCGCCAGCGGCCAGTCCGTGCCGATGGCCACGTGCTCCCAGCCGACGAGGTCGCTGATGTGGTCGACGTGGTCGAGGAACAGCTCGATGGTCGGATTCGGGTCGTCCGGCGCGGCCAGGAAGAACGGCACGACGTAGACGCCGATCACCCCGCCGGTCCCGGCGATCGCGCGCAGCTCGTCATCGCTCTTGGCGCGGTCGTGGGCGAAGACGGCGGCGGCGGAGGTGTGGGTGGCGATGACCGGCTTGCGGGAGGCGGCGCAGGCGTCGAGGGTGGTCTGGCGGCCCGAGTGCGCGGTGTCGACGATCACGCCGACGTCGTCGCAGCGGCGCACGAACTGCAGCCCGAAGTGGCTCAGCCCGGGGTCGTAGCGCTCGGTGCAGCCCGCGCCGATGAAGTTCATGCTGTTGTAGGCGCAGTCGACGGTGTTGAGCACGCCCAGGTCGTGGGCGATGTCGATGAGGTCGAGGTCGCCGGGGGCGAGCATGTTCGTCTGGACCAGGCCCCAGATCGCCTGGCCGCCGGCGGCGTGCGCGGCCCGGATGTCGCCGGCCCTACGGGCGCGGCGCATCCACGGGAAGGCCTCCAGCGCGCGGGCGGCCAGGTGCGCGGCGTCCAGGATCGACGCCTTGTCACGGAGCACGTAACCGCCGGTGGCCGGGGCGGTGACCCCGGAGGCGTCCATCACCTCCTTGTACCTCGGGAACTGCCCGGCCAGCGCCTTCTTCTGCAGGAAGAAGGCGACCGTGAACAGGTCGTCGGAGCCGAGCGCGTCCAGTTCGGCGACGAGCTCGGCGGTCCACACGTCGGGTGAGCAGGGGCCCTGGTAGAGCAGGTCGATGACGACGCCGTCGTGGTGCAGCCGCCGTGCCCGCTCCTCCTGTTCCGGTGTCAGGCCGAAGTCGAAGCGGCCGTACACGCGTTCCTCAGAGCCCATCACGCCTCCACTCCACCAAAGCCGGCTGGGGTTCGATGCCCGCCTTCAGCCGCGGGTCGGGCACCAGTGTGGTCGCGGACACCCGCAGGAGCACCTCGCCCGCCCACACGTCCAGGTCGTAGTCGCCGGCCCGGTCCATCGGCGGGCCGGTGCGCACCTTGGCCGAGCACTCCGTCAGCGGCACCGCCAGCACACGGGTGCTGTTCAGCTCGGCGTCGGTCAGCGGGCGCAGCTCCGGGATGCGGCCCGGCGCGATCCGCTCCACCAGCGCGTGCATCGCCTCCAGCTTCTCCTGCCGCTCCAGCACCTCGTGGGCGGCGCCGAGCACCACCACGGAGCGGTAGTTCATGGAGTTCTCCATCACCGAGCGGCCCAGCACCAGCGAGTCGACCACGGTCGCCTCGACGCAGATGGGCTCGCCCAGCATGCGCTCCAGCATCCGGTTGCGCTGGGAGCCGTGGAAGTAGAGCAGGTCGCCGACGCGCGTGTGCAGGGTCGGCAGCACGTACGGCTGCCCGCCGTCGGCGAAGGCGACCCGGCACATCAGCGCCTCGTCGAGGATCCGCCGCACCAGCTCCGGATCGTACGATCCCCGATCCGCCTTGCGCCGGACCCGTACCCTCGGGCTCGCCGGTCCTGGAACCTCGTCGTTACTCGTCACGGGCCTTCCTTTCCCATCAGTGACCTGCCGCGCTGCCGAGCCGGCGCGGGTCGGCGACGCCGTGCAAGGTGCCGTCCTCGTCGATGGCGACGGCCTGGCAGCTGCCCATCTCCACCTCCCACGGCGAGACGCGGGTGACGCCGAGCCCTCGCCGTTCCACCTCGGCGATGACGTCCTCGCCGATCGTGGCCTCCACCATCGGCCGCCTGCTCGGGTACATCGACGCGCCGAACATCGGCCGCAGCACCGACTCCTTCGGCGACATGCCGTGCCGCAGCACGTTCGCCGCGTTCTGGAAGACGTTCTGCAGCGCGGAGATGCTGGGCGAGGCCGCCGCGTACACCGGCCGCCCGTCGCGCAGGGCCAGCAGGGACGTCGACCAGCCGTCCGGGATCGGCACCACCGGGTCCGCGCACATGAACATCGGGCGCGGCACGATCACCCCGTCCACCGTCAGCCCGGCGCCGAACGGGGTCGAGGTCGCCGAATGGGTGCCGTGCGCGATCATGCCGCGCTCGTCGACGGCGACGATGGCGTTGGTGCCCAGGTTCATGGCCTCGAACGGCCTCGGCTCTCCCTTGAGCACCTGGAGCAGCAGCCGTTCCGCCGTCTCGGGTGAGACCGCCGCGGCCATGTCGCCGGGCTCGCGTACGCGGTAGCCCGCCGAGACGTCGGCCAGGCCGTGGTGCCAGGCCTCCTCGACGATGCGCATCCGCGTGTACAGGTCGTCGGTTCCGGCCAGCTCCGACAGGCTGAGCAGGAGGGCGTACAGCGGGCCGCTGGTGTGGAGCTCCAGCCCGCCGGCCACGGGCAGCGGCGTCAGGTCGCCCTCGGTGACCGTGCTCGCGGCCATGTCGTCGAGCGTGATCCGGCCGCCGGCCCTTCTGGCCGTCTCCACGTACCTCCTGGCGAACTCGCCCTCGTAGATGTAGCCGGGCCCCTGCTCGGCGAGCTGCTCGATGGTACGGCCCAGCGCGGGCTGACGCAGTACCTCGCCCACCCGGAAGAGCCGGCCGCCCGGGAACCAGATGTCGCGCCCGGCCTCGAAGCGGCCCGCCGCCCGCCGGAACTCGAAGGCCCATCCCCACAGGAGCTCGTCGGCCACGAACCCCTCGCGCGCCGCCACCCGCGCCTCGCCGAACAGCTCCGCCCACGGCAGCCGGCCCCAGCGCGACCACGCCTCGTGCGCGGCGCGGGGCCATCCGGGTGCCACCACGGTGCGGCCCGACAGGCGGGCCGCCTCGTCCAGGTCGCCGTCCTCGGCCGCCGGGATCGTGCCCAGATGGCCGAGGAAGCGGCTGCGGCCGTCGGCCGGGTCGTAGACCGAGATGAACATCGTGCCCGCGAGCGTCGTCATCGTGGGCTCGACCACCGTCTGCACGGCCGCCGCCGCCAGGTAGGCGTCGACGGCGCTGCCGCCCCTTCGCAGCGCCGCCACGCCCGCCCGCGTCGCCGCCGGATGCGACGTCGAGATCATCCCGTGGCGGCCCGTGGCGGAGATGTGCTCCGGATCGGGTAGCGCGGGACGCGCCGGAACCCCACTCATCTGGTCTCCTCCTCAAGCTCGGTGCTGTCCGAGTCTGATTCGGCGCCGGTGCGGTTCCGATGGACGGTGGTCGGAAATACGGCCCGCGATCTGCTACACCTGCCGATGACGCCCCCGGCGGGCGCCGGCGTAGCCTCGGTCGAAATCCCACCGGCCGAGGAGATTCCCCGCATGGACGCCATGGCCCTGCACCGGCACGCCACCGTCGCCGACACGCACAACGACCTGATCCTCCTCGTCGACCACCACGACCGGCGCGGCGACCGGGATCACTTCGCCGAATACTGGCTGCCCCAGTTGCGGGCCGGCGGGGTGAACGTCCAGGTGCTGCCCATCTGCATCGAGGAGCAGTTCCAGTCGGAGGGGGCGCTGCGCCGTACCCTGTTGCTGATCGAGCGCATCCACGAACTCGCCGAGGAGCACCGCGACGAGGTCGCCGTCTGCCTGACCGGCGCCGACGTCGACGCGGCGGTGGCCGCGGGCAGGATCGCGCTGATCATCGCGCTGGAGGGCGCGCACGCCATCGGCCAGGACCCGCGCCTGATCAACGCCCTGGCCAGGACCGGGGTACGCGTCGTCTCCCTGGCCCACTACGGCCGCACCTTCCTGGCCGACGGCAGCGGTCTCGACGACAGCTCCGGCAGCAGACTGACCCCGCAGGGCATCGACGTGCTGCGCGAGATGGAACGGCTCGGCGTCGTCTTCGACATCAGCCACCTCGGCGCCAACGGCGTGGACGAGGTGCTGGACGTGCTCACGCGCCCGTTCCTGGCCACCCACTCCGCCTGCCTGGAGATCACCAAGATCCATCGCAACCTCGGCGACTCCCAGCTGCGGGCCATCGCCGGACGCGGCGGCGTCATCAGCGTCGCGGCGGCGATCCCCATGTTCATCGACCCCGCCGACTCCAGCGCCGAGCGGGTCGTCGACCACATCGAACACCTGGTGAACGTGGCCGGCGCCGACCACGTCGGCCTCGGCCCCGACTTCATCGAGGACTACTTCCGGCAGGTCTTCGGCGGCTGGCCGGCGCAGACGCCCGGCATCGGGGACGGCTTCACCCCCGCCGAGATCGAACGCCCCGCCGACCTGCCCAAGCTCACCGAGACGATGGTGCGCCGGGGCTTCGCCGAGGCCGACATCAGGAAGATCCTCGGCGGGAACGTCATGCGGGTCCTGCGCGAGGTGATGGGCCGCCCGCTCTGATCGGGGTCAGCGGGAGCCGTTCATGCCGGTGTGGTCCTCGTCGACGATGTCGGCCGCGGAGATCACGATGCGCGGGTCGGGGGTCTTGACCACGCTCTCGTCCTTGTCCTCGTAGCCGAACAGGCTCAGGACGTGGCGCATCGCCTCGGTCCTGGCGCGCTTCTTGTCGTTGCTCTTGATCACCGTCCAGGGGGCGATCTCGGTGTCGGTGTGCAGGAACATGTCCTCCTTGGCGGCCGTGTACTCGTTCCACCGGTCCAGCGACTCCAGGTCCATGGGCGACAGCTTCCACTGCCGGACCGGGTCGACCTGCCGGATGATGAACCGGGTGCGCTGCTCGGCGCGCGAGACCGAGAACCACAGCTTGACCAGGTGAATGCCCGACTCGACCAGCATCCGCTCGAACAGCGGCGCCTGCTCGACGAACTCGAGGTACTGCTCATCCGTGCAGAACCCCATCACCCGCTCCACCCCGGCGCGGTTGTACCAGGAGCGGTCGAACAGCACGATCTCCCCCGCGGACGGCAGGTGGGCGACGTAGCGCTGGAAGTACCACTGGGTCCGCTCGCGCTCGCTGGGTTTCTCCAGGGCGACGACCGTGGCGCCGCGCGGGTTGAGGTGCTCGGTGAACCTCTTGATCGTGCCGCCCTTGCCCGCGGCGTCACGCCCCTCGAACAGGATCACCAGCCGGCCGCCGGTGTGCTTGATCCAGTACTGGAGCTTGAGCAGCTCGATCTGCAGCAGCCGCTTGTCGTGGTCGTAGCGCGCGCGGTCCATCCGTTCGGCGTACGGATAGTGCTCGCGCCAGGTGGACACCGCCTGGCCGTCGGGGCGGATCAGGACCGGGTCGTCGTCGTCGGAGCTGTCCACGCTCAGCCCGGGGGTGATCTCCAGCAGGTGGCTGTCCTCGGCGGCGGCCTGCGGATCGACGACAGATTCTCCGGCCTCAGTGTTTCCCATGTCACCCAGGTACCCGCGTACGCCCAAGACCTTCCGGCGAACCAGGCGAACGTTGGGCAAACACCGCTCAGGCCTCCCGGGGCGGGGCGGGCACCTCGCTGTAGTCGACCTCCGGCAGCTTGGTGATGGCCCCGGCGCCCACGCGCACGTGGACGACGCCCTCACCCTGGGCTCCGGCGCCGGGCGGCACCGCCAGGAAGCCCTCCCAGTGGTCCGTCCCGCGCCGCCAGGCCAGCAGGAAGGCCGGGTCGCCGCCCTTGACCAGCACCATCGGCGGCATCCGCAACGGCCGCGGCTCCGCCTCGCCGGGACCGGGGCGCGGCACGGCCGAGTAGTCGACGCGGGGCAGGTTGTTCAGCTCCGCGGCCGGCGCCCAGCGGTAGTTGAGCCCGTGCACCGGCTCGCCGCGCACGTCGACCTGCGACTGCGGGACGGCCAGGCGGGCCTCCCAGTGGCCGGCGCCCCGTCGCCAGGCGAGCAGGAACGCGGGAGTCTTGCCCTGGTACAGAACCATCGGCGGCATCTGGAGCGGTTCGACAGCATCCACAACCCGGAGAGTAGCCGGGCGCGGCGACAAAACGACCCCCTCCCGAGGGTCAGGCCGCGCAGGTGGAGCCCAGCCTGGACACCCCGCCGGTCGGCTTGGGCTTCTTGGTGACACCCGCCGAGGGCGACGGCGTGGACGTGCCCGTGGACGACGGTGTGGGCCGGGGCGTGGTCGCGCCGGTGGTGGCGGTCCGTACGGCCCGGCGGATGCGCGGGAAGTCCGGGTAGGCCGGGTTGTAGGCGGGAGGCACGAAGTTCATCGTCGAGACCCGCCCCGACTTGACCCGGTCGGCCAGCGGGACGAGCTCGCCCAGCAGGTCGCGGGGGATGTCGGTGACGAACGTGCTCTTGGCGGCGCGGGCCAGCGCGTTGAACTTCAGCAGCACGTTGGCCGGCTGGAGCTGGCTGAGCATCGCGTTCATGACGCACTGCTGGCGCTTCATCCGGGTGCTGTTGTCGCCTCCGGCGCAGGTGCTGCCGGGGTGGTCGCGGGCCCTGCCGTACCAGAGGGCCTGCTCGCCGTTGAGCTTGTGGGTGCCGGCCTTGACCACGCCGCCGTCGCTGCGGCCGACGCCGTAGCAGATGTCGCGCTCGACGTTGATGGTGACGCCGCCCAGCGCGTCGATCAGCCGGGCCACGCCCCACATGTTGACCATCATGTAGTAGTCGACCTTGATGCCGAGGATCTGGCCGAGCGCGCCCTTGAGCGCGTCTCCGGCGCGGGTGCGCGTGTGGCCGGCGACCTCGGGGTGGGTGTCGGCGTACGCCCACACGCCGTTGAGCAGGTCGGCGCTGCCCCGGCCCTGACCGGGGGGCAGCCAGAAGTTCTTGGGCGGCGGGAACCGCTTGGCCATGGCGCTTCCCGGCGGGAACGGGGCGTTCTCCATCTCCCTGGGCAGCGCGAACAGGACCGAGTTCCCGGTCTTCACGTCGATGCTGACGACGTTGATGCTGTCGGTCCTGATGCCCACGCCCTGCCGGGAGGCGGCGCCGTCACCGCCGAGCAGGGCGATGTTGAGGCGCCGCCGCCCGTCGAAGGGGTCCTTGGGGTCGATCGGCTTGGTGGCGGTCTCCTTGAACACCTCGCCGATCGCCTCGTTGGAGGTGCGCGCGGTCGCCGCCACGAAGGTGAACGGCACCGCCACCGCCACGGCCAGCACCCCGGCGACCGCCCCGGTGGCGGCCTGCGCCCTGCGCGGCAGGCTCCCCGGCCGCATCGCCACGTACGAGGCGACCACCACGGCCGACCAGGCCAGTCCCGCGACCACGCAGCCGGCGATCAGGCCGGTCAGCATCGACGGGTCCGCCACCAGTCCGGCGAGCTGCTTGCCGTTGACCAGGACGACCGTCGTCAGCGTCGCCAGCACCAGGGCGTAGACCACGAGGATCACGATTCCGGCGCGCCGCCTGCCGGCGCGCAGATGGGCGGCACCCGGCACGAGGACGGACAGCAGCGTCCAGCCGATCACTGACAGAACGCTCGACTTGCCCACGCCGCCTCGGCTTTCCCGACAAACGTACATATGTGGGCAAATAAGCTAGCAGGGGTTTCACCCCTCACGAGACGACGGTTCCGGCTCCTTCCCGCCCGAGGGTGGAGGCGCGGGGGCGCAGGCCGGCCGGGATGAGGCGGGGACCGGCGGGCTCGCCGTCCTCGATCCGGCGGACGAGCAGGTCGACGGCCTCCCTGGCGGTGCGGGCGGGGTCGAGGTCGACGGCGGTCAGCGGCGGTTCGCTGGTGCGGGCGAGGTGGCTGTCGACGCCGACCGAGACGAGCAGGTCGCCGGGCACGCGTACGCCGCGTTCGCGCGCCGCGCGCAGCAGCCCGGTCGCCAGCCATTGCGGCGGCGCGTAGACCGCGTCGGGCCGCAGGTCGAGCAGCGCGTTCGCGGCCTCGGCCGCGCTGCCGGGGAGCTTGTCGGGCTTGGCGAGCACGAGCAGCGGGTCGCGCCCGCGCGCCCGCGACCACTCGGCGTAGGCGCGCTCGGCGTCGGTGAACCACGACCACTCGATGTCGACGGAGAGCATCGCGACGCGCTCGGCCCCGGCGGCGGCGAGATGGTCGAGCACCGCCGTGGTGCTGGCCGCGCTGTCGGCCGCCACCCACCACGGGTCCCCGGGGCGGGCGATGTCCCTGCCGATGGTGACCACCGGCACGTTGAGCTGGTGGAACATGGCGACCCGCGGATCTTGCGGCACGGGGTCCACGACGATCCCGCCGTCGATGCTGAACCTGCGCAGGTCGCCGAGCTTGCGCAGCGGGGGCAGTTGCAGCAGGGCCTGGTCGCGGTCGAAGGCGGCCTCCACGCAGTTCATGGTGAGGGAGAGGTAGAAGTCCACGGCGAGGATGTGGTGGCTGTTGGTGGTGTCCACGCCGACCGGCAGCAGCAGGGCGATCGTGTCGGTGCGCCCGGAGCGCAGGCTCTTGGCGTTGCTGTTGGGCCGGTAACCGAGCCGCTCGGCCACCTCCGCCACCCTGGCCCGCGTCGCGGCGTCGACCCTTCCCTTGTTGTTGAGCACGTGGGAAACCGTCGTCTCCGACACACCGGCCGCCTCGGCGACGTCACGGATCCTCGGGCGCGCCCTTGAGGTCTTCATGGGGCCACCTTAAGCCCTTCTGCCAAATCGATTTGTCATCGACCCTTGTGATGCCAAATCGATTTGGCCTAGAGTCCCCGTCATGCATCAGTTGGAACGAGCGGCCAGGCGTCTCGACGAGCTGTGCGAGGCTCAGGACTTCGTCACGGGCTGGTCGCTCATCGGCCTCGGCCGGGGCGAGGAGGCGGGGGCCGCCTCACGGCACGGGTCCCGGCCGTTCCCCGCGGCCAGCACCCGCAAGGTCGCGGTCATGATGACGGTCCTGCGCGCGGTCCACCGGGGCGAGCTGGACCTGGAGGACCGCGTCACCATCGACGGGCGCTACCGCGACCGCGTGTTCACCGGCCTCCTGCAACACCTGGACACCGGGCTGTCCCTGTCGCTGCGCGACACGATCACCCTCATGATCATCCTCAGCGACAACCTGTCCACCGCGCACGTCCTGGACCGGATCGGGCTCGACGCGGTCAACGAATGGTGCGAGACGGCCGGGCTCACCGCCACCCGCCACCGGCACGCGCTGATCCCCCCGCTCGCGCCCGACCATCCGGTGGAGGCGACGAACGCGACGACGCCGGACGACCAGGCACGCCTGCTGGAGCTCATCGCGCGCGGTGCCGCCGGGGAGGAGGCGGCCGCCGAGCGCCTCGGGTGCCCGCCCGGCCTGTGCGCGTTCGCGCTCGACGTGCTGCGCCGCCAGCAGTTCAGGGACGCGCTGCCGGCGCTGCTGCCGTACGGCACGCCGGTCGCGCACAAAAGCGGCGCCGGCTGGCGGGACGTCAGCGACGCCGGTGTCTTCTTCGCGGGCGGGGAGCCCCGCTACGTCCTGGCGGTCTACACCGACGAGGTACCCGCGATCCTGCCCGGCGGGCTGCCGGGAGTCGCGGGGGCACGGGGCCACATTGCCAATCTCAGCCGTGCGTGCTGGGAGGAGTTGCATCCGTAAGGAGGCTCAGATGTCACGTCTGACCGGCCGCGTCGCAGCGGCCTCCCTGGCCGTGCTCACCGCCTGCGCCCTTGGCGCGGGATGTGCGCGCGGCGGCGGGGAACCCGCCCGCTCCGCCGCGGGCGGCGGCGGGGTCCTGCGCTTCGCCTACACCGCCTTCCCCTCGACCCTCGACCCGCACAAGGCCTCCACCGCCTGGGACGAGCTCTACCTCTTCCCGATCTACGACCGCCTGGTCACGGTTGGCCCCGACGGCCGGATCGGCCCCATGGTGGCCGAGTCCTGGAGCCGCGAGGGCAAGAAGACGACCTTCACGCTCCGCTCCGGCGCCCGCTTCCACGACGGGAGCGCCCTGGACGCCGAGGCCGTGCGGGCGAACCTGGAGCGCGCCAGGAACGCCCAGGGCTCCACGGCCAAGGCGCTGCTCAAGATGATCACCGCTGTCGAGGTCGCGGACGCCAAGGTGGTCGTCTCCTTCACCGGCGCCGAGAGCGCCCTGCTGAACGCCCTCGCCCATCGCGGCGGCGCGCTCATCAGCCCCGCGGCCTTCGACAAGCCGGACCTGGACCGGGCCCCGGTGGGCTCGGGCCCCTACCGGGTCACCTCCTACCGGCGCGACGACCGTGTGGTCTACCAGCCGTTCACCGGCTACTACGACCCCAAGGCCCAGCGCATGAAGGGCCTGGAGATGTCGTTCGTCAACGAGGACGACACCCGGCTGAACGGCGTGCGCTCCGGCCAGTACGACGCCACGCTCATCCGCCCGGAACAGGTGGACACCGCCCGCGAGTCCGGGCTGAAGGTGAACGAGTTCCTGACCGGGCTGGTCTACCAGATCAACATCAACACCGCCCGCTCCAAGTTCGCCGACCCCCGCGTACGGCAGGCGCTCAACCACGCCGTCGACCGGCGCACCATCTCCGAGAAGCTCCTGCTGAACTCCTGCCTGCCCACCGTGCAGCCCGCCCCCGCCGGCCACTGGGCGCACGAGGCGACGCTCGACGGCGCCTACCCCTACGACCCGGACAAGGCCAGGAAGCTGCTGGCCGAAGCGGGCCTGGCCGGCGGTTTCTCCTTCACCGCGCTGGTGTGGAACAACACCGCGTACGTGCAGGTGGGCGAGGCCGTACAGGATCAGTTCAAGCAGGTCGGCGTCGACATGAAGCTGCGGCCGATGAGCGCCGACCAGTCCATCGACCTCTACCAGAACCGCGGCGAGGCCGACGCCCTGCTCAGCCAGATCGGCGCCGCGGCGCCCGACCCCGGCCTCATCACCCAGCAGGACTACCTGAAGGGCGGGCTCAACAACCCGGGCGACCTGAGCGTCGCGCGCATCGAGGAGCTCGCCGAGCGGGCGCGGAGCGCGACCGAGCCCGCCGAGCGGGAGAGCGGCTACCGGGAGATCGTCAAGCTGGCGTCCGAGCACGCCTACAACGTCCCCATCTGCAATCGCAAGCTGTACTTCGCCACCAACGACAAGGTGCGCGACTTCGAGCGGCTGCTGACCGGATACGACGACATCCGCGTCGTCGGCATGGGCTGAGCCGTGATGCCCGTCTTCCTGCTCAAACGGCTCGCCGGCGCGGCGGTGGTGCTGTTCGTGGTCTCGATCATCACCTTCGGCCTGTCGCTGCTGGTGCCCGGCGATCCGGCCATCCACATCGCCGGTGAGCACGCCACGCGCGAGGAGATCGCCGCCGTCCGCGCCGGGCTGGGGCTCGACCAGCCGGTGGCGGTGCGGTACGTGAACTGGGCCGCGGCGGCGCTCTCCGGCGACCTCGGCACCTCGCTGTACAACTCGCAGCCGGTCACCGAGATCCTCGCCGAGCGGCTGCCGGTGACGCTGTCGCTGGCACTCGCCGCGATGGCCGTCGCCGTGCTCATCTCCATCCCGCTGGGCACGCTGGCGGCGCTGCGGCCCGGCGGCCGGCTCGACCGGGTCATCTCCTCCGGCACCGCGCTGGCCGTGGCGACGCCGTCGTTCTGGCTGGGGCTGCTGCTGATCCTCGCCCTCGCGATCACCTATCCGCTCTTCCCCGCCACGGGCTACCGGCCGATCGGCGACGGGATCGGCGCCTTCGCCGCGCATCTGGCGCTGCCCGCGCTGACGCTGGGGCTGGCCGCCGCGGTCGAGCCGACCCGCCAGCTCCGGGCGGCGCTGGCCGACGTGCTGGAGACCGACTACGTGCGGACCGCGCGGGCCAAGGGGCTGCTCGCGGTCACCGTGCTGCGCAAACACGCGCTGCGCAACGCGGCCGTGCCGTACGTGACGGTGATCGGGCTGGAGACGGGCCAGTTGCTCGGCGGCGCGGTCGTGGTGGAGACGGTGTTCGGGCTGCCGGGCCTCGGCACGCTCGCCGAGTCCACCGTGACCCGCCAGGACCTGCCCGTGCTGCAGGGCATCGTGATCGCGAGCACGCTGGTCGTGGTCGCCGCCAACCTCGCGGTCGACCTCGCCTACCGCTGGCTCACCCCCGGGGAGGCTGCCTAATGCTTCTGTCAAGCTGCGGTGCGGATCTGGTGCCCGGGGTCGTAGGGCTTGCGGGTGCGCAAGATGGCGTGCAGGACGTTGA
>NZ_JBHYJD010000050.1:78444-81047 GCF_042740555.1 Nonomuraea sp. NPDC059007 | reverse complement strand
CATCAACGTCCTGCACGCCATCTTGCGCACCCGCAAGCCCTACGACCCCGGGCACCAGATCCGCACCGCAGCTTGACAGAAGCATTAGGCAGCCAGCTCCTTGATGGGCATCGTGAGGATCATGGTGAGACCTCCCCCTGGTGTCTCGTCGGGGACCAGAGTGCCGCCCATCGCCTCGGCCAGGCCCCGGGAGAGAGCCAGGCCCAGGCCGACACCGGTGTGGTTGTCGCGGTCACCCAGTCGTTGGAAAGGCAGGAAGACGCGGTCGTGGGCATCGGGCGGGATGCCGGGACCGCGGTCGATCACCCGGATCTCCACGTGGTCGCCGTGCCAGCTCCCGGTGATGACCACCTTTTTGCCGGGCGGGCTGTAGCGGACCGCGTTGGACATCAGGTTGACCAGCACGCGTTCGAGCAGCGCCGGGTCGGCGATGATCTCGGGCAGTTCGATGGAGATGTCGCCCTCGACCCGCTCGCGCAGCGGGCCCAGGTCGTCGACGGCCCGGGGCACCACCTCTTCGAGCGCCACCGCCTGCAGGCCGACGCCGAGCACCCCGGCCTGCAGGCGGCTCATGTCGAGCAGGTTCGCCACCAGGCGGTCGAGGCGGGCCAGCGACTCCTCGGCCGTGGCCAGCAGTTCGCTGCGGTCCTCGGGGCTCCAGTCGATCTCGTCGTTGCGCAGGCTCTCCACCGCCGCCTTCGCCGAGGCCAGCGGGGTACGCAGGTCGTGGCTGACCGCCGCCAGCAGCGCCGTGCGCATCTTGTCCGCCTCGGCCAGCGGCTTGGCCTGCTCGGCCTCCTCCTCCAGCCGCTGCTGGCGCAGCGCCACCGCGATCTCCGCGGCGAACGACTCCAGCACCCGCCGGTCGGAGGCGTCCAGCAGCCCGCCCCGCGCGGCGAGCACGAGGTCCTCCTCGATCACCACGTCGGTGTCGCCGCCGGACGGCGTCGTGCACGGCGTGCCGCCGGTCGTGGCGACGATGCGCCAGGCCGCCGGGTCGGTGTGGTCGTCGGGCGCGCGGCCGGTGTCCGGCAGGCGTTCGAGCAGCGTGACCGAGGTCAGCCCGAACGTCTCCCGCACCCGCACCAGCAGCTCGGAGACCGCCGACTCCCCGCGCAGCACGTGCCCGGCCAGCGTCGAGAGCACCTCCGCGTCCGCGCTCGCGCGCGCCGCCTCCCTGGTACGGCGGGCCGCCAGATCCACGATCGTGGACACCGCCGCCGCCACCAGCACGAACACGATGAGCGCGAAGAGGTTCTCCGGATCGCTGATCGTGAACTCGCTCACCGGTGGCGTGAAGAAGAAGTTGAGCAACAACGACCCGCCCACCGCCGCCGTGATCGCCGGCCACATGCCGCCGATCAGCGCCACCCCGACGGTCATGACCAGGAAGAACAGGATCTCGCTCGGCAGTGACAGGTCATCGCGGAACGGGACGAGCCCCGCCGTCAGCGACGGCATGCCCAGCAGGGCCGTCAGCCAGCCGATCAGCCGCCGGGTGCGGGTGAGCGCCGCCCTGGTGCGCTGCGGCCGGCGGCGCCCCTTCTTCGCCTCCTCGTGCGTGATCATGTGCACGTCGATGGAGCCGGACAGCGCCGTGGTGTCCACGCCGACGCCGCGCGAGAAGATCTGCGCGAACCTGCCGCGCCGCGAGGCGCCGAGCACGAGCTGGGTGGCGTTGACGCCGCGGGCGAAGTCGAGCAGCGCGCGTGGGATGTCGTCGCCGACCACCTGGTGGTAGGTGCCGCCCATGCTCTCGACCAGGGAACGCTGCCTGGCCAGGCTGGCCGGATCGCCGCTGGACAGGCCGTCGGCCCTGGTCACGTGGACCGCGAGCAGGTCGGCGCCCTTGGTGCGGGCGGCGATGCGGGCGGCCCGCCGTACCAGAGTGTCGCCTTCAGGACCGCCGGTCAGGCAGACGACGACGCGCTCGCGCGCCTCCCAGGTGCCCTTGATGCCGTGGTCGCTGCGGTAGCGATCGAGTTGCTCATCGACTTTTCCCGCGACCCACAGCAAGGCCAGCTCGCGCAGGGCGGTGAGGTTGCCGACTCTGAAATAGTTGGACAAGGCGGCATCGACCTTCTCCGGGGCGTAGATGTTGCCGTGAGCCATCCGGCGGCGCAGGGCCTCCGGTGACATGTCGACCAACTCGATCTGCGTGGCACGGCGGACCACCTCGTCGGGGACGGTCTCCCGCTGCGGGATACCGGTGATCTGCTGGACGACGTCGTTGAGCGACTCCAGGTGCTGCACGTTCACGGTGGAGATGACGCTGATGCCGGCGTCGAGGATCTCCTCGATGTCATGCCAGCGCTTGGCGTTCCGGGAGCCGGGGACGTTGGTGTGCGCCAGCTCGTCGATGAGCGCGATCTTCGGCGCGCGCGCCAGGACCGCGTCCACGTCGAGCTCGGTGAAGGTGGCCCCCCGGTGGACCATCGTCTTGCGGGGGATCACCTCCATCCCTTCCAGGAGGTTCTCGGTGAGGGGGCGGCCGTGGGGGGGGGGGGGGCCGCCCGCCCCCCGCCCCCCCCCCCCCGCCGCCCCCCCCGCGGGGCCCCCCCCCCCCCCGGGGGTGGCCCCCCCCCCGCGGGGGGTAGACAAAG
>NZ_JBHYJD010000050.1:0-78435 GCF_042740555.1 Nonomuraea sp. NPDC059007 | reverse complement strand
CGGGGGGTGTGGGGGGGGGGGGGGGGGGGGGGGGGGGGGGGGGGGGGGGTTGGGGGGTTTGGGGGGGGGGGGGGGGGGGTGGGGTCTGTGGGGGGTTTGTTTCGGGGGGGGGGGGGGGCGGTGGTCACCCACCACCCCCACGACCACGTCCCTGCCCCGCTCCAGCGCCCGGCGGCCTTCACCCAGCATCGCGAAGGTCTTCCCCACCCCTGGTGCGGCGCCCAGGTAGACCCTCAGCCGGCCGCGTGGCATGCCCTACTCCTTGTCGAGTGCCAGGTTGAGCATGAGCACGTTGACCCCTGGCTCGCCCATGAAACCGAGCGTGCGGCCGGTCGTGTTGTCGGCGATCAGCTTCCTGACCGCCTCGACGGGCTTGCCGCGCTCCTTGGCCACGCGGGGCGCCTGCAGCTCCGCGTAGGCGACCGAGATGTGCGGGTCCAGGCCGGACCCGCTGGCCGCGACCGCGTCCGCGGGCACCTTCACGTCGGTGACGTTCCCGCGCACCGGCACGGTACGGCCGGCCGCGTAGTCCTCACCGGGCTTGCCGCACTCGACCTTGACGCCCTGGTATTCGGCGACGAAGGGCTGGGCGGGGCAGGCCTGGTTGACGCTGACCGCCCGGGTCGGCGTGCCGATGGCCGGGAAGACCTTCAGCACGGCGCCGACGCCGTCGGCGGTGCAGAACGGCCGGGCGCCGCTGACGCCCTCCAGCTCGCCGGCCGCCTTGGAGCGGGCGCAGACCTGGGTGAGCAGCGACTGCTTGCCCTCCTTCGCGGCGTCGTCAGCGCCGTTCGGGTCGGGGAGCACATCCAGGACGTCCTCGGGGCCGAGGTTGCTGGCGGCGGTGGACAGCATGTCGTAGCCGTCACCGGCCGCCGACGGGCGGCTCTGGAAGTACTTCTTGACGGGGTTGCCGTCCGCGTCGGTGAACTTCTGGCCGATCAGCTCGCTGCCCTTGTCGGTCATCGAGCCGTTGGCCTTGTGGTTGAACACGGCCTGCGCCGCCCCGGTCACCAGGAGCGGGTAGATCGCGCCGGTGACCAGGGTCAGGACGATGACCGCGCGGACAGCCGCGAGGTGCTGGCGGATCCAGCTGGGCAGACGTTCCATTTAAGACATCCCCGGAAGGAACTGGATGAGGAGATCAATGATCTTGATCCCGATGAACGGGGCGACGATGCCGCCCAGGCCGTAGACGTAGAGGTTGCGGCTGAGCAGCTTCGAGGCGCTGGACGGCCGGTAGCGCACGCCGCGCAGGGCCAGCGGGATCAGCGCCACGATGACGATCGCGTTGAAGATGACCGCGGACAGGATCGCCGACTGCGGGCTGGCCAGGCGCATGATGTTCAGCGTGTCCAGGCCCGGATACACCGCCGCGAACATCGCGGGAATGATCGCGAAGTACTTGGCGATGTCGTTGGCGATCGAGAACGTGGTCAGCGCGCCCCGGGTGATGAGGAGCTGCTTGCCGATCTCGACGATCTCGATGAGCTTGGTCGGGTTGGAGTCGAGGTCGACCATGTTGCCGGCTTCCTTGGCGGCACTGGTCCCGGTGTTCATGGCCACGCCGACGTCCGACTGCGCGAGCGCGGGGGCGTCGTTGGTGCCGTCACCGGTCATGGCGACCAGCCGGCCGCCCTCTTGCTCCTGCTTGATCAGCGCGAGCTTGTCCTCGGGCGTCGCCTCGGCCAGGAAGTCGTCCACACCGGCCTCGTCCGCGATCGCCTTGGCGGTCAGCGGGTTGTCACCGGTGATCATGACGGTTCGGATGCCCATGCGGCGCATCTCGTCGAAGCGCTCGCGCATGCCCGCCTTGACGACGTCCTTGAGGTGGATGACGCCCAGGACGCGGCCCTTCTCGGCCACCACGAGCGGGGTGCCGCCGCTGGCCGAGATGCCGTCCACGATGTGGCCGACCTCGTCGGTCGGGTGGCCGCCGCCGTCGCGTACCCACTTCATGACCGCGGTGGCCGCGCCCTTGCGGACCTCGCGGCCGTCCAGATCGACGCCGGACATGCGGGTCTGTGCGGTGAACGGCACCCAGGACGCGTTGTGCACGTCCCGCTCGCGCAGGCCGTACCTCTCCTTGGCGAAGACCACGATCGAGCGGCCCTCGGGCGTCTCGTCGGCGAGGCTGGACAACTGCGCCGCCTCGGCGAGGTCCTGCTCGGTGACGCCGGCGACCGGGACGAACTCCGACGCCTGCCGGTTGCCCAGCGTGATCGTGCCCGTCTTGTCCAGCAGCAGCGTGGACACGTCGCCCGCGGCCTCGACCGCGCGGCCCGACATCGCCAGGACGTTGCGCTGGACCAGGCGGTCCATGCCGGCGATGCCGATCGCCGACAGCAGCGCCCCGATCGTGGTCGGGATGAGGCAGACCAGCAGCGAGACCAGCACGATCCCGCTGACGCCGTCGCCGGTCAGGGCGAGGGAGTCGGGAATGCCGGGGTTCTGGCCCTTGGCCCAGATCGCCATCGGCTGCATGGTGACGGTCGCGACCAGGAAGATGATCGTGAGCGCGGCCAGCAGGATGTTCAGCGCGATCTCGTTGGGCGTCTTCTGCCGGTTGGCGCCCTCGACGAGGGCGATCATCCGGTCGATGAAGCTCTCGCCGGGCTTCTGGGTGATCTGGACGACGATCCGGTCCGACAGGACCTTGGTGCCGCCGGTGACCGCCGAGCGGTCGCCGCCGGACTCGCGGATGACCGGGGCGGACTCGCCGGTGATGGCCGACTCGTCCACCGAGGCGATGCCCTCGATCACGTCGCCGTCGCCCGGGATGATCTCCCCGGCCTCGACGACCACGATGTCACCCTGCTGGAGCTGCGTCGCCGGGACCGTCTCGCCCGACTGCCTGCGCGCCACCGTGTCGGTCTTGGCCTTGCGCAGCGTGGCCGCCTGGGCCTTGCCGCGTCCCTCCGCGACCGCCTCGGCCAGGTTGGCGAAGACCACCGTCAGCCAGAGCCACACCACGGTCGCCCAGGCGAAGAAGGAAGGCTGCAGGATCGCCAGAACGGTGGTGAAGACCGCGCCGATCTCCACGATCAGCATCACCGGGTTACGCCACAGCGTGGCCGGGTTCAGCTTCTTGAACGCGTCCGGCAGGGACCGCACCATCTGCTGGGGATCGAGCAGGCCCCCACCGACCTTGCCGGTGCTCTTGGGGGTCTCGACCGTCTGGGTCGTCATGACAGGAGTCCTTCTGCGAGCGGCCCCAGCGCGAGCGCCGGGAGGAAGGTCAGGGCGACGAGGATGATCGTCACGCCGACGACCATGCCGACGAACTGCGGACGGTGCGTCGGCAGCGTGCCCGCCGTCTCCGGGACCGGGGTCTGCTTGGCCAGCGAACCGGCCAGGGCGAGTACGAAGATGATCGGCAGGAAGCGGCCGAGCAGCATGCACAGGCCGAGCGCCACGTCGTACCACGGGGTGTTGACGGTGACACCGCCGAAGGCCGAGCCGTTGTTGTTCGAGGCGCTGGTGAAGGCGTAGAGGATCTCGGAGAAGCCGTGCGGCCCGCTGTTCAGCATCGCCGCCAGGCCCGCCTCGTTGCCCATGGCCAGCGAGGTGCCGACCAGGACGAGGATCGGGGTGACCAGGAAGTACATCGAGGCCAGCTTGATCTCGCGGGCGCCGATCTTCTTGCCCAGGTATTCGGGGGTGCGGCCCACCATGAGGCCGGCAACGAACACGGTGATCACGGCGAGGATGAGCATGCCGTACAGGCCCGCGCCGACGCCGCCGGGGGCGACCTCGCCGAGCATCATGTTGAACATCGTCATCATGCCGCCGAACGGCGTGTAGGAGTCGTGGAAGGAGTCCACGGCGCCGGTACTGGTCAGCGTGGTGGCCGCGCCGAACGTGGCGGAGTTGGCGACGCCGAACCTGACGTCCTTGCCCTCCATCGCCGAGCCGATCGCCTGCGGGACCGTGGCGTTGCCGCCCAGCTCGAAGACGTTGGTCAGCGTGACGCTGACCAGGGCGATGACGCCCATGACGGCGAGGATCGCGTAGCCCTGGCGGATCTGGCCGACCATCTTGCCGAAGGTGCGCGGGAGCGCGAACGGGATCAGCAGGATGAGGAAGATCTCGAACCAGTTGGTCCAGTTGGTGGCGTTCTCGAAAGGGTGCGCCGAGTTGACGTTGTAGAAACCGCCGCCGTTGGTGCCGAGCTCCTTGATGACCTCCTGGCTGGCCACCGGGCCGCCGGTCATGTTCGTGGGACCGGTCAGGCCGGCGATCTCGTGCGGGCCGATGAAGTTCTGCACCAGGCCGCCGGCCACGAGGATCAGCGCGCCGACGAAGGCGATCGGCAGCAGGATGCGGAGGGTGCCGCGCACCAGGTCCACCCAGAAGTTGCCGAGGGTGTCGGTGCCCCTGCGGGCGAAGCCGCGGACCAGCGCGATCGCGACGGCCATGCCGACCGCGGCCGAGACGAAGTTCTGCACGGCCAGGCCGGACATCTGGACCAGGTGGCCCATCGTCGACTCGCCGGAGTAGGCCTGCCAGTTCGTGTTGGTGACGAAGCTGACCGCGGTGTTCCAGGCGATGTGGTCGGGGACGGGGTCGAAGCCCAGGCTCAGGAAGAGCTTGTCCTGGAGGCGCTGCAGGCCGTACAGGACGAGGAGGGAGATGACCGAGAACGCGAGAACACTGCGCGCGTAGACGCCCCAGCGCTGCTCGGAGTCGGCCTGGACGCCGAGCAGACGGTAGATGAAGCGCTCCACCACGTTGTGCTTGACGCTCGTGTACACGCGGTACATGTAGTCGCCCAGCGGCTTGTGCGTGATGACCAGCGCGAGGACGAGGGAAGCGATGAAGATCCAGCCCACTAGAACCGCTCCGGGAATAGCAGGGCCGCGACCATGAAGATCACCAGGCCGACGGCCACGAAAAGGCCGGTGGCATTGATCGCGCTCACAGGCGCTCCACCGCCTTCACCACTAGCCCCAGGATCACGAACAACGCGATCGTCAGGGCGACGAAGATGACGTCTGCCATCCCCACTCCTCAGCTCCGGAAAGTTGCTTGCTCCGTAAGCAAAGCGGGAGATTTATGCGCTTTTGCCGTTCTTGACGGGTTCCATACGCCCACAAGCCACCTTTTGACACCATCCCGACGACGATCGCTTCCCGTCAGGGCGTCTCTTCCCGTCAGGGCAACCCCCTCCGCGCCCTTACGGCAAGCCGCCGCCCACACCCCCCGCCGCCCCCGGTACCGCCCGATCGTCAGGCGCTTCTCACGTCGGACGTGGTTCTCGCCGTCACGACGTCCGCCTGGCCGGTTCCCGCGGCCTCGGGCGCGCGCCGCTGTCCCTCGTCGAGGGCGGGCCGCTCGCTTTCGCCGACCGCCCGTGGCTCCTCGGCCACGTCCTTGAGCTCCTTGACCGTGTCCTTCGACTCCTTGACGGTGTCCTGCCTGTCGGGTGTCGCCGCGGCCTGGGTGGCCTTGTCGAAGAAGCGGAGCAGTTCCACCGGCAGCGGCATGATCAGCGTGGAGTTCTTCTCCGCCGCCACCTCCACCACCGTCTGCAGCAGGCGCAACTGCAGCGCTCCCGGCGTCTGGGACATGATGCCCGAGGCGTCGGCCAGCTTCTGGGCGGCCTGCAGTTCGCCGTCGGCAACGATCACCCGCGACCGCCGTTCGCGCTCGGCCTCGGCCTGGCGTGACATCGAGCGCTTCATCGACTCCGGCAGCTGAACGTCCTTGATCTCCACGCGGTCGATGTGGATGCCCCAGCCCAGCGCCGGACTGTCGATCATCAGGGCCAGGCCCCGGTGCAGTTCCTCCCGGTTGGACAGCAGGTCGTCAAGTTCGCTCTTGCCGATGATGTTGCGCAGCGAGGTCTGGGCCACCTGCTCGATCGCGAACAGGTAGTTCTGCACCTCGATCGAGGCCCGCATCGGATCCTGGACGCGGAAGTAGACGACGGCGTCCACGCGGACGGAGACGTTGTCGCGGGTGATGCCCTCCTGCGTCGGGACGGGCATGGTGACGATCTGGACGTTGACCTTGGTCATCTGGTCGACGAGCGGGATCAGGACCCTGAGCCCCGGCTGCCGTACCCGCTGCTGCGCCCGGCCCAGGCGGAAGACGACCCCGCGTTCCACCTGATTGACGACCCTGAACCCGGTCACCAGGACCAGCAGGACGAGGAACGCGGCGAGCCCCAGCAGGATGATGGTGGTTTCCATGGCGGTGTCCCTTCCTCTTCGAGGCTAGATCCGTCCGCGCGCCACGGAAAGGAGGGGGCGCGGCCCGGCCTCGGTCGCCGGGCCGCGCCGGTGTCAGGCGAGCGCCGTGCGCCTGACGGGACTCGTGTGGTGCCGTCCCGGACCAGCGGCGCACCGGTCGCCCGCTCTAAGGCGGTCATCCGTATATCGCACTTGTGTAACGGCAATTAATGTCCGGATAAGGACGGGTCAACGGCTGCGCCGCCGCGCCGAGACGGTTTAAGGTTCAGGCAAACCTTGAGACTGACGGGCGGGTGCCTTGGACACTGTCACGGAGCCGGTGACGAGGAAGCGGCGCCCGCGCCTGATGTCGTGGCTGGTGGCGGCGCTTCTGGCGGGCTGGGCGCTGGTCCGGCTCACGGGCCTGGAGGCGGGCTGGCCGCTCACCCAGCTGATGACGCTGACACCCTTCGCCGCCGTGCTCGCGCTGCTCTCGGCGGCGGTCCTGTTCTTCCGCGACCGGCCGGCCGCGCTGGTCGCCCTGGCCGCCGCCGTCGCGATGGTCGCCGTGATCCTGCCCAGGGTCGTGTCGGATCCGGCCCCGGCCGGCGGGACCGCGCTGCGCGTGCTCTCGTCGAACCTGTTCGGGCGGGCCGACCCCGCCGCGGTCGTGGACCTGGTCACGCGCCTTGACGTGGACGTCCTCAGCGCGCTGGAGCTCAGACCCCACCAGGTCGCCGCGCTGGAGGCGGCGGGGCTGGGGCGGCTTCTGCCGTACACGGTGCTGGAGGAGGCGGAGGGGCCGGCCGGCAGCGGCATCTACTCGCGCTACCCGCTGACCAAGATCGAGGGGTTGTTCACGCCGATCGGGCACCACATGCCGGCGGCCAGGGTGGCGCTGCCGTCCGGGCCGGTGGAGGTGGTGGCGGTGCACCCGAACCCGCCCCTGCCCCGCCTCTACGCGGAATGGAACGTTTCAATGGCGGCGCTGCCCGATGCCGCGCCGGGGCGGATCCTCGCGGGCGACTTCAACGCCAGCCTCGACCACCACGCCTTCCGCGCCCTGCTGGACCGGGGCTACACCGACGCCGCCGCCCAGGTGGGCAAGGGGCTCGTCCCGACGTGGCCGCGCGGCCGGGCGATCCCGCCGATCATCACGATCGACCACATCCTGGTCGATCGTTCCATCGGCGTGCGCCGGGTGGAGATCCTCGACGTGCCCGGCACGGACCACCGGGCGGTCTTCGCGGATCTCAGTATCGGACGACCATAACTTCTGGTTTCACGTGTCCTTTCTCGCGAGAGGTGGACGGAGTCACTCTCGGTCGCTAAACATGCGACCTGATGAAACCCCCCGAACATCTGCTCGTGCCCGCGGTCGCGCGCGCGGGAACGATCCTGCGCGAGTGCGCGCTCCAGGCGAACAAAACCCCCGAACTCTCCCCGCTGGCCGACGCCCTGCGCACCGCCGCGGCCCGGCTCGCCGAGCCCATGCGGCTGGCCGTGGCGGGCCAGATCAAACGCGGCAAGTCCACGCTGGTCAACGCGCTGCTCGGCGAACAGGTGGCGGTCACCGGCCGCGAGGAGCTGACGTTCAACGTGAACGAGCTGGTCCACGCCCCGCGCCCGAGGCTGACCGTGCACTTCCGCGACGGCCCGGCGCGGCAGGTCGCGCCGTCGGAGTTCGCGCGCTGGACCGTCCGCGACGAGGCGCACCTGGCCGACCTCGTCCGTGTCCGCAAGGTCGAGTACGGCCTGCCGAACCCCTTCCTGAACGACTTCCACCTCGTCGACACCCCCGGCCTGGGCAGCGTCTACGGCCGGGACTCGGCCAACACCCTGGCCACGATGGGCGTCCAGGACCCCGGCGTGCTGGAACTCCTGGGCCGCGACCCGCAGACCCTCCACCAGGAGAGCATCGACGAGCTCGACCAGGCCGACGCCGTCCTCTACCTGTTCAGCCGCGATGTCAGCAACCAGGACGTGGCCGCGGTCTCCGCCTTCCTCGGCGACCGGGCCGGCATGCTGACGCCGTTCAAGGCGTTCGGCGTGCTCAGCAGGTGCGACCAGAGCTGGCCGCCGGTGTTCGGGGACCCGCTGGCCTTCCATCCGCTGCGCGACGGCGCGAGTCAGGTCATCGACGTCTACCGGGGCGCCACCGACCTGAGCCGCCTGTTCTACCTGGTGGTTCCGATCGCGGCCAAGGTCGCCGCCGGCGCGCAGGCGATGGAGGAACGCCATCTCGCGTGGCTGCGTGAGCTGGCCGCCGTCTCCGCCGCCGATCTGGCCGGCGAGCTGGGCGACCTGCGCGAGTTCCAGGACGCCGCCGGTCCGCTGCTGCCGGCGTACCGGAAAGAGCTCGTCGAGCTGCTCGGCGCCTGGGGCGTCCACCTGGCGTGCGGCGCGCTGCGCGACGGCCTCGACCCCGCCGCCCTCCCCGGGCACCTGGTCGAGGAGAGCGGCGTGGGCGGGCTACGCCGGCTGATCAGCGGGCACTTCGGCAACCGCGCCGGACTCATCAAGCTGGACCAGGCCATGATCGCGGTACGGGCGGCGCTGGCGAGCTGCCGCGAGGGCCTGCCGCCGGGCAGCGCCGCGAAGACGGCTGCCGACGAGGTGGCGAAGCGGGTCGAGCGGTTCCAGCGCTCCGAGCACGGCTTCGCGGAGCTGACCGCGCTCGCCGCCCACTACCAGGGCGCCACCCGTTTGCGACCGGCGGAGGCGGAGCAACTCCTGCAGGTCACCGGCGAGAAGGGCACCTCATGCGCGGCCCGGCTCGGCTTCGAGGACGACGAGCCGGTCAGCCGGATGATGCGACGAGCGAAGGAGCGAGCGCACCAATGGAACACCCGGATGAACGACCCCCTCACCGGCAGGGTGGACAGGCAGACGGCCCACACGATGGTGCGCAGCTACGAGCGGATCATGGATCGCCTCCAGGTGGCCCAGCGCCTGCTCGACCCAGAGACCTGCTGAGCAGGCTCGTCGATCCCCTGGTCAAACCCCGCAAACTCGCCGAGCACCTTCTGGTACGGCTGGCCGTCCTCACCGGCAACCGCCAGGACCCGCCCGACGTCGGTACCGCCGCGCTGCTGGAGCGCGCGCTGGCCGAGGTCGAGACCCTGGAACGGACCCAGCGCGAGCTGCGCGCGGAACTGGACCGCCTGCGCCATGCGCAGGGCACGCACGTACCTCTCCCGCGCATGGTGAACGCACTGGTGGACCTCACGGAACGCCTGGACGAGCTGAGCGGCCGCGACCTCGCCACCGGCCTGGAGCCGCCGGCCAAGCTGGTCGGCTGGGTCGCCGGCCAGCTCATCCAGATGCTGCGCGAGGGCGAGGTGGAGCCGCTGGACGACAGCGGCGAGCTGGTCCCCGAGCGGCATCAGGTCGTGGGCGTGCGCCCCACGGCGGAGCCCGGCCTGCCGGGCACGATCGCCGAGACCGTCCGCCCCGGCTACCAGTGGCGCGGGCTGGTCCTGCGGCCCCAGCAGGTGCTCGCCTACGTCGAGGAGCCGGCGCGATGAGCCACGAGGATCTGGCCAGGGTACGCGCCGACGTCCTCGCCCTGCACGAGCGCCTGGTCGCGGGCCTGGAACTCACCGAGGCGCTGCGGGCCAAGCTCGAAGAGAGCGTCCGGCGGGTCCAGACCGGGACGTACCAGGTCGTCGTCATGGGCGAGTTCAGCCGCGGCAAGTCCAGCCTGATCAACGCCCTGCTCGGCCGCCAACGCCTCCTGCCGGTGAACTCCGCCGTGACCACCTGTGTCGTCACCGTCCTGCGGTGGGGGTCGCGGGAGGCCGCGTTCGTCCACGAGAGCTCGGGCGAGCGGCGCGAGATCCCGCTCGGCGAGCTCGACCGGCACGTCGCCGACCAGACGAACGTCGACCACCTCGTCACCGTCGAAACGCCGGCCGAACTGCTGCGCGACGGGCTGGTCCTGGTCGACACCCCGGGCATCGGCGGTGTGAACAACGCCCACACCGACGCCACCTACGCCTCCCTGTCGCGGGCGGACGCGATCCTCTATGTCGGCAGCAGCGAGGAGACGCTGAGCGTCAACGAACTGGCGCACGTCGAGAAGGCGTTCGCCGCCTGCCCGGTCGTGGTCACCGCGATCACCAAGGTGGAGTCGGTCTTCGACCAGGAGCACGAGGTCAGGGTCGCCCGCCGGAAGATCGCCGCGGCGACGGGGCTGGCGCCGGAGGACCTCGTCGTGCTGCCGGTCTCCGCCCACCGCAGGCTCCGGGCGCTGCAGCAGGGCCGCCCCGAATCGCCCGGCGAGTCCGGCCTGCCGGAACTGGAACGGCAGCTGCGCGACCGCCTGGCCGCGACCTGCGGCGCCCGGCACCTGGAACGTGCCCTCGACCTCCTGGACGAGGTGCAGGCCGCGGCCGAGGCCCCCGTCACCAACGAGCTGGCCGCGCTGGAGGCCGGCGAGGAACTGGAGCGGATCGCCACCGAGCTGCGGCAGAGCAGGAGGCGCGCCGAAGAGCTGCTGGCCGGCCGGGCCGCCTGGCGCGAGGCGCTGGTGGCCTCGTTCGACGAGGCCGCCGCGCCCGTCGTCGAACGGCTGGCCGCGCGCAACCAGGCGATCCGCGACCGCTTCCTCGGCCACATCCACTCGCGCGCGGTCGTCGACGACGCCGAGGGCCTCATCAACGCCACCACGCGAGCACTCGCCGACGCCCTGGACACCGCCCGCGCCGACCTGCTGGCCGCCGTGGACCGCACCGGCGAGGAGACCGCCGCGGCCACCCGGCTGCCGATCGGCGTGCTCAACGCGGCGGTGCCCGGCTACCAGCCGAGGCTGGACGTCTCCGCCATCATGCTGCGCCAGCACGCCAGGGAGGGGCGGCTGGCGTCGGTCAGCTCCGGCGTGACCGTGGCCGGCGCCGTCGGCACCGCGATCTTCACCGGCGCCGGCGCGCTGGTGCCCGGCATCGGCATCGCGATCGGCGCGATCGCGGCGATCGCGCTCGGCGCCCTCGGCGTCATGGCCGGGTTGCAAGAACACCGGCACCGCGTGCTCACACAGGTCAAACTGGAGCGGTCGGCGCAGTTCAGCCAGGCCGTGCTGCCCATGGTCGAGCGGAACGCCGCCAAGGCGGAGAAAGACCTCGCCGAGGCGGTCGAGGACTGCAAGGCGCTCATGCTGGAGCACTTCGACGACGTGCTGCGCCAGACGCGTGACGCGCTCGACCGGTCGATCGAACGGCTGGCCGTACTGCGGGAGGCGAGCGCGCGGGACCGGAAGCGGCGGATGGCGGAGCTCACGATCACGGCGGGGCAGTACGAGCGGGTGCGAGGGGAGCTGGCCGCAGCGCGCGAGCGAGTGCGGCGGCTCGGCCACTGACGGAGGGATCAGCAGCGGTGGGAGTGGTTTACGGCATCGACTTCGGCACGTCCAACTCCTCGATCATGGTGGGGCTGGCGGACGGGCGGGTCGTCGCGGTGCCCGATCCGGAGACGCCGGGCGCGGCCGAGATTCCGACGGCGGTGCTCGCGACCGGGGGCAGGCTGCACGTGGGCACGGCGGCGAAACGGCTCGGGCCCGCCTACATCCAGAACTACCGGACCGAGTTCAAGCGCGACTTCGGCGACGACGCGCCCGTCCACCTCGACGGCCGCCGCTATCAGGTGCACGAGCTGGCCGCCGAGGTCCTGCGGTTCCTGCGCGCGCAGGCGCGGCAGGCGGCGCCGGGCGAGCCCGACGCGGTCGTCATCACCGTGCCGGTCAGCTGGGACGCCGGCAACCACGACCTGATGACGCAGGCCGCCCAGCTGGCGGGGTTCGATCCGGCGACGGTCACGCTCGTGTCCGAGCCCGTCGCGGGGGTACGCGGCGCGGTCACCGGGCAGCGCTTCTTCGACGAGCAGACGATCCTGCTCTACGACCTGGGCGGCGGCACCTTCGACTGCGCCCTGACCAAGGGCACCACGAACGCGGGCTTTCGCGACGTGGGCCGGCCGGGCGGCATCCCCACGCTCGGCGGGATCGACTTCGACCGCGAGATCCTCACCGCGATCAGGGAGCGGCACCCCGAGCAGGTGGACGAGCTGTTCGCCGACCCCGAGCCGGGCGTTGCCGTGCTGCGCAGGCGGCTCGGCCTCAGGGACACCTGCGAGAAGATCAAGCACGCGCTGTCGGAGCGGGAGGAACACCAAGCGCTGCTGTCCGAGCTCAACCCTCCGGTCCTGTTCACGATGACGCGGGACGAACTGGGCGAACTCCTCGACAAGCCGCTGGCCGAGACCGTGGACGAGTGCGACCGGCTGCTCGGCGACCAGGAGCTGGCCTGGGACGACGTGACCAAGGTGATCCCGGTGGGCGGGAGCAGCCGGTTGCCGATGGTGCACGCGCAGATCTCGCGCCGCTCGGGGGTGACGGTGCTGAAGGTGGAGGAGCCGGAACTGGCCGTGGTACGCGGCGCCGTGCACCTCGCCATGGAGATCCGGGACACGCGGCAGGAGGAGGCGGCCCCGGTGATCGTGCCGCCCCCACCGCCGCCTCGTCCGCTGGAGACGACGGGCGTGGGCCCGGGGCAGTTGGCCGCATTGAGCTTCGTCTGGCTGTTCAGCGCGATCATCTACCAGACCGGTGCCCGTCTCGGCGGCGGCTGGCAGGTCGTCTTGCTGGTCGTCCTGTTCCTGCCGGTGCTCGCCGCGGCGCTCGGCCTGGCGGTGGACGCGCGCGACCGGAGGGACCCCCTGGCGGGTCTGGTCATGGCGGGCGCGGCGGTGATCGTCCCCATCGTGGCCGCGATCGTCGCGGAGCTCCGGCCCGTGGCGGACGCGGATGCCGTCATGATCGGAGGCATGTTCCTCGCGGCGCTGACCGCTTGGTGGGGCGCGCTACACGCCGACGGGGACGGCCCGTTCCTCATGTTCGCCGGTGGCGCGTTCCTGGCATTGGGTGCGGGCGGCTACTGGTTGGCCGACGGCGGTGCGGGATCGGTGATCGGCAGCTCGGTCATGGGACTGTTGGCGTTGCTGGCCGGCTCGTCGAGCGACGATAGCCGTACGTCTCGTGGGTCTTCTTGAAGCCCAGTGCGGCGTAGAGCCTCCTCGCCGGGACGTTCTCCGCGTCGTGGTTGACGGTGACGGTGGTCAGGCCGAGGGCGCGCATCCGGTGCATGGCGTGCAGCATGGTCGCCCTGGCCAGGCCCAGGCGGTGGTAGTCGGCGTGGGTGCCGACCGGTTCGAAGTGGCCGATGGCGTTGCGCCGGTCCACCCAGTACACGAGGAATGAGGCGATCCGGCCGTCCGGCGACTCGGCGACGATCTCGCGGTCGGCGTCGTAGCCGGGCTTGAGCATGACCTCGTCGCGGTACTGCGCGCCGGTCCACTCCGCGTCGAAGGCGCTGTTGCGGGCGCGGGCCAGCTCGTCGGCGTCGGCCAGCCGGGCGGCGCGCAGCGTGAAGCCCGCGGGCGGGCTCGGCGCCGGCAGGTCGGTGAGGGCGGCCTCGTTGACGTCGTCCCAGGTACGGAACCGGGTGAAGCCCAGGCGTTCCAGCACCTCGATCCTGGCCGTGTCGCAGTCGAAGACGTCGGTCAGCACCTCGTCCTCGCCCCGGCCGGTGGTCTCGCAGGCGGCCTCGATCATGTCGGCCTCGGCCTGGGTGCCGCGCAGTTCCGGGGCGGTGAAGACGTCGAAGGCGTTCTCGAAGCGGGTGTTGACCGTCAGGCCGACCAGGCGGCCGCCGTCCTCCCAGACGTGCACGACCTCTCCGGTCGGGCGGCGGCCCCTGATGTTCTCGTAGATGCGGTGGGGCAGCTCACCGATGTGGTCGTAGGCGCAGCGGCCCGCGCCGGCGATCCACTCCGCGACGGTCTCCTGGATCCAGGGCAGGTCGGCGTCCGTGTACGGGCGCATGGTCAGCATCTGCCCATTGTCGTTGACGTCGCTGGGGGCGGGGATCATGCTATGTATTGGAAAGGCGTTTCACTATGCGAAACATGCAGCTCTCGATCGCCGGCGGCGTGCGTGAGTTCGCCGCGGCGACGCCTGCCGCCGTCGCGGTGGCCGACGGCGGGCGGGAGCTGACTTTTCGCGCCCTGGACGATCGGTCGAGCAGGCTGGCCAACGCCCTGCTCAAGGCCGGGTTACGTACCGGTGAACGGGTCGCGGTGCTGATGGGGAATCGGCTGGAGTATCCCGAGGTGGCCTGCGGGATCGCCAAGGCCGGGCTGGTCATGGTGCCGATGAATCCCCGGCAGACGGCCGCGGAGAGCGCGTACATCCTCGATCATTCGCAGGCTCGGGCCATCGTGCTCGACGACGCCTTCGCCGGGGCCGTGGACCGGTTGCCGCGTACCGTTCTGTCGCTCGGCCCGTCCTATGAGGCTGTGCTGGCCACCTCGCCGGGTACCGACCCGCGGGTCGAGGTGGACGAGCGGGAGCCGTTCTGCGTCGCCTACACCTCGGGCACCACCGGGCGACCCAAGGGCGTGGTCATCAGCCACCGCTCGCGGGCCCTCACCTTCTACGCCGCCGCCCTGGAGTGGGGGCTCGGGCCGGGACGCAGGACCATCGCGGTCGCGCCCATGTACCACGGCGCGGGCTTCGCCTTCGGGTACGCGCCGGTCCACACCGGCGGGACCGTCGCGATGTTACGGGCCTGGGACCCCGGGCGGCTGCTCGCCATGATCGCCGAGACGCGGGCGCAGTCGGTGTTCCTGGTCCCGGCACACGCCCACATGCTGCGCGCGCACGGGCTCGGCAGGCACGACCTGTCCTCGCTGGACACGCTCTTCTTCAATGCCGCCGCGCTGCCGCGCACGCTCAAGGAGTGGGTGCTGGACGCCTTTCCCGGGGTCGGGGTGCACGAGCTCTACGGCTCGACCGAGGCGGGCATCATCAGCGACTGCCGCCCCGCCGACGCCCGGCGCAAGATCGGGTCCGTGGGGACGCCCTGGTTCATGACCGAGGTCAGGATCGTCGAGGGTGAACTGTTCTCGCGCTCGCCGTACCTCATGAACGGTTATCTCGGCGACCCCGGCGCCACCGCGGCGTGCACCACCGCCGACGGCTTCATGACCAGCGGCGACCTCGTCGAACGCGACGAGGAGGGCTTCCTCTACATCGTCGACCGCAAGAAGGACATGATCATCTCGGGTGGCGTCAACGTCGCGCCGCGCGAGGTCGAGGAGGCGCTGGCCGCCTACCCCGGCGTGGCCGAGGCCGCCGTCGTCGGGCTGCCGGACGAGCGGTGGGGCGAGCGGGTGACGGCGTTCGTGGTCACGGAGCCGGGCGCGGCGGTCGAGGCGGCGCGGCTCGTCGAGCACTGCCGCCGGCGGCTGTCGGGCGCCAAGCTGCCGCGGCAGATCGAGTTCGTGCCCGCGCTGCCACGGAACGCGGCGGGCAAGATCCTCAAGCGCGAGCTGAAGGAGTGGCATGCGTCCCCACGTTGAAGTGATCCAAGAAGGCGACTACATCTGGCACGCGGCCGAACTCGTCGGCGGCGAGGGGCGGGCGAGCGAGCGGCGCCTGTCCGTGGACGAGGAGGACGGCTCGTCGTCGCTGCGCGTCGACTTCCACACCGGCTGGGGGCGCGGGCCGGGCGTGCATCACGCCGACAGCGAGTTCTACGTGCTCGAAGGCTCGATGACGTACGGCGGGCGGCGCCTCGGCCAGGGCGGCTACGTGTACGCGCCGAAGGGAGTGCCGGTCGAGGCGATCACGTTCGCCGAGGGGACGCGGATCCTCCACTATCGCGAGTACGGCGACGCCGGCTTCGACACCGGTGCCGCGCGCTGGGCGGAGGCCCGGGAGGACGTCATCGTGATCGACTCGGCGGCGATGGAGTGGGACGCGGTGCCGAACCCCGGCCCCATGCCCGGACTTTTCATCAAATACCTCCATGTGGACCCTTTGACGGGCTTCTACACCCGGCTGGTGCACGCGCAGGAGGGCTGGGCCGACCACCGGCTCGCCCACCATCCCTGCTACGAGGAGGCGTACACGCTGCAGGGGCACATGGAGTACAACTTCGGGACGCTCGACCTCGGCACGTACTTCTTCCGGCCCGCCCGGGTGAAACACGGGCACTTCACCTCGATGGAGGGTGGGGCCACGTGGTTGCTGCGGTCGGACGGGGAGTTGTTCAACTGGTACACGCAGAACGAGTGGGTCCGGTGGGGCGGTGAGGCGCTCAACTACGGGCCCGCCGGGCGGTGGTCGCAGTCCACCCACGATCTCGGGGTGGGGCAGCGAGCGCCGCAAGAACTGGCGATGTTGCGGGCGTCACTGGACTACTCACGGCAGACAGGCGGCACGGACGCCGACTACGTCCCGCACGGCCAGGGAACCGACCACAGCCTGCTCGCCATCGCCAAGGCTCGCGACGCCGCCCGCCTCCAGGGCGGCCACACCCACCACGAGGGTGCGGAGGCTCTGGACTGGGGTGCGGATCCGGCCTCGCTGGAGCATCCGGACGAGCGCACGGACGCGGGCGCGCACAACTGGGGCACCGGGCGGGTGTGGAAGCCGGGCGACCCGATCCCGGCGCCGATCATCTCCAGCCTGCCCGTACGCTCCCGCTCCCGAGGCCGCTGGGACGGCGACGGAATGTAGGGGAGCCGACCGGACCGGGGATGATTGACCGATTCGGTTGAGCGCATGGGTGGAGATGAGCATGTATCGCTGGCAGGTCATGAACAGGATCGCCGAACGCCGCGTCGTCGGCATCGTCCGCGCCGTCAACGCCGAGACGGCGGTACAGGCGGCCATCACCACCGTGGACGCCGGCCTGGACGTCGTCGAGGTGTCCCTGACCACGCCCGGCGCCATCGACGCCATCGCCGAGATCGTCCGCTCCCGCCCGGACGCGGTGATCGGCGCCGGCACCGTCCTGGACGAACCGACCGCCCGCCTCGCCGCCCTGGCCGGCGCCCGCTTCCTGGTCTCCCCGTCGTTGCACCGGCAGGTCCTGTCCACCGGTCATCGGTACGGCCTGGCCGTACTGCCTGGCGTGGCGACGGCGACAGAGATCGTGACCGCGTTGGAGTCGGGGGCCGACGCCGTGAAGCTCTTCCCCGCCCGCGCCTCCTCCCCCGACGTCCTGCGCGACCTCCTCCAGGCCCTCCCCCAGGCCCCGGTGGTCCCGACCGGCGGGGTCACCGTGGAAAACGCCCCGGCCTGGATCGCCGCCGGCGCGGTGGCCTGCGGGATAGGCAGCGCCATAACCTCCGGCGACACCACCACCGTCAAAACCCTCCTAACCACCCTCAACCCCACCCCATGACCCCAGTCCCCCAACCCACGCCCACACGCCCACGATGGGGCGACCCCCGCTCCGCTCGCGCCTCCGTGCCCCGTGCCTTTGCGCCCGCCGACGAGGAACCTGCGGCCGACGCCCGAGAGCCGCAGGCCGGAGCCCGACGTTCGGGAGCTGAGGGCGGAGGCCGGGAGCCGAAGGCAAAGGCCAGAGGCCGGGAGCCGAGGGCCGGGAGCCGGAGCCCGAGAACCGGAGGCCGGACGCTGGGACCCTCGGGGTCACAAGGTCCCGCGTGGGTCGGTGGCCGGAGCCAGGGGCCGGAGCCAGGGGCCGGAGCCAGGGCCCCTCGGGTCGCGGTTCGGGGCGGTCCGTGGTCGGGGCCGAAACCCGACGGCCAGAGCCGCAGGGCAAAGGCGAGGGCGTGGCAGGGCGGTCAGGGAAGGTGTGCGAGGCCGGGCGGGGTCCGTGGGTGAGGGGCGCGTGGGGTTCGGGGCGGAGGCGAGGTCCGGGGTCGAGAGTGTGGAGTCCGGGGGCCGAGGGTCCGGAAGCGGGGTTGTGGGTGTTGGGTGGGTGGCGTGGATGAGGAGAGGTGGGCTGGGTGATGGGTGGGCGGCTTGAGGGGGAGGTGGTGCTGGTTACCGGGGGTGCTCGGGGAATCGGGGCGGCCGTGGTGGAGGTGGCTGCCCGGGAAGGGGCGCGGGTCGGGGTGGTGGATGTGCTGGCGGCTGAGCGGGGCTTTGCCGTACAGGCGGACATCACGTCGGGTGAGCAGGTGAGGTCGGCGGTCGCCGAGATCGCGCACGAGCTGGGGGCGATCTCCGTGCTGGTCAACAATGCGGGGCGCAATGCCTACTACGACCCCGTTGAGATGACCGAGGCCGAGTGGGATGAGGTGTTCGCGATCGATCTGAAGGCCGCGTGGATGATGGCGCAGGCGGTGCTGCCGGGGATGAAGGCGGCGGGGCGTGGGGCGATCGTCAACGTCGCGTCGATACACGCCCGGCTGACCACGCGCGGGATGTTTCCCTATGCGGCGGCCAAGTCCGGGCTCGTCGGGCTGACGCGGAGTCTCGCGCTGGAGGTCGGGCCGCACGGGGTGCGGGTCAACGCGGTCAGCCCCGGCTGGACCGCCACCCGGCTGGTGGAGGAGTACCTGGACAAGCACCCGGATCCGGGTGAGCGGGCCAGGGTGGAGGGGCTGCATCCCATGGGGCGGATGGGGTCGCCGCACGAGGTGGCCGAGGTGATCTGTTTTCTCGCCTCGGACGCGGCCGGCTTCGTCACGGGCGCGGAGTGGGCCGTGGACGGCGGGATGAGCGCTCGGTTTCCCTGACGTCTGGTAGGCCCGGACTCTGGCGAGTCCGGGCCCCAGGACTATCCGGCGGTGGTCACCGCCACCGGCGCTACAGCAGCGGCGCTGTGCTGCGGGATGCCGTTCAGGTTGTACGCGTACCGGGCGGTGGAGTCGGCGATGGCGTCGGCGTCCACGTCCAGGGCGGTCATGTTGATGTTGGAGATGGTGTCGCAGGCCAGGTGGTAGCAGACGTCATAGGCGACGCCCGCCTGCCCGCCGAACAACGCGGCCTCGGCAGGGGTCTTGATGCCCTCGGCCCCGGTGAAGATGCCGCCGGACGGGATGCCGACCGCGATGAACGGTCCGTAGTCGGAACGCCCGTCGAAGTCTGTGCCGACGGTGGCCAGGTTGCGGGACTTGAAGAACTTGTCGAGCTGCTTCTCGATGTGGGCGCTTCCGGGAGGCCCGGCGGGCGAGCCGGTGGCGTCGGAGTCGTCGCCGTCGTAGAGCTTGAAGGCGTAGTTGGGCGAGGCGACCATGTCGAAGTTCAGGTACACCCTGATCCGCTTGCGCTCGGCGGCGCTCAGCCGTTCGACGTACTGGTCGGAGCCGAGCAGCCCGATCTCCTCGCTGGTCCAGAAGGCGAAGCGGACCTTGTTCTTGACCGGGAAGTGCGCGAGTTGCAGCGCGGTCTCCAGGATCGCGGCGCTGCCGGAGCCGTTGTCGTTGATGCCGGGCCCGGCATCGACGCTGTCGAGGTGCGCGCCGACCATGACGACGTTGCGCGGGTCGCCGCCGCGGGTCTCGGCGATGACGTTGTCGCTCTTGCCGAGCGTGAGCGTGGCGTCGACCTTCAGGCGGACGGTGGCGCCGGCGGTGGCGGCCAGTTCGTTGCCGACGGCGAAGTCGGCGAAGACCATGGGCACGCCGCCACGCCACTCGCCGATGTCGAGGGGGTTGGCTTCGGTACGTCCCGGCTGGCCCTCGTTGAAGACGATGATGCCGGAGGCGCCGGCCCGGCCGGCGTTGCGGATCTTCTGGGCGAAGGCGCAGGTGCCGCGCTGGATGAGGGCGATCCGGCCGGCGACGAAGCCGTTGAAGTCAGCCGGTTCGCAGCCGCTGGTGGAGGTGGGGGTCGGCGTGGGCGGGAGCGTGAGGTCAACGCCCTGGACCTGTGCGGTCACGTCGCCGGGAGGTGACGGCTGGAACGTGAAGAAGTCCTCGTTGGGCACGTAGGTCTTCTGGCCGGGCGCGGTCAGGTTGAGGGTGGGCGGGCTGTTCTCCACCCAGCCTTCGACGAAGTCGGTCGGCTGGAGGGTGACCTTGTAGCCGGCCTTGCGCAGTTTGCCGGCCACGTAGTCGCGCGATGCCGGGTAACCGGGTGTGCCGGTGGCGCGGGTGCCGCCGTTGGCGGTGGCGATGGCCTGTAGTGCGTCGAGGTGCTTTTTGACATTCGTGCCCTTGACCTTTTTCACCATCACTTTGGCGATGATGTCGTCCAGACCACCCCCGGCTTGGGCCGGGGTGGCCAGGGCCACCGGCAGGGTGATCACCGCGATGATCGCGGTGATCCCTCTGCGCAGGGAGGTACGCATACGGGACTCCTAGGTTTTGTCTGAGAATTTCCCCGATGGTGCGCGTCGCCCTCGGAACGTAACAGGTGATGATCGACCCGCCTAGGCACGGATTGTTACACCTTGAGGGTCGTAAAGAGGCGCGGTGTGATGCCGGACAGGGTGCCGATTTCCCATAATTTCCACCACGAACTCGGAAGATACGGCCACCTGCGCCGGAACGTAGGCACAGAAGATGTTCTCCCCCACCGTGTGTCCAAAACCGGCACTTTTCACAGGAGTCAACCTGCCGTCAGGAAGAATGAGCAGTTCGCCACCGTGCATGACGACGTCACCACTGGCGGTGAACCACGACAGCCGCCGCGCGGGCCCCCGGTCACGGATCGTGCGCAGGGCGGGTCCGGCCAGCAGTTCCGGCTTGTCGGGCCTGGTGTGGAAGGCGAGGCCCGCCTCGTAGGGGTTGTCGTCCGCGCTGATGTCGGCCGCCCAGGCCAGGTAGTGCTTCTCCAGCCGCAGCGACCGAAGCGCCCTGTAGCCCACGTCGACCGCGCCGAACCCGGCCCCGACGAGGCGTTCGTAGAGGTCGAGGGCGTACTCGGCGGGCACGTACAGCTCCCATCCGAGCTCGCCGACGCAGGTGGTGCGCAGCGCGAGCACGGGCGCGTGCGCGACGTCGATGTGCCGCGCGCTCAGGTAGGGGAAGGCCGCGTTGCCGAGGTCGGCGGGACTGAGCGCGCCGAGCAGGTCCCGCGAGCGTGGCCCGCACACATTGACGACCGCGTAGGCGGAACCGACGTCCGTGATCGTCACATCCGGTACGGCATGCCGCCGCAGAAAGGCGGTGTCGTGCTCCCCGAACGCGCTCCCGGTCACCAGGTAGAAGCGGTCACCGGCGAGCCGCGTGACGGTGACGTCGGCCTCGATGCCCCCGCGGACGTTGAGCAGCTGGGTGTGGACGACCTTCCCGGCCGGGACGTCCATGTCGGCTCCGGCCAGCTTCTGGAGGAGCGGCAGCGCCCCAGGTCCGGAAATTTCGTACTTCGAGAGTGAGCTCATGTCCACGATGCCGACACCCTCGCGGACCGCCCGGTGCTCGGCCGCCACGTACGGCCACGCCTCCGTCCGCCCGAATCCCGGCGTCTCCGGCGGACCGAAGTAGCCGGGCCGCTCGTACCCGGCCGTGGCCCCATAGACGGCCCCGCGTTCGAGCAGCCTGTCGTAGAGCGGGCTACGCCGTTGACCGCGCGCCGCCCGCGCCTGGTGCCCCGGGTAGCCGACGGCGTAGTAGCGGGCGTACGCCTCGACCGCTCTTTCGCGCAGCGCGCCGTACACCGTGTGCGCCCGCCCGAACCGCCGCACGTCGAACGGCCAGAGGTCCATCCCCGGGTCGCCGTCCACGATCCAGTTGGCCATCGCGAGCCCGGCCCCTCCCGAGGCGGCGATGCCGGAGGAGAAGCCGCAGCAGTGGAAGAGGTTGTCGAGCTCGCCGGTGAGCCCCATGATCGGCTCGGCGTCCGGCGAGAACGGGATCGGCCCGTTGATCATCGACTGGACGCCGAGCTCACGCAGGCACGGCACGCGCGCCATCGCCGCCTCCCCCAGCGGCTCGAACCGCTCGAAGTCGGCCGGCAGCAGCTCCGGCCCGAAGTCGCGGGGCACGGGGAACGGCCGGGTGCCGTCCTCCCAGCCGCCGACGGCCAGCGCTGAGGCCTCGGGCTTGATGTAGTAGCGCCCGTCGGGGTCGCGGAACGTCGGCAGGCCGGCGGGGACGTGTTCGGACTTGGCGGTGACCAGGTACTGGTGCTCCAGGGCGCACACCGGCACCGCGGAACCGGCCATCGCCGCGGTCTCTGCGCCCCACATGCCGGTGGCGTTGACCACCACGTCGGCCTCGATCCGGTCCTGCTCGGTGACGACCGCGACGATCCTGCGGCCGCTGCGTTCGAGGGCGGTGACCCGGCAGTTCTGGACGAACCTCACCCCGGCCGCGCGGGCGCGCCGGGCGTAGACGTGGGTGAGCTGGCTCGGGTCCACGTATCCGTCGGAGGGGATCCAGATGGCGCCGGCGATCCCGGCCGGGTCCAGCAGCGGGAAGAGCTCGGCGGCCTCGCGCGGGGAGATCAGGTGCGCGTCGAAGCCGAAGCCCTTGCTCGCGGTGGCGGCGCGCTTGAGTTCCTGCCACCGGTCTTCGGTGGCGGCGACCCTGACGCTGCCGACGCCGTGCCATCCGGCCTCGTCGCCGAAGTCCCGGTAGAGCTCGGCGCCGTGGCGCATCAGCCGGGTGAGGTTGCCGGAGCCGCGCAACTGGCCGACGAGGCCGGCGGCGTGCCAGGTGGTGCCGTGGGTCAGGCCGAGCCGTTCGATCACGATGACGTCGGTCCTGCCGCGCAGGGCCAGGTGGTAGGCGATGCCGCAGCCGATCACGCCGCCGCCGATGATCACGATCTCGTGGTGGGTCACGGCGTCAGACGCTAATGGTTGCCTACCTTTCGGACAATCCCCACACCACCATGCGTGTTCTATCGCCGCGATAGACATCCCTGCCGAACTCCACCGGCCGGTCGGCGTCGTCGTAGGCGATCCGCTCGATGTACATCAGCGGGGCGCCCTCCTCGACGTCCAGCGCCGCCGTCTCCTCCGGGCCGGCCAGGATCGGCTCCAGGTACTCCACCGCCCGGACCGGCGTGTGCCCGTAGACCGCTCTGAGCAGCTCGTATATGGAGCCGTCGAGGGGGTGGTCGAGCAGGCCGGGGAACAGGGCCGGCGCGTAGTAGGTGTGCTCCAGGGCGACCGGGCGGTCGTCGGCCAGCCGTACGCGGACGATCTCGTGGACCGGCTCGCCCGGCTCGACGCCGAGGGCGGCGGCGATGGCCGGGCTGGCCGAGCGGCCCCGGGCCGACAGCACCCGGGCCGCGGGCTTCATGTCCTGCTCGCGCAGTTCGTCGGCGAGACCCGAGTAGCGCGACAGGTTGCGCCGCACCTTGGGCTCGGCCACGAACGTGCCCCCACCCCTTCCCACGGTACGCACCACGTGGCCGTGCCGCTGCAGTTCCCGCAGGGCCTGGCGCAGGGTGTCACGGCTGACGCCGATCTCCCTGGCCAGGTCACGTTCGGCCGGCAGCCGGTCGCCGGGGCTGAGCCGGCCCTGGGCGACGGCGGCCACCACGGCGTCGGCGATCTGCATGTAGAGGGCGCCGCCGTCCTCGTCGAGGTCTATCCGCCCGAGCATCCGACCAGGATAGCCAAAGGACCGTACCTTAAGGAGAATCCCCCGTGCGAGGGAGGGGCGAGATCGCTCGCACCGGCGATCATTTCCGGGGCGCGAAATCCCAGGATTGAGGCATGAACCTGCGCACCGCGTACCTCGCCACCCCGCTCCTCGTCCTCGCCTACGGCGTCATCCGCATCCTGGACGGCCTCGACGGCTCACGGGGCCCCGGGATCGCCTGGACGACCGGCCACCTGGCCTTCATCGCCGCCCTCGCCCTCTTTATCCCGATTTTTCTGGACATGAGGCGCAGGCTGGGCGGCGGCGTCCTGCCCACCGTCACCGTCGTCGCCGGGATCGCCGGCATCGCCTGCGCCATGGCCCAGTTCGTCATCGACGTCGTCGTCGGCTTCATGGCCGCCGACAACGCCGGGATGGGCGTGCTGTTCGACCGGGTCCAGGAGGTGCCCGGCGTCGACCTGCTGGTCTACCAGGGCGGGCCGTTCCTCTTCTACATCGCCCAGTTCGTGCTGGTCACCCACCTGGCCGTCGTCAAGCAGGTCAAGTACTGGACCCCCGTGCTGGTCATGCTCGACTTCATGCTGCCCCTGATGAACAAGGACCTCATGCCGCTCGGCGCCCTGTGCCTGCTGGTGTCGTTCATCCCCCTGGCCCGCACCGCCGCCACGCCGGTCCAGGGCCGCCACATCCTCGCGGCCTGAGGCGGTCTACCCTGGTGGGACATGAACCTCGAACAGTGGATCGCCGACTATGTCCGGGCGTGGAACACCAACGACCCGGCCGGCATAGCCGCGCTCTACACCGAGGACGCGTCCTACTACACCGAGCCCCACGCACAGCCATGGCACGGCCGCGACGCGATCGTGGCCGGCTGGCTCGCCAACCAGGACGAGCCCGGCCAGACCTCCTTCACCTGGCAACCGCTGACGGTGACCGGAGACCTGGCGATCGTGCAGGGCACGACGGTGTATCCGGACCGGACGTTCAGCAATCTCTGGGTGATCAGATTCGGCCAGGACGGCCGATGCCGGGAATTCACCGAATGGTGGATGGAACACCACCCCAGATGATGCAATGAGCCTCTGCCGCCACCATGCCGAGGAGCCCCGTTGACTGACAACCTCGACCTCGCCGCCAGTGCCCAGGAACTCGCCGACAACGCGCCCGCCGGTTCGGTGAGCCGCGCGGCGGCCTCGTCCGTGGCCATCACGCTGGCCACGACCCGCGACACGAACCACGCCAGGAACACTCTCGACGGCCTCGCCCCCGCAGAGGTACGGCAGGCCGCCCTGGACCTCTTCGAACGCCTCGTCACCAGATAGCCCCCGCCGGTCACCCCGGGAACAGGGGGCTCCCGGGGACCGACGCACCGAAGGCGGAGGATCAGGACCCGAGTCGTCCGACGATCAGTGCGACCTGCTCGGCGTAACGCTCCCCGAACTCCGCGGAGGCCGGGTCGAGCCCGGTGGCCGCCTGGACGAGTTGCGGAAAGGACACCCCCGCGGCCGCCATGGCGAAGCAGGCCACCAGCAACATCCCCGGATCCATGTCCCCGGGAAACTCCCCCTCGCCCTGCCGCCTGCCCAGCTCGGCCACGTCGCGCCGTATGTTCTCGACGAAGGCGGGATCGGCCGGGACCCCCTCGGTGAGCCCCGCCCAGACCATGAGCTTCCCCATCTCGCGATGGGCGGAGTTGGCCCTGGCATACCCGGCGACGAGCGTCGCCAGCGAAGCCGCCTGATCGGCGAACGCGCTCTCCTCCGCCTGCCACCGCCCGGCGAGTTCCTTGTAGAGCCCCTCCTTCCCCCCGAAGTAGTACGAGATCAGCTGCTTGTTGACTCCGGCGCGCGCGGCGATCTCACTCACCCTGGCCCCGGCGAACCCCTTGGCCGCGAACTCCGTCACGGCCGCGTCGAGGATGCGCGCCCTGGTGCGCTCGGGGTCGCGCTGCTTCTCCTCCGGTGCACGTCTCATGCACCGCACACTATCATCCATCCGTTTGGTTGACAGAATCATCCGTATGGATGATAGTGAGGATCATGACGACGAAGAAGCACGTGGCGATCATCGGCGGCGGCATCGGCGGGCTCTGCCTGGCCCAAGGGCTGCACAAGGCCGGAGTCCGGGTCACCGTCTACGAACGGGACCACACACCCGCCGCCCGCCTGCAGGGCTACCGGGTGCACATCGACCCGCACGGCGCCCGCGCCCTGCGCGACTGCCTGCCTCCCGAGCTGTGGCGGGCCTTCCTCGACACCACCGGCACCAGCGGCCAGGACTTCGGCTTCCTGACCGAGCGACTCGACGTGCTGGCGCTGATCGAGACGCCCAAGGCCGCCGACCCCGCCGACGACCACCACTCGGTCAGCCGCATCACGCTCCGGCAGGTCCTGCTGGCGGGCCTGGAGGACGTGGTGCGCTTCGGCAAGTCCTACCAGCGCTACGAACGGCTGCCGGACGGCCGGGTCCGCCTGCACTTCGCCGACGGCGACACCGACGTGGCCGACATCGTGGTCGCGGCCGACGGCGGCAACTCACGGGTGCGCAAGCAGTACCTCCCGCACGCCGAACGCGTCGACACCGGCATCACCACGGTCGCCGGAAAGTTCCCGCTGACCGACGAGACCCGCGGCCTGCTCGCCCGCCGGCTCACCGACGGCCCGAACAACGTCATCCCGCCCCGGGGCATCGGCCTGTTCTGCGCCCCGCACGACCTCGACGGCACCGCCCCCGCCGAGGGCATCGGCGCCACCGAGCAGGACGGCGTGCTCATGGACAACGCCGCGAGCTACATCCTGTGGGCTGTCGGCGCCGCCGAAGGCCGCTTCCCCGCCGACGTCGCCGATCTGCCGGGCACGGAGCTCCGGGCCGCGGTCAGCGACATGATCTCCGGCTGGCACCCCGACCTGCGCACCATGGTCGAACGTTCCCACCCCGACACCGTCTCCCTGCTGCCGATCCGCACCTCGATCCCGATCGAGGCCTGGCCGGCGAGCAACATCACCCTGCTCGGCGACGCCATCCACAGCATGACCCCGATGCGCGGCATCGGCGCCAACACCGCGCTGCGCGACGCCCGCCTGCTCTGCCTGGCGCTGACCGCCGACGGCGACGAGATCGCCGCCATCGCCGCCTACGAGGAGCAGATGCGCGGGTACGGCTTCGCCGCCGTCCGCGACTCCCTCAGGGCCGCCAAGCAGTTCGTGGGTGACAACCGGCTGGCCAGGACGGGATTCAAGACCTTCCTGCGCACGGTCCAGCGCTTCCCCTCGCTGAAGTCACGCGTATTCTCCTGATCCCGGAAGGGAAAGCGTTCCCGCACATCGGGTGATATCCAGCATGGCAGCCACTCACGTCGAAAAACCTCCCGAGGCGTCACTCGACGACTTCGACGCGGTCTTCGACACCTACTTCCCCGAGATACACCGCTACGTGGCCCAGCGGCTCGGCCCCGACCACGCCGACGACGTGGTCGCCGAGACCTTCCTGACCGCCTTCCGCAAGCGGGCCCGCTTCGACCCGGGCCGGGCGGCCCTGCGCTCCTGGCTGTACGGCATCGCCACCAACCTGGTCGGCAAGCACCGCCGTACCGAAGTCAGAGCCCTTCGCGCCATGAACCGTCACGGCGCCGCACCCGACTCCCCGGGCCATGAGGAGCGCGTGACCGCCTCGGTCAGCGCCCAGAGCCTGCGGCCCGCGCTCGCGGCGGCCATCGCCGCGCTCGGCAGGGGCGAGCGCGACGTGCTGCTGCTGGTCGCGCTGGCCGGGCTCACCCACCAGGAGGTCGCCGACGCGCTCGGCGTCTCCTACGGCACGGTCGGCTCGCGGCTGAGCCGTGCCCGCACCAAGCTCCGCGCCGTGCTGGGCGGCGCCAACCCGATGGAGAGCGACCATGGATGACCTGACGCGGGTGCGCGAACTGTACGGCGAGCCGCCCCGCGACCCGTTCGCCAAGGCCAGGGTGGCCGCGCGCCTGCGGGCGGGGGCCCGGCGCAGGCTTCCCTGGAAGCTCGGGCTGGCGGCGCTCGCGGTCGCCACCGGCGCGGTCGTCGTGGCACCGGGCATGCTGCCCGCCGAACCGGGCAAGGCGCCGACGGTACTGGGACAGCCGGTGCTGCTGGCCGCCGCCGCGCAGGCGGAGAAGGCGCCCGACGGCCGGTTCTGGCACGTCAAGCAGAAGTTCACGATGCGCTGGGCCAAGGAGTACGGCAAGCCGGGCAGCCGCTACCGCCTGGAGGTCACGAACATCTCCGAGACCTGGACCGACAAGAAGGGACAGAGCTGGCACGGCTCCGTCATGCTGCCCGTCCGGCCGACGAATGAGGCGGCGTGGAAGGAGAACGGCTCCCCGACCTCGTGGGGCTTCCCGAAGCCGGGCGAGCCCAGGCTGGTGAAGGGCAAGGGCCCGCGGACGTTCTACGTGGCGAGCGGCGAGGCGACCTATGCCGAGCTGGCGAAGATTCCCACCGACCCGGAGCAGCTCACCGCGTGGGTGAACAAGCGTTTCCTCGCCTACGCCGGCCGGCCACCCACGAACAGCACCCGCGTCGAGTCCGGCACCACCGCGTCCATGCTGGTGTCGCTGCTGTACGAGGTCCCGGTCTCGCCGGACGTCCGCGCCGCCGCCTACCGTGCGCTGGCCGACATGCCCGAGGTGAAGATCGTGGAAGGCGTCGATAGCCAGGGGACCGCGATCGACTTCCTCCTGCAGGAAGGCCAGCCCACCCAGGTCCGGGTGATCATCGACCCGGAGACCTCCATGGTGAAGTCGCACCAGGTCATCGGCATGCCGGGCAAGGGCGACCGGATCGAGACCGTGCTCGCCTCCGGCTGGACCGACGAGAAGCCGGCGCCGCCGACGGTTGAGTAAGGGGTACTCAGGTCAGGCGGCGTGCGCGGTGCCATGGTGGGGGCATGTTCACCATGCGGGCACGCCGCCTGTTCGACGGCCAGGACCTGTACGAAGACCGGGTGGTCACCATCCACGACGGCCGGATCGCCGCGGTCTCCAGCCCCGGGCCCGCCGACCAGGACCTCGGCACGGCCACGCTGCTGCCCGGGTTGATCGACTGCCACGTCCACCTGGCCTTCGACGCCAGCGAGGACCCCGTCGCGCACCTCGACCGGCCGGACCTGGCCGCCCGCATGCGCCAGGCCGCCCATCAGCACCTGGCCGCCGGCGTCACGACCGTGCGCGACCTCGGCGACCGCGACTACCTGGCGCTCGGCCTCGGCCTGACCACCACGGAAGGCCCGGAGATCCTGGCCTCCGGCCCGCCCATCACCACCTCGGGCGGCCACTGCTGGTGGCTCGGCGGCCAGGCCGACGGCGAGGCGGCGGTCCGCGCCGCCGTACGGGAGCGGGCCGCGCGCGGCGCTCACGTGATCAAGGTGATGGTCACCGGCGGCCAGATGACCGAGGGCTCGGCACCCCACCTCATGCAGTACGGCCCGGCCGAGCTGAAAGCCGCCGTGGACGAGGCGCACGCCGCCGGCCTGCCCGTCGCCGCCCACGCCCACAGCCCGGAGGGCATCGCCGAGGCGCTGCGGGCCGGGTTCGACACGATCGAGCACTGCGGCTTCTGGACCGAGGACGGCGTCGAGCCCGATCCGCGCATCATCGCCGCGCTGGCCGACTCGCCGGTCGTGGTCTCGCTGACCGCGGGCATCGTGCCGGTACCCGGCATGGCACCGCCGCCCGAGATCATGGCCCGCCTGCCGAAGATGATCGAGGTGCTCAGGACCCTGTACGCGGCCGGGGTGGCGTTCGTGATCGGCAGCGACGCGGGCATCGCCCCGATCAAGCCGCACGGGCTACTGCCGCACGGCGTGCAGATGCTGGTCGACGCCGGGTACGCGCCGCTGGACGTGCTGCGCGCCGTCACCTCGGTGGCGGCCGGCGTCTGCCGCGTCGGCCCCAGGAAGGGCCGGATCGCGCCCGGATTCGACGCCGACCTGCTGGTCGTGGCGGGCGACCCGCTGGCCGACGTCACCACACTCTGCCGCCCGCTGGCCGTCTACCGCATGGGGCAGAAGGTCGCCTGATCGCTGAAGTGGGCGGGTGCGGATCGCGATGCTCGGGCCGCTGCTGGTGTCCGGGGCCGATCAGTACGCTTCTCATGCCGGACACGCTCCCGCGGCCCTCTGTCATGGCCCTGTCAGCCGCTGTCACTATGGTGTCCGCATGTTGCCGCTGTTCACCGCTGTGGAAGGCCCGTGATGAGAGCCATCAGAAACCACGGCGCGGAGGGCCCCAGGGTCGCCCCCTTCGAGCTCTTCTTCGACCTCGTCTTCGTCTTCGCCGTCACCCAGCTTTCGCACCTGCTGCTGGCCCACCTGACCGTCGGCGGCGCCGCGCAGGCGCTGTTCCTGACGCTGGCCGTGTGGTGGGCGTGGATGTACACGACGTGGACCACCAACTACTGCGACCCCAACCACCCGGTCATCCGCATCATGCTCGGCGGCCTCATGCTGGCCAGCCTGATCATGGCCGCGTCGGTGCCCGAGGCGTTCGGGGACCGGGCGATGTGGTTCGCGCTGGCCTACGTGGCGATCCAGGTCGGCAGGACTGCCGTGGTCATCTGGGCCACCGCGGGCGCCGACCTGCAGAAGGTCTTCATCGGGGTCGGCTTCTGGTTCCTGATCTCCGCGGTGTTCTGGATCACCGGCGCCTGGCTGGGCGGTTCCCTCCAGGTGGTGCTGTGGATCATCGCGCTGCTGCTCGACTACGGCGCGCCGATGATCGGCTTCCCCACGCCGGTCATCGGCCGCACGTCCACCCACGACTGGCAGATCAACGGCGCGCACATGGCCGAGCGGTGCCAGCTGTTCATCATCATCGCCCTCGGCGAGTCGATCCTGGTCACCGGCGCCACGCTGGCCGGGGCCAAACCGGACGCGCTGACGCTGGCGGCGTTCACGATCTGCCTGCTGGGCAGCGTCGCCATGTGGTGGGTGTACTTCGACCTGACCGCCGACCTGGCCGCGGAACGCATCGAGTCCTCCGACGATCCGGGCAGGCTGGGCCGGTCCGCGTACACCTACGCGCACATCCCGATGGTGCTCGGGATCATCGTCTCGGCCGTCGGCGACGAACTGGTCATCGCCCATCCCGGCGGCCGGGCCGAGGTGGCGACCGTGCTGATGGCGCTGGGCGGGCCCGCCCTCTACCTCGCCGGTCACACCTGGTTCAAGTACATCGTCTTCGGGACGCCCTCGGTGCCCCGCCTGGCCGCGATCGGCGCGCTGTGCGTCTTCGCCGTGCTGGCGATCCTGGTGCCCGTCGTGCCGCCGCTGCTCCTGAGCACCGGGTCCCTGGTGATCCTGATCGTGGTCGCCATCTGGGACACCCGCCACTACCGCAGGCTCCAGATGACGGCGTGAGAAAAATCTTCAAGCCCGCTGTCCGGTACGGCCGCCGCCGCTCGTCACCATGGTGAAGTCACACCAAGGAGGCCAAAGATGAAGTACATGATGTTCGTCTGCAGCGACACCGAGCCCGACACCGACACCACCCCCGAGCCCGACATCGAGGTGTGGGTGGCGGAAAACGACGCGGCCGGACGGCGCCTGGACGGCTCCGCTTTCGCGCCTCCGGCCAGCGCGACCACCGTGCGGGTGCGCGACGGGCAGCTGATCGTCTCCGACGGGCCGTTCGCGGAGACCAAGGAGGTCATCGTCGGGTTCGACCTGCTGGAGTGCGCCGATCTGGACGAGGCGATCGAGGTCGCCCGCGCCCACCCGATGGCACGCAACGGCCGCCTTGAGCTCCGGCCGCTGATCGACCTCTGATGGACGACGCCGCCGCCCGCGCCGCTTCCGAGGCCGCCGTCGAGGCGTATCCGCGGATCGTCGCGGCGCTCATCCGGATCACCGGCGACTGGACCCTGGCCGAGGACAGTGCGCAGGAGGCGCTGGCCGTGGCGTTGGGGCGCTGGCCCAGTGAGGGCGTACCGGACAATCCCGGCGGCTGGCTGATGACGGTGGCCCGCAACCGCGCGCTCGACGTGCTGCGGCGGGCCACCCTCGAACGCCGCAAGCTGAGGGAACTGGCGGTGCTCGCCCTGACCGCCGCCACCGAGGGCGAACCTCAGGAGGAGGTCGTGGACGACCGGTTGCGGCTGATCTTCACCTGCTGTCATCCGGCGCTGGCGCTGGAGGCACGGGTGGCGCTGACGCTGCGGACGATCTGCGCGGTGCCGACGGGTGACATCGCGCGCGCCTTCCTGGTCAGCGAGTCGACGATGACCAGGCGGCTGACCAGGGCGAAGACCAAGATCTCAGAGGCGGGCATCCCCTATCGGGTGCCTGAAGGGGCGGCGCTGGGCGAGCGGCTGCCGGGGGTGCTCGCGGTGCTGTACCTGCTGTTCACGCAGGGGTACAACGCCGACGGGGAGCCGGCCTTCGCCGAGGAGGCGATCCGGCTGGCCCGGCTGCTGACCGGCCTGATGCCAGAACAGCCGGAGGCGGCGGGGCTGCTCGCGCTGTTCCTCCTGCAGCACTCGCGGCGCGAGGTCCGCCGGGACCCGGAAGGCCGCCTCGTCCCCCTCGACCGGCAGGACCGCACCCGCTGGGACCACCTCGCGATCCACGAGGCCACCGACATCCTGTCCAGGCTCGGCCACCCTGGCCCCTACACGTTGCAGGCCCGGATCGCCGCCTGCCACGCCACGGCCCCGACCCTCGAAGCGACCGACTGGCCGATGATCGCCGGCTGCTACGACGATCTGGTACGGCTGCAGCCGAGCCCGGTCATCGAGCTGAACCGGGCGGTGGCGCACGGGTACGCCTTCGGGCCGGAGGCGGGCCTGGCCCTGCTGGCCGAACTGCGGTCGGGTGGGGCGCTGGGCGACTACCCGCTGCTGGTGGCGGCCGAGGCCGACCTGACGGCCCGCGCGGGTGACCGGGAGCGCGCGGCCGTACTGTTCCGGCAGGCCGCGGAGAGCACGCACAGCGAGTCGGAACGCCTCGCCCTCCTGGCCCGCGCCGCCGACCTCTGACCCCGCCCCGTTCATGATTCAACCGGTGGATTCCACCTGACACGCCCGGGAAACGTACGGGCGCCAACGCGCGTGGATCAGTTCTCTAGCTGCGGAAAGACGGTCCGACCGGCGATGATCTTCCCTATGTGCCGCGAATAGGCCACTGTTGGGGCGTGACTACAGAGATCAGAGGAAGCGACTTCGCGCGCTTGGCTCGCAAGATCACGGAAGCCGGTCTGCTCGACCGTCGGCTCGTGTACTACGCCGTACGGGGCAGCCTGGTGGGCCTCGCCTTTTTCGGTGGGTGGGCCCTGTTCGTGTGGGTCGGCGACTCATGGTGGCAGATGGGAGTAGCCGTCCTGCTCGCGCTGGTCTTCACCCAGATCGGGTTCCTGGCCCATGACCTGGGGCACCGGCAGGTGTTCAGGACCAGGAGGCCCAGCGAGATCGCCGGACGGCTGATCGGCAACCTCGGCGTCGGCCTCGGCTGGGCGTGGTGGACCGACAAGCACAACCGGCACCACGCCAACCCCAACCACGAGGACCACGATCCCGACGTCTCGCCCGCGGTGATCGTCTGGTCGACGGAGCAGGTGGAACGCAGCCGCGGCCTGCCCCGTTTTATCGCGAAGTATCAGGCCTTCTGGTTCTTTCCGCTGCTCACGCTGGAGGCCTGGCACCTCCACATCGCCAGCTTCAAGGCGCTGACCAAGCCCGGCATGCGCAACCGCGCCCTGGAGCTGACACTGCTGCTGGCCCACTGCGCCTGGTACCTCGGCCTGATCTTCACCATCCTGCCGGTCGGCAAGGCCCTGCTGTTCCTGGTGATCCACCAGGGCGTCTTCGGCATCTACCTGGGCTGCACCTTCGCCCCCAACCACAAGGGCATGCCGATCCTGACCAGCGACGACAAGCTCGACTTCCTGCGCAAGCAGGTACTGACCTCCCGCAACGTCCACGGCGGCTGGTTCACCGACATCGCGACCGGCCAGCTCAACTACCAGATCGAGCACCACCTCTTCCCGAACATGCCGGCGGTCAACCTGCGGCGCGCCCAGCCCATCGTCGAGCGCTACTGCGCCGAGATCGGCGTCGACTACCTGACGACCGGCCTCATCGAGTCCTACGGCCAGGCCCTCAGCCACCTGCACGAGGTCGGCGCCGCCCTCCGCAAGCCCCACGCCGAGGCCACCGTCCACCCGTGACCCCGAGCCCCTGAAGTCGGCCCGCCCCAGCCTCACCACGAGCGGGCCAACCCCCCAGCCCCACCCAGTCGCACCCTCCCCTGCCCTGACCTGGCGGTAAGCCCTGAAGCCCTGCCCTTAACCTCTGCCCCGGCCCCCGCTCCCCTGACCTGGCCCCACTCCCTTTGACCTGGCCACCTGCTCCCCTGACCCGGCCCTGCCGCCAGGGCCTCCGGTCTGCCGTCTCGCCTGTGCACCAGATGCCTTCCGGTGGCCTGCGCCGCCCCCTGCCGTCGCGGCCGCGAACCGTCCCGGCCCCGGCTGCCCTGTTCCGGCCCGAGGAGGGGCTGATCACCGGACGTCGCCGGGGGGCGTTCTAGCCGGTCTCCTGCCGCAGGCGACGGGCGAGATCGTCGCGTCGTCCCTGGAGTTCCACGATCAGCCGGTCCTGGCCGTCGGCCATCTCCAGCAGCTGGGAGCGCTCGACCTGGTCGGTCGCCCCCATGTCCCCGATCTGCTCCCGCAGTTCCAGCGTCGACTGGCGCAACCTGGCCAGATCATCGTCTACCTGCTGGAGTTCATCCTTGATGGTCATTCCCCTCACTTACCCACCAGAGGGCGAAGCCGTACACAATGGGCGCATGCCCAGGTTGCAGCCGAGCACGTGGTCGTCGATCGCCGTGATCGCGGCGCTGATCGCCGGGACCGTGCTCACCGGTCGCCTGCGGCCCGAGGTGACGCCCAACGCGCTCGACTTCGCGCTGCCCGCGATCGCCTGTGGCGCGCTGCTGCTGCGGCGCCGCTTTCCCGTGGCCGCGCTGCTGGTGGCCGCGGTGTGCACGGCGCTCTACTATCCGTACGCCCGCCTCGACGGCCCGCTGCTGCTGATCTTCCTGGTCGCCCTGTACAACGCGGCCGACCAGGGGCACCTGATCGCCGCGATCGCCACCGGCGCCGCCTCCGTGCTCGGGATGGGGATCGGGGAGATGGGCGAAGCCCGGCACGTGGACGACTCGCAGTTCGTGATGATCGGCGGCTGGGTGGTGGCCGCCATCGCGTTCGGCGGGGTGACCAAGAACCGGCGGGCCTTCCAGCACGAGGCCGAGCAACGTGCCCTCGACGCCGAGCACACCAAGGAGGAAGAGGCCCGGCGCCGCGAGACCGAGGAACGCCTGCGCATCGCCCGCGAGCTCCACGACGTCCTGGGACACAACATCTCCCTGATCAACGTGCAGGCCGGGTCGGCGCTCCACGGGCTGAAGAAGCGGCCGGAGGACGCCGAGACCGCGCTGCGTACGATCAAGGACACCAGCAAGGAGACGCTCAGGCAGCTGAGAACCACGCTCGGGGTACTGCGGCAGGTGGACGAGGAAGCGCCCACCGCGCCTGCCGACAGCCTGGATCGCCTGGATGAGCTGGTGAAACGTTCCGGGCTGAAGGTGGTGGCGACGGTCGCGGGCGAGGTGTCGGGGCTGCCCGCGCAGGTGGACCTGGCCGCCACCCGCATCATCCAGGAGTCGCTGACCAACATCACCCGACATTCCGGCACAAACCAAGCAACCGTCACCATCACCCGCACATCCGGAAATATCGTGGTCAAGGTGGAGGACGACGGGCCGGGCGCGGTCTACACCGACGGCAGCGGCTTCGGCGTGCAGGGCATGCGCGAGCGGGCCACCGCACTGGGCGGCACCCTGGACGCCGGCCCCCGCCCCGGCCGCGGCTTCACAGTCGTCGCCACCCTCCCCCTCACCACCCCACCGCACCAGAACGGCCCCGCCCCCACCACCCAGGAGGGTCCGGCGGACACTCACGTACAGGATGGAAAGCGATGATTCGCGCGCTGCTCGCCGATGACCAGAACCTGGTCAGGGCCGGGTTCAGGTCGATTCTGACCGACGAGGACGACATCGAGGTGGTCGGCGAGGCCGCGAACGGCACGCAGGCCGTCGTCAAAGCCCGCGAGCTGCGCCCCGACGTCGTGCTCATGGACATCCGCATGCCCGAGCTCGACGGCCTGGAGGCCACCAGCCAGATCGTCACCGACCCCCGGCTGGACGGGGTGAAGGTGATCATCCTCACCACGTTCGACCTGGACGACTACGTCTACGGCGCGCTCAAGGCGGGCGCCAGCGGCTTCCTGGTCAAGGACACGGAACCGGCTGAGCTCATCCACGCGGTCAGGGTCGTGGCCAGGGGTGACGCGCTCATCGCGCCGTCGGTCACGCGCCGGTTGATCGCGGAGTTCGCCGGGCGGGTCAAGCGTCCCGAGCCGGGTCCCGAGCTCAACGCGCTGACCGAGCGGGAGCGCGAGGTGATGGTGCTGGTGGCCGCCGGCCTGTCCAACGACGAGATCGCCGAGAAGCTGGTGCTCAGCCCGGCCACCGCGAAGACGCACGTCAGCCGCATCATGACCAAGCTGCGCCTGCGCGACCGCGCCCAGCTCGTGGTGCTGGCGTACGAGGCGGGCATGATCACGCCGGGGTGGCTTACTCCCTGAGATGTACGCCTGGCCGTCAAGGGACCGTGAAAGTTGCGGGCCAGGTGCCCGCCGGAGCATGACGCCGGGACGGTGACCGTACCGGGATCGTCCTTGGCATGGACACCGTTGAGCTCGCCCGGTTGCAGTTCGCCCTCACGGCGGGGGCGCATTTCCTGTTCGTCGCCCTGACGCTGGGCCTGGCCACGCTGGTGGCGGTGATCCAGACCAGGGCGACCCTGACGCGCAGCCCGGTCCACCTGCGGATGACGCGGTTCTGGGGCCAGCTCTACATCATCAACTACGCGATGGGCATCGTCACCGGCATCGTGATGGAGTTCCAGTTCGGGCTGTCGTGGAGCGGGCTGACGGAGTTCGCCGGCAACGTGTTCGGCGCCTCGCTGGCGATCGAGACGCTGGTGGCGTTCTTCATCGAGTCGACGTTCCTGGGGCTGTGGATCTTCGGCTGGAACCGGCTGAACCGCTGGGCGCACCTGGCGCTGATCTGGGTGGTGACGCTGACGGCGTACGCGTCGGCGTTCTGGATCCTGATCTCCAACGGCTTCCTGCAGAACCCGGTCGGCTACCGGATGACCGGCGGCGTGATGGAGCTGGTCGACTTCGGCGCGCTGGCGTCGAACCCGGCGGCCCTGGTGGCGTTCGGGCACGTGCTGGGCGGCGCGATGGTCGTGGGCGGGTTCTTCATGGCCGGGGTGAGCGCCTACCACCTGCGGCGGCGTACCACCGAGCAGGACTTCTTCCGCAAGTCGCTGCGGATCGGCGTCGCGGTGGCGCTGCCCGCGACGCTTGTCACCGCGATCTTCGGCGGGATGGGCTTCGAGACGCTGCAGCCGGCGAAGGCGGCCGTCTGGTCGGGGGTGGCCGAGGACATGGCCCGCGCCCAGGCCGACATGGTCGCGCGGTTCGGGCCCGGCGACTACCTGCCGCCGATCGGGTGGGTGCAGGGGGCGGGCACGACGATGATGATCCTGTTCGCGGTGATGTTGTTCTTCTCGGCGGCGAGCTTCCTGTTCATGCTGATCCGGCCGGTGGTGCGCGGGTTCCGGCTCTGGCACTGGATGCTGACGCTGATGATCCCGGTGCCGTTCGTCACGATGATCGCCGGGTGGATCTTCCGCGAGATGGGACGCCAGCCGTGGGCCGTCTACGGGCTGCTGAAGACCTCGGACGCGGTCTCGCCGGTGAGCGCGGGGCAGATGCTGACCTCGCTGATCGTGTTCACGAGCCTGTTCGGGGTGCTGATCCTGCTCAACTACTGGCTGCTGGCCCGCCAGGCCCGCCGGGGCCCGGACGCCACCGCGCTCGGGGCCGTCGAGCAGGCTCCCGTGGGCCGGCCCGCCCTGACCTTCTGAGAGGACGCGATCATGGAGATCTTCATTCTGGGCTTCTTCGCCGTCGGGTACCTGGTTCTGGCCGGGGCCGACATCGGGGTCGGGATGCTGCTGCCGTACCTCGGAAGGGACCTTGACGAGCGGCGTGAGGTGATCGCCGCGATCGCGCCCTTCTTCCTCGGCAACGAGGTGTGGCTGGTGGCGACGGGCGGCGTGCTGGCGGGGCTGTTCCCGCACGTGGAGGGCGAGCTGATGGGCGGGCCCGGCTTCCTGGCGGTGGTGGGACTGCTGGCCGCGTGGATCGTCCGCGACATGGGCCTGTGGCTGCGCGGACGGGTGCCGGGGGCCCGGTGGCGGGCGTTCTGGGACGGCGCGATCGTGGCGGGGAGCTGGGGGCTGGCGCTGGCCTGGGGCACGCTGCTGAGCGGGCTGCTGCTGGACGTCTCCTGGCCGGCCGCGGTCCTGCCGGCGCTGGCGGTGGCGGCGCTGTTCGGCACGCACGGGCTGGCCTTCGCCTCGCTGCGGCTGACGGGGGCGCTGCGGGAGCGGGCCAGGGTGCTCTCCCCCGGTGACGGCGAGCTGCGCACGTACGCGCTGACCGCGGGCGCGCTGGCGGCGGTCGGTCTCCTGGCCGGTTCCGGCCTGCACCTGGAGGCGGCGAACGGCTGGCTGACGCCGGTGATCCTGGTCCTGATCCCGTTCCTGGTGGCTTCGCAGGCGTGGGTGTGGTGGACCTTCCGCCACCGGGTGACCGGCCCGTCTTACCTTTGACCCATGAAGGTACGTGAACTGCGACTTGTCGTGACCGCCGAGGACTACGAGGAAGCGGTCCGTTTCTACCGCGACGCGCTCGGCCTGCCCGAGCGCGCCGCCTACTCCTCACCGGACGGCCGCGTGACCATCCTGGAGGCCGGCCGGGCCACCCTGGAGATCGCCGACCCCGCCCAGGCGGACTTCATCGACGCCGTCGAGGTGGGCAGGCGTGTGGCCGGGCACATCAGGGTCGCCTTCGAGGTGGACGACTCGACGGCCGTCACGCGCGAGCTGACCGACGCCGGCGCCACCCTGGTCGCCGAGCCGACCAGAACCCCCTGGGACTCCCTGAACTCCCGCCTGGAGGGCCCCGCCGGACTCCAGCTGACCCTTTTCGAAGAACTCTCCTAGCCGGTACGGCCGGGCGGCCCCCTCCTCCGCCGCCCGGTCGTACCGCGGGCCGGTCAGATCACCACGTGCACGCAGACGTCGATGTGCGACGTGCCGAAGGCGGCCATCTCCTGGGCCATCGCCGACACCTGGTCGGCGAGCTCGGGAGCCTCACCCGCCAGGTCGTCGCTGACCGCCTGGTACACGATGGCGGCCTCCACGTAGTCGGCCGGCTCCAGCCGCATCTTCCGTATCTCGACGAGCGTCGGCTGGGACAGCGAGGGCAGGCCGGAGATCGGCCACGGGATCGGCGGGAACTTGATCCTCGGCGGGGTGCCGCACCAGTCGTCGATGATCTCCGTCAGGTAGCCGGACACCTCGGCCATGGCCTCTTTGCGGTCCTCGGCGAACATGACCCGGTTGAGGATGTAGGCCGCGTTGGCCTCGGTGACCATCTTCGCCAGGGTGGGGCTCGGGTCGGGGCCATAGGCCTCGGCGAACATCTTTCGTGCGGGCGCGTACTCCTCGCGCCGGCGCAGAAGGCGCAGGAATTCCTTGCTCACGGACATCTTTGCCATGGCAGGAGCTTGCGCCCAGAACGGGAACCCCGCATGAGTAGCCCCTACTCATCGCGCCTTGACCGAGGCGTCCTCCGGCGGCACCTCCCGCGGCGCCGCGCGCAACCACCGGCACCCGTGCGGGTCCATGGGAACCTCCGCCAGCCCCTCGCCGGAGACCTTCAGCGTTCCGTCCGTCAGCAGGTCGGTGAGCAGGTAGTTCGCCAGCCCGTCGAGCTGGAGCCGGATGTCGGTGGCGCTGTCGCTGAGGTTGTGCGCCACCACGACCGTGGCGTCGTCGGCGTCGCAGCGGTGCGCGAAGACGGACGGGTGCCCGGAGTCCAGCACCGTGCACTCGCCCCAGGCCAGTTCCGGGCATTCCCGGTAACGCTCGATGAGCCGCTGGATCCAGCGCAGCAGCGACCCGGTGTCGCGCTTCTGGTCCGCGACGTTGACGCGCTCCGGCCGGAAGGCGCCCTCGGGGATCTCGCGTACCGGCTCGGCCGGCGAGAAGCCGCCCTCGGCCGACCACTGCATCGGGCTGCGCACCGCCATCCTGCCCTCGGCCGCGAGGTCCTCCCCCATGCCGATCTCCTCGCCGTAGAAGAGCACCGGCGTGCCGGGCAGGGAGAACATCAGGCTGTAGGCCATCTTGATCCGGCGCGGGTCGCCGCCGAGCATGGACGGCAGCCGCCGCCGCAGGCCGCGGCCGAAGATCTGCATGTCCTCCTCGGGGCCGAACGCCGCGAAGACCTCCTGCCGCTCGTCCTCGGTCAGCTTGTCGAGGGTCAGCTCGTCGTGGTTGCGCAGGAACACCGCCCACTGGCAGTCCTTGGGCGGCCGGGGACGCTCGCGCAACGCCTCGGCGATCGGCGCGGCCTCGGATCTGGCCAGCGCCAGCCAGGTCCGCTGCATGCCGACGAAGTCGAAGCACATCGTGAGCTGGTCGCCCAGGCCCGACCCGAAGTAGGGCAGGAGCTCGGGGTAGGGCACGTTGACCTCGCCCAGCAGGATCGAGCTGCCCTCCCTGCGGCTCATGAAGGCCCGCAGATCGGCCAGGAAGTCGTGCGGGTCGGCCAGCTCGGGTGAGATGTTCTCGATGACGAACGGCACCGCGTCCACCCGGAACCCCGACAGCCCGAGCTCCATCCAGAAGCCGAGCACCCGCACGATCTCGTCGCGCACCTCCGGGTTGGCCACGTTCAGGTCCGGCTGGTGGCGGTAGAAGCTGTGCAGGTAGTACTGCCCGGAACCCTCGTCCCACTCCCAGAGGCTGTCCTCCTTGTCCGGGAAGACGATCTGCTCCGGGTCGTCGGGCTCGGGCTCGTCCGACCAGACGTACCAGTCGCGCAGGCGCGCGTCCCGGCCCGAGCGCGAGTCGGCGAACCACGGATGCTCGTCCGAGGTGTGGTTGATCACGAGGTCGGCGATGACCCGCAGGCCGCGGTCCTTGGCCGTGCGCATGAACTCCACGAAGTCGCCGAGCGTCCCCAGCCGGGGATCCACGGTGTAGAAGTCGGTCACGTCGTAGCCGTCGTCCCGGTTCGGCGTCGGGAAGAACGGCATCAGCCACAGGCACGTCACCCCGAGCCCGGCCAGGTAGTCGATCTGCTGGGTGAGCCCGCGGAAATCGCCCACGCCGTCGTCGTTGCCGTCCTTGAACGTCTCCACGTCCAGGCAGTAGATGACGGCGTTCTTCCACCAGAGGTCGCTCGTGTAGGTCAGTCTCACGGGCTCCCCGCTACCCGGTCCGGGGTACGGTGAACGCATGAGGAGCCGGTTGTCCGCCGCCGTGCTCCTTGTGCTGTCCACGCTCTTCCTGGGTGGCGGCCTGCCCGCGCAGCACGCGATGGCGATCTCCGCCCAGGCCACCGCCGCCCCCGCCGACCAGAGCGGCCACCGGCAGGCGGCGCCGCAGCCGGGCAAGCCGAAGGCCGCCGCCGACACCGGTTCGCATCATGGGTTCGGCGGGCTGGCCGTACCTCCGCCGAGAGCGCATGAGGTACGGCTCGCGCGCGGCCTCGCCCGCACCGGCGGCGACCACCACGTGCCCGCGGCCGAGCGCCCGCGCGCCCATCCCGCCCGCGCCCCGCCACTCCACAGCGCCTGACCTTTCCTTTTCCCGGCCGAGGGGCCCGTAGGGCCGCCTCGGCGTCAAGCCTGTGGAGGCTCCCATGTCACGTGCGCCCTTGTGGCGCGCGGTGGCGGCGCTGGCCGTCATCGCGACCTCTTTGTTCCTGGCGTTCACCATGTCGCCGCGGCTCGGGCTCGACCTGCGCGGCGGCACTCAGCTCGTGTTCGAGGCGAGGGACTCGCCGACCGTCAAGGCGGACGCCGCCGCCACCGACCGGGCGTTGCAGGTGTTGCAACGCCGTGCCGACGCGCTCGGCGTGGTCGATCCCACGCTGGTCCGCTCGGGTGAGAAGCGGATCATCGTCGAACTGCCCGGCGTGCTCGACCCGCGCAAGGCCGCCGACGTGATCGGGCGGACCGCGCAGTTGTCCTTCCACGCGGTGCAGGGTCTCGACTCCACCGGCAAAGGACTGCCGGACGAGTCGGGGCAGAAGCTCACGCTCGGGCCCGCGGTCATCACCGGTGAGGGGGTGACGGACGCCGGTGCCCGTACCGATCCGCAGCAGGGGCCCGGCTGGTTCGTCACCGTCGACTTCCGCGAGCCGGGGCCCTGGCAGAAGCTCACCGGGGCCGCCGCCTGCGAGCCCATGGGCGACCCCAAGCGCCGGGTCGCGATCGTGCTCGACAACAAGATCATTTCTTCGCCGGAGGTGGTCCAGGAGACGCCGTGCCGGGCCGGCATGCCCGGCGGGCGTACCTCGATCACCGGCAACTTCGCCGCCCAGGAGGCCACCGACCTGTCCGTGCTGATCAAGGGCGGCTCGCTGCCGGTGCCGCTGGAGATCGTCGAGCAGCGGACGGTCGGCCCCACGCTGGGCGCCGACGCCATCGCGGCCAGCGCCAAGGCGGGCGTGGTCGGCGTGGCGCTCACCGCGCTGTTCATCATCGTGATCTACCGCGTGGTCGGCCTGCTGGCGGCGCTCGCCCTGGCCGCCTACGCGCTGATCTCCTACGCGGCCCTCGTCGCGCTCGGCGCGACCCTCACGCTGCCCGGCCTCGCCGGGTTCGTGCTGGCGATCGGCATGGCCGTCGACGCCAACGTGCTGGTCTTCGAAAGAGCCAGGGAGGAGTACGGCGCCGCCGGCGCGACCCGCGTCAAGGGCCCCAAGGCCCGCGGTATGGGCCAGGCGCTCAACCGGGGCTTCAAGAACGCCTGGAGCGCCATCGCCGACTCCAACGTCACCACCCTGCTCGCCGCCGGCCTGCTGTTCTGGCTGGCCTCGGGCCCGGTGAAGGGGTTCGGCGTGACGCTGTCGATCGGCGTGCTGGCCTCGCTGATCTCCGCCCTGCTGATCACCCGCGTGCTCGCCCACTGGATCATCGACCGGGTGCCGCCCAAGGTCTCCGGGCTCGGCTCGGTCGGCCGGATCCGGCTGTGGCTCACCGCGCGCAACCCCGACCTGATGGGCCGGCGCAAGCTCTGGATCGCGGTCGCGGGCGGGCTGCTGGTGCTGGCGTTCGCCGGGCTGGCGGTACGCGGGCTGAACTTCGGCGTGGAGTTCACCGGCGGGCGGATCATGGAGTTCGCCACGAGCAAGCCGGTCGGCGCGGACGCCGCCAGGAAGCTCGTCTCCGACGCGGGCTTCCCCAACGCGGTCGTACAGTCCTCGAACGACGCCATCTCCGTGCGTACCGGACAGATCTCCGCCGACGAGGTGGTGAAGATCCAGGGGGCGCTGGGCGAGGTCACCAAGCAGCGTGACGAGCTGATCGGGCCCTCGCTCGGCGAGGAGTTGCGGCGCAACGCGCTGATCGCGCTCGGCGTGGCGCTGGCCGCGCAGCTCGTCTACCTGGCGGTGCGCTTCCGCTGGACGTTCGGGGCGGCGGCGGTGAGCGCGCTGTTCGTGGACGCCGTCGTGGTGCTGGGCGCCTTCGCCTGGATGGGCAAGCCGATCGACGGGGTGTTCCTGGCGGCGATGCTCACGATCGTCGGCTACTCGGTCAACGACAAGGTGGTGGTCTTCGACCGGGTCAGGGAGATGTGGACCGCCCAGCCGAAGACCTCCTTCGCCACCGTGGTGAACGGCGCGATCCTGCAGACCGTGCCACGCACCGTGAACACCGGGCTCGGGGCCCTGTTCATCCTCGCGGCCCTGGCCGTGTTCGGCGGCGACTCGCTGCGCGACTTCGCGATCGCGCTGCTCATCGGCATCGTGGCGGGCACGCTGTCGTCGTCGTTCGTGGCCGGGCCGACGGCCATCGCGCTGGAGCGCCGTAGCAAGCAGCCGCCACCGCAGCCGCCGAAGCCCCGCTCCCGCCGTACCCGCGAGGGTTCGGGAGCGGTGGTCTAAGGCCGCACGATCTCCACCGGCACGGGGGCGTCCACCTTGATCTCCGTGCCGTGGACCTCGACCTCGATCAGACCGTGCGGCGAGGGTACGGCCCCGCGCGCCCAGGCCAGCTCGCCCAGCCTGGGCGCCACCCGCACCCTGGTGTAGCCGGGTTCGGCCGGCGTGATCCCCAGGGTGTGGACGAGCAGGTCGCGCGCGGGCGTGGCGGACCAGCCGTGGCAGTAGGAGCCGCCGTCCCAGCACTCCCGGAACGTCCCCGCCTCGGTCAACGCGGTCCAGTCCCGGCAGAGCCCGGCGATCCGGTCGGCCGCGCCCAGCAGGGCCAGCGCGTCGTGCACGACGTAGCGGAAGAACGGCTGCGCCCCCACGACCCGCCTGTCCACGTCCCAGTCGGGGGCGGGGCGCAGGCTGACCGGGTCGGTGGAGATCGGGCCGTCGCGGTCGGCGCCGCGTGCGCCCATCGGGCTGCGGGTGAACATGGCCCGCCGGTCCAGGAGCAGCTCGCGGACCGCCGGGTGCCGGGAGGCGGGCACGAGCCCGGCGCAGACCGCCGCGGCGGCCGTGTGCTCGCTGACCGACCCGCTCAGCAGGTGGTCGCGGTAGGCGGCGCGCCGTACGTCCCAGAAGACCTCGAAGCCGCGGGCCAGCGCGGCGTGCAGGTCGCGCGCCCACCACGCGCGGCCGAGATCGCCGAGCCACTCGGCCATCTCCGCGAAGTCGGCCAGCGCCCGGCCCCACAGGGCGTTCAGCGCGGCACTGGTCCCGCGCACCTGGACGGGCGACCAGTCGATCAGCACCCAGCCGGTGACGTCGTGCAGCAGGCCGTCGTCACCGAGGAAGGGCAGGAACCAGCGCAGCACGCCTTCCGCGCTCGCCAGCAGTCCGGCGACGAGCTCACGGTCGCCGGTGTAGCGGTACAGGTTGTGCACGGACCTGATCCAGTGCAGCGACCAGTCGGGGATCGTCGGCAGGTCCTGGGCCGCGAAGTCGCCGGCGACCACCATCGGCAGCATCCCGTCGGGGCGAGGCTGCGCGGCCAGTGCCGGGTGGTGGCGGGCGAGGCTCCAGTCGGGGTTGGCGACCAGGTCCACGGACTGGTGCACGACCGAGTCGCCGGTCCAGGCCCGCTGCTCGCGGGTGGGGCAGTCGATGTAGGCGTCGTGGGCGGTCAGGTCCACGGTGCGCAGCGCCGTCCGGAACACGGCGTCGAGTTCGGGGTCGGAGCAGGTGAAGTACGGCCCCGCCGGGCGCGGGCGCAGCCGCTCGACCACCTCGACCGAGGCGACCTCGGCGCCGCCGGTGACCTCCAGCACCGCGTACCGGCCGCCTACCGGGTCGGTCATCTCGAAGACGTCGTCGTGGCCGCGCAGCGTGTAGGCGAACCGGTTGGCGATCTCCAGCCCGGCCGGGGTCACGACCTCGGCGACCGCGCCGCTGACCGTCGCCCCCGCCTTCCCGCGTACGGCCAGCCGCAGCGTCCCGCTGACCACCTGCCCGAAGTCGGCCACCAGGCCGGGGCCGAGTTCGGCCTGCCGTACCGAGGAGGTGAGCGGCGGGATCGGCCGGGGGCGCAGCGCGCCGAACGGGTCGGAGGGCGGATGGGAGTCCGGGTTGCCGCCCACGACCGCACGCGCCTCGATGACCCGGGCAGGCAGCCAGGAGCCGCCGTGCGAAGGGCCGTCGTGGCAGGAGCCTTCGTCGTGGCCGGGTAGCGTCCAGCCCGGGTCGAGTTCTCTGGCGTCGAAGATCTCGGGCAATTGGGAGAGCAGGTGGTGTCTGGGTTCGGCGGAGGTCCAGGCGGCCGGTTCGTGGCACGACCAGGTCTCGTCGGTGACCAGCCACTCCTCGCCCAGCCGCAGCTCGGCGACCAGGCAGCCGCCGCCCAGCGTGAAGGTCGGCGGCGACGGTTCCCACCAGGGGGTGGCGTGGCCGTAGAAGCGGGCCAGGACGGCGACGGCGTTGCGGCCCTCGCGCAGCGCGGGCGCGGCGTCACCGGTGTCGTAGTACAGCGTGCGCGGGCCGTGCCGGACCGGTCCGCGGGCCAGTTCCGTCCCGTTGACGTAGAGCACGTACCGGGAGTCGGCCGTGACCCGGAAGGGCGCGGTATCCGGGACTTCGTCCAGCGTGAACACGCGCCGGAACAGCACCCGCCGGTCGTACGCCTCCGGCAGCAGCGAACCGCGCGCGGCGGGGCGGATCGTGGGGCGGGGCGACCAGATCCACTGGCCGCGCCACCTACCGGGCGGAAACCGCATCGGACTCCCTCCGCTGGGCCAGCTCACCGGCCACGCGCGTGGCCAGTTGCCGGGAGATGGGGTAGAGCGCGAACAGCACGGCGGCCAGCAGCGCCAGGCCGCCGGGCAGCAGCGACTGGGCCAGCACGATGCCGCGCAGCCCCTCGGCGGTCTGCTCCTGCCCGGCCAGGTAGCCGGTCATCGCGAGCGTGTAGCCGGTCAGTGCCGCGCCGATGCCGCCACCTGCCTTGGCGGCGAACGAGCCGAGCGAGGCCATCGCGCCCTCGACGCGGTAGCCGTGCCGCCATTCGACGTAGTCCACGAGCTCGGCGACGATCACGTAGATCATGGTGAGCGCGCCGCCGCCGCCGAACGCGGTCACGCCGAGGGCGACCAGGGCCAGCGGCCAGCCCGTGGCGGGCACGACCAGCAGGGCGCCGATCGCGATCGCCTCCAGCACCAGGGCGCCGACGAAGGTGGCCTTGTAGCCGGAGAAGCGCGCCAGCCAGGGGAAGACGATCGTGCCGAGGGCCGTCGGGACGACCGTGGCCAGCGCGGCCACGGCGATCAGGCCGCGGTCGCCGACGAAGTACGTGAAGTAGTAGGCCATCCCGGCGCTGCGTGCCCCGCCGGCCGCGGTCAGGGCGATGACCGTGCCGAGCAGGATGATCACCGCCTTGTCGGCCAGGAGCATTCTGGCCAGGTCGCGCCAGCCGTACCTGTCCTGGCGGACCGGTGTGACCCGCTCGCGCACCCTGGTCGCGGCGAGCGAGGTGAGCAGGAGCGAGACCACGGCCAGGCCGATCACGAACGCCGGCCAGCCGATCCGGTCGGCCAGCGGCAGCGCCGCCGCGGTCACCACCGCGCCGCCGAACAGGTAGGAGAACGCCTTGATGCCGGAGAGCTGGCGGCGGTCACCGGGATGCGTGGCCATGGCCGGGATCAGCGAGTTGAGCGGGATGTCCATGAGGTCGAAGGCGAACCCCCACAGCAGGTACGCCACCCAGACCGCCACCAGCGGCGCCGGCGACAGCGCCGGAGCCAGGAACAACGCGACGAAGCTGAAGGCGCCGATGGCCCCACCGACCAGAAGGTAGGTGCGGAACCTGCCCCACCGGGTGACCGGCAGATGGTCGACCACGTAACCCATCACCGGGTCGCTGACGCCGTCGACGATGCGCGCGACGAGAAACAGCGTGCCGACCGCGGCGGCGGCCAGCCCGATCTCGTCGGTCAGGTAGATCAGCAGGAACGAGTTGATCGTCGTGCTGAACACGATGTTGCCCACGTTGCCGGCGAAGAAGCCGGCCTTCTCCGCGAGGCCTACCCTGGGCGTTGTCATGCGTTACATAGTTGAATGGGCAGACCGCGGAATCTATTGGAGCGATTCGCAGAGTTCATTGTGACCGATGACAAAGAGCTGACGATCGGCGGCGTGAGCGTGCACCGCCGGCTGGCGCACGAGCGGGCCCGGCTGGCCCGCGTGCTCGTGGCGCGGATGCTGGCCGACGTCGAGCACTACCGCGACCTGCCCGCTGGGGAAGTGGCCCACGACATCGTCACGCTGGTCGAGGAGAACCTCCTGGCGCTGTCGGGGGCGCTGCGCGAGCGTACGGTGCCCGCCGAGCCGGGCGGCCGGGTCGCCGAGACCGCGATCAGGGGCGCCGAGCAGGGCATGCCGCCCGGCGCGCTCATCGAGGCCTACCACCTGGCCTTCGCCGAGACCTGGCGGACTCTGACCGCGCGGGCGGAACCCGGCGACCTGGCCGACGTACTGGCCTGTACCGAGCTGATCCTCGCCTACACGCGGCGGGTCACCGAGGTGGTCACCTCCGCCTACTTCGACGAGCGCAGCCGCCTGTCGGCCGAGGAGCGCGACGAACGGCACCGCCTCCTGTCGGCCCTGCTCAACGGCGAGCACGTGGACGGCCTCGCCCCCGCCTACACGGTCCTGTCGTTGTCGGCCGGGGAGGGCGGCGCGGTCGCCACGCGGCGCAAGCTGCACCGGATCGAGCGCGAACTGGAGGCGTTCGCGCCCGGCACGCTCTTCGACCGGCCCACGGGCGCCGCGCTGCTGCCCTGGTCGGGGCCGTGGGAGCGGCTGGAACTCCTGGTGGGACGGCTGGCGGAGGCGGGCCGCGGGCCGGTGACCGCCGCGGCGGCCCACGCCACTCCCACGGAGGTGCCCGAGCAGATGCGGCAGACCCGGGAGGTGCTGGACGTCGTGGGCTGGTTCGGCCGCGGGCCCGGCCTCTACCGGCTGACGGACGTGCTGCTGGAGTACCAGCTCACCCGGCCGACCGCCGCCTCCCGCGAACTGGCCGCATTGCTCGATCCGCTGGACGCGTACCCGGAGTTGCTGCGCACGCTGGAGGTCCACCTGCGCCACGGGCGGTCCCGCCGGGCCACGGCCGAGGCGCTGCACCTGCACCCCAACACCGTGGACTACCGGCTGCGCCGGGTGGCGGCGCTGACCGGGCTGGATCCGGCCGGGGACGCGCATGTGCAGCGGGTGGGGGCGGCGCTGGCGGCCAGGATGAGCCGTTAGTGGAGCAGGCGTGCGTGGAGCAGGCGTGCGTGGAGCAGGCGTGGTTGGAGGAGGCGTGGTTGGAGGAGGGGTGGTTGGAGGAGGCTTAGGTGGCGGCGTTAGTGGAGGTAGAGGTCGCGGAGGGCTTGGAGGTCGATGTCGGTCAGGCCAAGGCCTTGCCGTACATAGCCCGAAATATCGCCGTATGTGGTTGTGATCTGGTCGAAAGCGGCGTTGAGGTAGTCCTCGCGGACCTCCAGCAGCGGGCGGACCAGCTCGCGGTCGATGCCGTGCTGGGCCGCCAGCGCGTAGACGCCCACGGCCAGGGCTTCCAGGTGGGCGTTGCTGGCCAGGTAGTCGGCCATGACGGTCTCGCGGTCCACGCCCAGCAGGGTGAGGAGCAGGGCGGCGGCCCAGCCGGTGCGGTCCTTGCCGGCGGTGCAGTGGAAGAGGGTGCCGGGCTTGGCGAGGGCGCGCAGGAGGTCGGCGTAGGCCTCGTGGGCCTCCTGGGTGGTGATGAAGGAGCGGTAGACCTCGACGATGAAGTTCTCCGCGTCCCGCGGTGAGCGCAGCGCCTCCGCCTGTTCGGGAGAGGTGAACAGCGAGGCGATGTCGGCCCCGTGGCCGCCACCGCGCTGCACGTCCAGCACGAGGTAGGTGATGCCGTCGGCCAGGCGGTCGGGCTGCTCGGCGCGTTCGGTGGAGGTACGCAGGTCGCACACCAGCCGCACACCGGCGTCGTACAGGCGGCGCTGGTCCTGCTCGTCGAGCCGGTCGAGGGCCCCGGCCCGGAAGGCCAAGCCGGTGCGGACCTTCCTGCCGTCCCGGGTGGCCTGACCGCCGATGTCGCGCAGGTTGGGCGCGGACTGGATGACGAGATTTTCCCCCATGAGACCTGACCCTAGCCGGATATTTCCGACTTGCGGCCCAACGCCAGACCCTCCTCAAGGTGCGCCGAGCGCAGAGCTGTGCTGCGGATCGGGGGAAGGGATGGTTGTCGCGTCGAACCGCTCCGGGTTCTGTCGGAGGTCGCGTTCCCGGGCTTGGTGGGCACCCGCCGAGAGTTCCGCGACGGCGCGGTGTCCATCGAGATCGGGGGCTCGGGATGGACGCATGCCCCGAGCGGGTTCGAAGGGGGGATCGGTGGGGTAGGCGTGGTCCCTCGACAAACGCCTGCAAGTCGTGGCATTTATCGACTCGCCCCGCCGATTCGCCACTAAGGTCTGACCCGACACAGGAGGAACATCAATGAACGACTACGAGGCGACCTTCAAGCTGATCGACGCCGACAACGACGGGCTCATCTCGCCCGAGGAGTTCGTGCGGCTGATGGAGATCATGGGCCAGCCGGTCACACTTGAGCGCGCCGAAGAGGCAGTCAAGCAGCTGGACCTCGACGGCGACGGGCTGATCAACGTGCGGGAGCTCGGCACTTTCCTCGAACGGTGACAAAAACAAGCACTTGCTACCCACTCTTCTGGCGCATCAGTCACAATGGCGTCGGGAGGGACCATGGCCATCAGGAGCGACACCCGGACGCCCGCGGACGTCGTGACGACACTCCGGCAAGGCATCGGCCGGGTCTCCACCGAGGTGATCGAGGAGATCCAGGCCCGCATCCCCGAGTACGCCCGCCCCTCGGACGAGGTGTACATCAAGGTCATCCGGATGGCCGTGGAGCAGGCCATCTACGGCTTCCTCGACCGCATCGAGAATCCTGACGCCGCCTGGGACCCCGAGCCGTTCCGCATGATCGGCCGGGGCGAGGCCGCCGAGGGCCGCAACCTCGAACCCCTGCAGACCGCGCTGCGTCTCGGCGCCCGGGTGGGCTGGCGGCGGCTCACCGAGATCGCCGGGCCGCTCGGCCTGTCCCCCCAGTCGCTCTACGACCTGGGCGAGGCCATCTTCGTCTACCTCGACCAGCTCGCCGACGCCGCCGCGGAAGGCTTCGACGAGGCGAAGGCGCACGCCGCCGGAGAGATCGAACGCCGCCGCACCCGCCTGCTCGACCTGCTGCTCAGCCAGCCACCCGCCGGCCAGGAGGCGATCGCCGATCTGGCCAAGGCGGCGGGCTGGCGGCTGCCCAAGACCGTGGCCTGCGTGGCGCTGGGCGACCAGCACGGCGCCTACCGCCGGCCCGCGCTGCCGCCCGACGTGCTCACCGGTCTCGAGCGTGCCCATCCGTGCCTGCTCGTGCCCGATCCACGCGGACAGGGCCAGGCGATGGACGTCGCGCTGCGGGGGTTGAAGGCGGCGATCGGGCCCGCCGTACCCCTTGCTTCGGCTTCGACGTCGCTACGGTGGGCCAGCGAGGCGCTGGAGCTGTCCGCGCGCGGCGTGCTGCCGCGCGGGCTTCTGAGGTGCGCCGACCACATGGCGACGCTGGTCGTGTTCAAGGACGAGGAGCTGGTCGACGCGCTGGCCGAGACGCGGCTCGCGCCGCTGGCGCACCTGCGGCCCACCCAGCAGGACCGGCTCGCGGAGACGTTGCTGGCCTGGCTGCGCCACGGCAGGGGCGCCGGCGAGGTGGCCGCGCGGCTGCACGTACACCCGCAGACCGTCCGCTACCGGCTGCGGCAGCTTGAGGAACTCTACGGCGACCAGCTCGCCGACCCCGACATCCGCTTCGAACTGGAGATCGTGCTCAGGGCGCGGCAGGCGCTCGGCGGAACAACCTGAGCCGTTCCTCCCCGATCCGCTCCCGCAGCGCGTGGTCCTCGACCCCGAGGTCCTCCCCGGGCGCGAGCGCGAGCACCCCGACCTTCCCGACATGCCGGTTCGTCTGTACGGCCCGCGCCGCCTCTCCCGCCCGCTCCAGCGCATAGACCCGCGACAGCGTCGGATGCACCATCCCCAGCGAGATCAGCCGGTTGACCTCGTGGCACTCCTGGTAGTTCGCCCCGTGGGAGCCGATGATCCGCTTGAGCTTCATCCACAGGTGCCGGTTGTCGTAGGCGTGGTCGTAGCCGCTGGACGACCCGCACGTCACCACCGCGCCGCCGCGCCTGGCCACGTAGACCGAGGCCCCGAACGTCTCCCGGCCCGTGTGCTCGAACACGATCCCCGGATCCTCACCCACCAGCCTGCGCACCTCGGCCCCGAGCCGCCGCCAGTCCTTCTCGTCGGCCAGATCATCGAACCCCGACCGGTCGATCACATGCTCACACCCCATGGCGCGCAGCAACTCGCCCTTCTCCGGCGAACTCACCACCCCGACCGGAATGCCGCCCCCGTTCTTCACGAGCTGCACGCCGTACCCGCCGAGCCCGCCCGTCGCCCCCCACAACAGCACGACGTCGCCCTGCCGCATCCGCGCGCCGCGCTCCCCCACCAGCATCCGGTACGCGGTCGCGGCGCACAGCAGATTGCAGGCCGCCTCTTCCCAGCTCAGATGCCGCGGCTTGGCCAGCAACTGGGTCGCCTTGACCACCGCGAAGTCCGCCAGCCCGCCGAAATTGGTCTCGAACCCCCAGGCACGCAGGTCCGCGGCCAGCATCCCGTCGTGCTGGGCGATCGGGTCCTCGCCGTCCACGTACGCGGGCCCGGCCACCACCCGGTCGCCGACCTTCCACCGGCGTACGGCCGAGCCCGTGCGCACGACCACTCCCGCGGCGTCGGAGCCCAGGACGTGCGTGGACAGGTCGTGGCGCGGGTCGGTACGGCCCAGCCGTTCCAGGAAGGCGAAGGTCGGGATCGGCTCGAACATCGCCGACCACACCGTGTTGTAGTTGATCGCGCTGGCCATGACCGCGACCAGCACCTCGTCCGGGGCCAGTTCCGGCATGGGCACCTGGCCCACGTGCAGCGAAAGCCGTACGTCCTTGTCGGTGTCGGTGTTGGTGTGAGGGGCCACCTTGAACATGCCGACCTCGTCGCGGTGGATGTAGGCGGCGCGGTAGGTGGGGGGCACGTCCAGGCGGGCCAGTTCCTCGGGCGGCGCTCCGGCGGCCACGGCCTGTGCCAGGTTCATAGCAGGTCCTCCAGATGGGCGGCGACGAACTCGACGTGGGGCGGGTCCAGAAGGTTGAGGTGGTGCGAGCCCGGCACCTCGACGATCTCCAGGGCGGGGCTGAACGGGGCGAAGCCTCTGGCCGGGTCGTCGTGGTGCAGGTAGCGAGCGTCCTCCACGGCCCAGGGCGTGGGCTCCGTGCTGCGGTACAGGACCACGCGGCCGGTGTGGACTCCCGGGCGGTAGCGCTCGATGGCGCGGGTGTCCTCGTGGGAGGTGATCTGGTGGCGGAGGATGGCCGGGCTGAGCATGCTCAGGACGCCCGACTCGGCGATGCGCGCCTCCGCCAGGTCCAGTTGCCCCTGCTCGTCCAGCGAGGCCAGCTCGTCCCTCTCCAGCCGCACCCGCACCCCATACGTTCTCCCGAGATATCCCGCGAAATCCGCATATCTCCCGGCATGAAGCAGCCGCCTGTCCTCCTCCGGCACCACCTCGGGCAGCCCGGAGTCGATCATCACCACGACCTCGCAGTCGGCGCCCAGCAACCGCCCCGTCTCAAAAGCCAGAATCCCCCCGAACGACCACCCACCCAGCCGGTACGGCCCCGGCCCCGTGCGCCGGATCTGCTCGGCATACCGGGCCGCACGCTCAGGAATCCCCAGCTCAGGATCGTCAATCCGCTCCAGCCCGAAAACCGGCAGAGCCAGCCGGGAAGCCAGCAACGTGTAGACCCCGGTCGTCCCCCCGGCCGGATGCCCCAGGAACAACGCCCCCCGAACCACCAACTCGGGGTGCGTTCGGGCGTGGCGGTTGAGAGGGCGGAGGAGTCCGCGTTCCGCCTCCACCTCGTCCACCGCCCTGATGGCGTCGGCCAGGTCGCAGATCCGCGCCTCGGGTGTCCCGGCGGTGACGACCCGGCTGCCCACCTCACGCCCCAGCACGTCCAGCGCCACCGGCACCACCTCGGGCGGCACGGTGTCGGTGACCGAAGGCTCGTACCCCATCAACCCGGCCAGCACCCGCACCACCTGCCGCTCAGCCGCGTCCCGGGGCCTGATCACCCGGGCGGGCGCCCCGGTCACCGCCGCGACCAGTTCCCCGAGCGTCCCGCCGTTGAGCAGCGGCGCCACCGGAACCACCACCCCGAAGTCGTACTCGATCAGCCCCCGCAGCCGCGTGGCCGCCAGCGAGTCCAGCCCCAGCTCGGTGAGTACGCTCCCGTCATCGAGCCGCCCGGCGTCAATCCCCAGCACGGCCGCCACCCGCCCCCGGACCCGCGCGGACACGTCCCCGCCCGCGTCCGCCTCCCCTTCCACCACCTCAGAGAAGTACGGCATGCGCCCAACCCCGGGAAACGCCGCCACCGCCGCCCCGGCATCCAGCTTGACCACCCCGGCCGAACACTCCCGCAGCAGAAGCGCCTCCAGCGCCTCGATCCCCTCGTCCACGGTGAGCGCCTCAACAGCAGGCACAGCAGAAGCGCAGGCCCCTGCCCAAGTCCCCCAGTCGACGGAGACAGCCGCCGCTCCCTCCGCCCGGCGCACCTGGCAGAGCGCGTCCAGCCAGGCGTTGGCGGCGGCGTAGGCGCCCTGACCAGGCGAGCCCAGCAACGCGGCCGCCGAGGAGAACGCCACCCACCAGTCCGCCCCCCGAGTGGCCTCGTGCAGCCGGAGCCCACCGGTCACCTTCCCGTTCCACACCCTGTGGAGACTGTCGGCGTCGAGGTCGGCTATCAGCCGGTCGTCGAGCACCCCGGCCGCGTGCACCACCCCACGCAGCCGCACGCCGCCCTCGGTAGCGGCCTCGGCGAGCCGCTCCGCCGTACCGTCCTCGGCCAGATCCCCCACGACCACCACCGCACCGGCCGGCAGCCCGGTGAGATCCCCGGGAGTGGAGCGGCCGTTCAACACGATCCGCGTGGCCCCCCGGCCGGCCAGCCACCGCGCGACCGCCAGCCCGAGCCGCCCGAACCCACCCGTCACCACGTACGCCCCCGGCCCCACCACCGGATCCCCACGCCCAAGCCGGGCGGGCGGCAGGTCCACGCGCCTGAGCCGGGCGGCGTAGCGGGTGCCGTCCCGCCAGGCCACCTCGTCCTCGGCGTCGTCGCAGGCCCGTTCCCTGTCCAGAACGGCGAGGTCGTCCACGTCCACCAGCACGGCCCGCAACTCCGGACGTTCCAGGGCCAGCACCCTGACCAGCCCCCGCAACGACGCGGGCCCGGGATCGGGCTTCTCCCCGTCGAGTACGGCCTGCGCCCGCCGGGTCACGATCGTCAGCCGTTCGCCCGGGGAGGCCTCGCGGGCGATGCGCAGGATCAGCTCCCGCGTACCCGCCGGGTCCAGCCCGCGCGGCACCACGAACACCGACCGAGGCCCCGATCCCTCCTCGCCAGGAGGCGCTTCGACCCAGACCCGCTCCACCAGCTTGTCCTCCAGCCGCGCCGGAACCTCGTGCGGCGGAACATCCCGGAGTTCCACGCCCTCCAACGTCCCGTCCGCGCATACCCGCCGGACCCTCTCCAAGCCGTCCGCCGCCGGGCCGGGCGTGAGCGCGGCGGTGCCGTACACCTTCCAGATTCCGGCGGCGTCCTTGGCGCTGACCCGGACGACCTCGCCGGACAGCGTCACCGTGACGCGCGCGGGCAGCGGCAGGAGAGCGTGCAGCACGACGTCGTGCAACGGCACCGCGCCGTGGACCTCGCGGGCGGCGGCGTGGGCGAGGCGGGCGACCACGGTGACCGGCAGTACCGGGCGGCCGTGGCGGTGCCAGGTGGCGGGGCCGAGGCGCCATGGGGCGTCGGACAGGTCGTCCAGGGTGGTACTCCACGCGTGGCCGTCCGGGGTCTCGACGTGCGCGCCCAGCAGGCGGTGAACGCCATCGGCCGGTGTCGCGGCGCGGCGGTGCGGCGGGACCCAGTGACGCTCGTGCCGCCAGGGCGCGTGCGGGACGTCCACGATCCGCCCGGTCGTCCTCGGCGGGACGGCGGCGGCCACCGTCGCCACCTGAGCGTAGAACTCCGCATCGTCCTCGCGGCGGAGCGAGTGGGTGACGAGCGCCCCGCCGGAGTCGGTGAGCGTGTCGTGGAGGGCGGAGGTGAGAAGGGGATGGGGGCTGATTTCGGTGAAGACGGTGAATCCGTCTTCGGCGGCGGCGCGTACCGCCTGGGCCAGGCGCACCGGCCGGCGCACTCCGGCCGCCCAGTACGCGGCCTCGAAGACCGGCACCTCCCGCGGGTCGTCCAAGACCGTCGAGTAGTACGGCAGCGCCGGCTTACCCGGATCGATCCCGGCCAGCTCCTCCCTGATCAGCGGCAACAACGGCTTGACCTGCGGCGAATGCCCGGCGCCTTCGGCGGTCAGCGTCCTGGCCAGCCGGCCCGAGGCGGCGATCTTCCCGGCGAACTCGGCCACCAGGCCCGGGTCACCGGTGATCACGGTCTGGCGGGGTGAGGTGTGGACGGCGATGTGAAGGGTGTCCGGGATCTCGTCCGCCGCCGCCTCGACGATCGCCATCGCGCCGCCGCCGCCGAGTGTGCCCAGGAGCCGGGCGCGGCGGCAGATCACCCGGACCGCGTCATGCGGGCTCAGCCCACCGGCCACCACCGCGGCGGCCACCTCGCCCATCGAGTGGCCGATCACGGCGGCGGGGCGGATGCCGTACGCCTGCCAGAGCCTGGCGAGGGCGATCTGGGTGGCGAAGATCAGGGGCTGGGCCTGGGCGACGCCCTCGGGGGTCGTCCAGAGGTCGATGCCCGCTTCGGCTCTCAGGAGCGGGGCCAGGTCGTCGAGGGCGGCCCGGTAGGCGGGTTCCGTCTCGTAGAGGTGGCGGCCCATGGCGGGCCGCTGCCCGCCGTACCCGCTGAAGACCCATACGGGACCCGCGCAGACGGGCGGGAGGGTGAACGGGCGGGCGGTGCGCAGGCCTTCGGCGAGTTCGGCGGAGGTGGCGGCCACGACGGCGGCGGCGGTCCTTCCCCGTCCGGCCCGCCTGGCCAGCGTGTGCGCCACGTCCGCCAATGCCTGGTCCCGGCCGGTGACCCACTCCGCCAGCAGGTCGGCGTGGGACCGCACCCGGTCGGCGCCGACGTCGCTGATCGTGAACACGTGCTTCGCGGTGCCGGGCGCGAGGACGGTGGCGGGAGGGGCGGCGGTGAGGGCTATGTGGGCGTTGGTGCCGCCGAAGCCGAACGAGGACACGCCCGCCCGAGGCCGTGGCCAGGGGGTGGGTTCGGTGACGACGGACAGGCGATCCCACGGGATGTGCGGGTTGGGGGTCGTGAAGTGGATGCTGGGCGGGATGACGCCATGGTGCAGCGCCAGGACGGTCTTGATGAGGCCGGTCACGCCCGCCGCCGCCTCCAGGTGGCCGAGGTTCGACTTGGCCGAGCCCAGCAGCACCCGCCCGCCGGGAAACGCGGCGGCCACGGCCGCGGCCTCGATCGGATCGCCCAGGTACGTGCCGGTTCCGTGGGCCTCGATGTAGGCGGGCTCGGGGAGGCCGGCGTGTACCTGTCTCAGCAGCGACTCCTGCGCCTCCGGGTTGGGGGCGACCAGGCCGTTGGAGCGGCCGTCCTGGTTGACGCCGGTGCCGGTGATCACGGCCAGCACGCGGTCGCCGTCGCGCAGCGCGTCGGGGAGCCGTTTGAGCACCACGACGCCGCAGCCTTCCGCGCGTACCATGCCGTCGGCCGAGGCGTCGAACGCGCGGCATCGGCCGGTGGGCGAGGTGCCGCCGCCCTGGTCGAAGGCCATGGTGATGATCGGTGACAGCAGCAGGTTGACGCCGGCCGCCACCGCCAGGTCGCTCTCTCCGGCGCGCAGGCTGCGGACCGCCAGGTGGGTCGCCACCAGTGAGGACGAGCAGGCGGTGTCGACGGCCAGGGAGGGTCCGCGCAGGTCGAGCAGGTAGGACAGGCGGTTCGCGGCGATGCTCAACGCCGCCCCGGTCGCCGTCCAGGCATCGACCTTGGCGGGGTCGGCGGTGGTCAGATAGGCATACTCATTCCCGGAAATACCAACAAATGTCCCGGTACGGCTCCCGCGCAACCCCCGAGGCGCGATACCGGCGTGCTCCAGCGCCTCCCAAGCGGTCTCCAGCAGCAACCGGTGCTGCGGATCCATGACAGCCGCCTCACCGGGCGCGATACCGAAGAACTCGGCGTCGAACCCGGCCATGTCCGCCAGGAACCCGCCGTGCCGGGTCGTCCTGGCCAGCGCCTCCCCGGCCGAGGCGGAGCCGTCGTCGAACGGCGCCCAGCGGGAGCCGGGCACGGTCCCGACCGCGTCCCGGCCGTCCAGGAGCAGCCGCCAGAACTCCTCCGGCCCGTGCGCGCCCGGCACCCGGCACCCGACTCCGACCACCGCGATCGGTTCGTCCTCCGCGCGCGCGTGCTGCCGGCGTGAGATCGCGGGAGGCTCGGACAGGGCGCGGACCAGCTGGTTCACGGTCGGGCTGGCCCAGACGAGGGTGGGGCTCAGATCCCGGCCGAGCAGTTCCGACAGCTCTCCCGCCACCGCCACGGCGTCCCTGGACGACAGTCCGTACTCCTCCAGCGGCCGGTCCGGATCGACCTCCTCGCCGGCCAGCCGGGCCGCGAGCCGTTCAAGGAGAAAGCCACGGACGTCCACGTGCGCTCCCATACTGCCGGGGTGATCGGCCAACCTACCCACGTGGCCGGGGCCGGGGGCAGGCCCGTGCCGAACATTCCTCCGGAGCGATTTGTCACGCGGGTGACAACTGGCGGGCCGATTCGTTGCCGCGGGTTCATAGCCCGCCTCCGCGCGGAGCCCTAGCCTCACCGGCGGAGGAACCCACCATGCGATCGCGCGCCCTGACGGCCCTGGCCGTCACGTTCATCCTCGCCGCCGGCGCCACGCCCGCGGTGGCCGATCCCGACTGGTCGATCGTGCCGGAGGGCGGGCCGACGAAGGCGCCGGCCGTACCGGAAAACAGCCGGCGAAGCGCGCCCTGGCAGAAGGCGCTGCCCGGCAGCGCCCGGGTGGTGCGCGAGCGGTGGCTCGGGCCGCGCACGCTGGACATCCTCATCTCCTCGCCGTCGATCGGGCGGATGATGCCGGTACGCCTGCTGCTGCCCAAAGGCTGGTCGAAGTCGGCGAAGCGGACCTGGCCGGTGCTGTACCTGCTGCACGGCGGCGCCGACGACTACACCTCCTGGACCCGGATGACCGACGTCGCGGCGTTCACCGAGAACGTGGACGCGATCGTCGTCATGCCGGAGGCGGGACGGGCGGGAAACTACTCGGACTGGTACAACGGCGGCCGCGGCGGCACCCCGAAATGGGCCACCTTCCACACCTACGAGGTACGCCGCCTGGTGGAGATCGGCTACCGGGGCGGCACGCGGCGCGCCATCGCGGGCCTGTCCATGGGCGCCTACGGCGCGATGAAGTACGCGGCCCGCTACCCCGGAATGTTCCGCTTCGCCGGCTCCTACAGCGGCATCGTGGCCACCGGGCTCCCCGGCATCCCCGAGGTCATCATGAACGCGCAGGCCAGCGAGAAGCAGAACCCGAAGGCCCTGTGGGGCGACCCGGTCAAGGACAAGAAGGTCTGGGCGATGAACGACCCGATGGCGCTGGCGCCGGGCCTGAAGGGCACGAGCCTGTACATCTCCAGCGGCACCACGAGCTTCCTCGGCCCGCTGGACCCGCCCGGCTCGCCCTGGCATCCGGCCCACCTGGGCGAGCCGATCTCGGCGTACACGGCGAAGGCGCTGTCGCGGCGGCTGAACGGGCTCGGCATCCGGCACACGCTCAACCTGTACGCCAACGGGACGCACACGTGGCCGTACTGGACGAGGGAGTTCAAGGCGTCGTTCCCGATGATCCAGGCCGCGCTGGGAATCGGGAGGGGCGGGGCCAAGGACGGCTGGCAGCTCTCCAGCGGCCGTTGACCCCGCCCGACCTTCGGAGATCACCCGGGCGGGACCATGCCGTTCTTGGCCACCGGCACGGCGAGCTGGGAGCGGCCGGTGAGCGTCGCCGTCTCACCGGGAAGCTGCCCGAGTACGGGGTTGAGGTGGCGCAGGTTCAGCGTCACCGGCGCGGTGGTGGCGGCGTTGACGTCGTACTTCTCCAGGTCAAGCCAGCGCACGATGTTCAGCGTCGCGGCGGGGATGTTGTCGCCGCGTTTCTGCACGGGCACGCAGAGCTGGCGGGCGGCGAGGACCTGCACGTTCGCCGGTGGGATGTTGCTCAGCACCGGGTTGAGCTGCCTGAGGTTCAGCGTCTTGTTCATGACCGGGTTGGGGGTGAAGCCGTAGCACTCGAGGTCGATGTGGCGGATCACCGAAAGGACCTCGGCGGACGGGAGCACGCCGTTCTTGGCCACGGGTACGCAGAGCTGTTGCGGCTGGTTCAGCACGACCTGCTTGCGCGGCTGGTCCTGCAGGACCGGGTTGAGGTGGTGGAGAACGATGGTCCTGTTGATAGACGGGCCGGTGATCCGGTAGCAGGACAGGTCGACGAATCTGACGAAGTCGAGGACGCCGGGCGGCGGAATCACATTGTTCTTCGCGACCGGGACACATAATTGTTCGCGGGCGCCGAGCGTGACCGTCTGAATGGGCAGGTCACCTAGTTGCGGATTGAGGTGCCTGAGCGTAATGGAGGTTGCGGGCGGCTGATACGGGTTTGTTTTGAAGCAGTCCAGATCCAGGTTGGAGACGAAGGCCCGCGGGGTGGGCAGCACCAGCGCCGTGGCGGGCGGCGCCACGAGAATCGCCGTCGCGCAGATCGCGAAGACGACGGATAACCAGCGTCGGACCATTGGGGTACCTCCTCGGTCGCGGGCCGTGCATTTGACGCCCTGACTTTCTGTCAGGAAATCGAGGAAGGCAAGGCCATTGTCCGCTCTTTGCCACGCAAAAGAAAAAGAAAAAGCCCGCGCCAGGCGCGGGCTCATTCTGATGCGGTTCAGGCGGCGCGTACGTACACCGTGGAGAAGACCTCGGAGAGCTTCTTCAGGTCGGTGGCCTGGTCGACCTCGGGCGTCGCCGGGTCGTAGATCGTGGCCAGCCTCGCCTTGACCGCGTCGAGCTTCTTGAGCTGCTCCCACGCGGCGTTGTCGGCGAGCTTGTCGCCCAGGACCCGGTTGACCGAGCCCTTGGCGTCCTGCCAGCGGGTCCAGAGGATGACGGTCTCGGCGGCGTCGGCCTGCAGCGGGGTGGCGACGCGGTCGGTGATGGTCTTCGTGGCCTGCTCGGCGGTCAGCTGGGAGGCGCCGGGACCGGTGAAGACGGCGTCCTCGGCGGCGATCTGCGCCCAGGAGTCCCAGGCGCGGGCCCGGACCTGGATCCACTGGTTGCGCTGGGCCTCGGCGGCGTCGATCCGCCAGGTGGCGTACTCGGTGGACAGGTGGCCGTTGTCCAGGGCGAGCTGGTCGACCAGGCCCGCCTTCAGCCAGGCGCCGACCTTGTCGGGGTCGAGCAGCGGGTACTTCTTGCCGATCTCCGTCTTGCAGGCCTCGTTCGCGCCGCAGCCCAGGGCCGGGACGACGGTGTGGATGGCCAGCTTCTTGCCGGGCACGGCCTGGCGCAGCGCGTGGGCGGCCTCGGTGATGAACTTGTCGAGTTCCTCGGCGGTCTGCAGCGTCTTGTTGTAGCCGACCTGCGAGCTGAACCGCACGCCCACCACGCCCGGCTGGGCGGCCAGCGCGGCGACCTTCTTGGCGGCCTCGGCCAGCTTTCCGGCCTTCCAGTCGTCGGCGAGCTCGGCGTCGATCCACACCCGCATGCCGTCGGTGCGCGCGGTCTTGGCGCTCTGCCCGGCCGCGGTCTTCTCGGCGGCGGCGGCCTCGGTCGCGGAGACCTCGTCGGGGTCGATGTGGCACTTGCCGCCGTCGGGGCAGGCGTCGGGCGTACCGCCGTCCTCTGAGCCCTCCACGTCGGGCGAGCCGACGTCGTGCATCTCGCCGTCGCCTTCGAGGTTGGGGTCGCAGGCGTTCTCCGCCTCGCTGCAGTCGACGCCGACCTCGCTGTTGGGCCCGGCGTTCTTCATGTTCTCGCCGTCGTTGTCCAGCCAGAACCTCGCGATGTCGGCGGCCTCCTCGGGCGTGGCCAGCCACGTGCACATGACGTAGGCGGGCGTGTCGCTCGACATGAGGTCGTTGCAGCTGCGGGGGTCGTCCGCCGACCAGGCGGGAATCCCGATGCCCAGCATCGACAGTGCGAGTCCGGTGACGATGAGCGGACGAAGTCGCATGGCACCTACTCTGGGAGGATCAAGGGGGCATGAAGCACACTACTGGGACGATCAGCTCTCTTCAATGAGATCCACAGCGTTCTTCACTCCGTTTTCAGCGCGCAGTAACCGCCCGATGTTCTGCGATTTTTCCTCATATTGCGGTACGGCCCGCAGCCGCGCAGCCAGTTCCCCCGCCACCAACCGCGAGATCGGCAACGGCGGCGGCCCCGCCCCCAGCGCCGCCACCCGCAGCCCCCAGAACGGCTGATCGGAGAAGAACGGGCACACCACGCCCGGCACCCCCGCCCGCAGCGCCGCACCCGTGGTCCCCGCCCCGCCGTGGTGCACCACGGCCCGGACCCGCGCGAACAACGCCTCGTGCGCCACCTCCCCCACCGGCAGCACCGACTCCGACCGCTCCACCGGCAGCCCCTGGACCACGGCCCGCACCCCGGCCAGCCGGAGCGCCACCCGTACCTGCTCGGCCGTCCACGCGGGATCACCCGGCACCATGCTCCCGAACCCCACGTAGACCGGCCGCGGCCCCGCCTCCAGGAACGCCGTCAGCTCGTCCCCCAGCTTCTTTGTGTCCGAGGTCCAGTAGCCGGTCTGCCGCACATGATCCGGCCAGTCCGCCGGCCGCGGCACCACATGCCCACTGAACCCACACAAAACCGGCACCCGATCCCGCCGATCGGCCGCGAACGGACTCCCCCGCAACCTGCCCAGCCCGAGCGTCCGCGCCCGCAGCCGGTTCACCATCCGGCCGAGCACCAGCCAGCCGAGCCGCTCGACCAGGGCGTAGCTGGCCCGGTTCCCGAGGCGGCCCAGGGTCCGCGCGGGGACGAGCGGGTTCGGGAAGGCGGTCGTGGGGTGGCCGGGCTGGAAATGCAGGATGCGGTACGGCATGCCGTACCGGTCGTGCAGATGCCTGCCGAAGGCGCCGAGAGCGGGCGCGAGCACCAGATCGGCCTTCCGGCAGGCCGCGTCCACCTCGCTCACGAGCGTCTCGGCGAGCGGCTCGACCACGGCCCTGAACCCCCGCACGAACCCCAGCGGCCCACTCTCCAGCCAGGCCCGCCCCTCGGCACTCCCGGCCACCGCCACCGGATCCACACTGAGTCCCGCAAACCCCATCCCTGCCCCGACTCCGACCCCGACTCCGACCCCGACCAGCGGCGCATATCGCCGCGCCGCCACGACCACCACGTCATGCCCGCGCCCGGCCAGCCCGTGGGCCAGCGCCACACAGGGCTGCACATCCCCCCGCGACCCGAGACCCAGCACAGCCACCCTCACGCCCCGCCCCTTTCCTGAACCCTCACGGCAGGCTCAGCAAGCTGACCAGCGCCCCGCCCAGCACGAGCGCGGCGGCGGCGAGCAGCCCGACGGTGTACCCGGCGGCGAACGTCCCCACGGCGTGCACCACCCCGCCGACCCCCGCGATCCCGAACAGCCCGGAGATCTCCCGGCTCACGCTGAACACCCCGCCCGCCACCCCGGCCCGCTCCTCCGGCACCGCACCGAGCACCGCCGAACCCAGCGGCATCGTCAACGCCGACCCCACCCCGATCGCGCAGACAGCGGGCAGCAGATCGCCCCACCCGTCCCCCGGCCGCAGAAAGGCCGCCACCACCATCCCACCCGCCACCAGGACGAGACCCGCCGCGACGGTACGCCCCGCTCCCGCCCACCGCTCCACCCACGGCACCAGCGGCGCGACCGCCACCACCAGCAGGGCCAGCGGCACGAACGCCAGCCCAGAGGCCGACGGCGTGAACCCGAGCACGTCCTGCAGAAAGATCGCGGTGTAGAAGAACACGCCGTTCACCCCGAGCCCCCAGAGCACCTGCGCCACCACGCCGCCGCTGAAGCTACGGACCCGGAACAGCCCCAGATCCACCATCGGCCACGCCGCCCGCCGCTCCACCACCACGAACGCCACCCCCGCCACCAGGCTCACCACCACCCCCGCGACAATGTCCGGCCGCGCCCAGCCGTACTCAGCCCCGTGGATCAACACAAAGGTCCCCGCCCCCAGAAACACCCCCGAACACACCACCCCCGGCCCATCCATCCCCACCCAAACCCGCCCCCAGACCCGGAACCCGGATCCGAGCCCACCATCGGTCCTGGAGCGGTACCCCGAGCGAGAACCGGAGCGGGACCCACAACCGACCCCAGCGTCGGTCCTTGAGCGGTAACCGAAGCCGAAGCTGGGTTGAGGGTCTGGGGGCAGGGCCACGAGCGCCAGCCCGATCACCGCCGCCCCCAGCGGCACATTGATCAGGAACACCCATCCCCAGTGCGCGTGCTCGCTCAGATACCCGCCAACCACCGGCCCGAGCGCCAGCGCCGCAGCACCGGAGGCCATCCACACCGCGATCCCCGCCGACCGCCGCCGTTCCCCGGCACCCGCCAGCACGGCCAACGTGGCAGGCAAGACCATCGCCGCCCCCACCCCCTGCACCACCCGAGCCGCCACCAGCACCTCAACGGTCCCGGCCAATCCAGCGACCACCGAAGCGACGCTGAACACCGCCATCCCCGCCACCAGCACCCGCCGCCGCCCCCAGAGATCCGCCAACCGCCCCCCGGCGAGCATCAACCCGGCAAACGTGATCACATACCCCGTGCCCACCCACTCCATGGCCGCCAGCCGCGCCCCCAGTTCCCGCCCCATCGTGGGCACCGCGACCGTCACCACCGTGTTGTCCAGCGTCGTCACGAACCCCGCCAGCCCCACCACCCCGAACAACCCAGCCCAAGCCCCCTCCACCCGGGTGGCGGCGACCGTCACGACTCAACCTCCACCCAAACCCACCCACCCGGCACAGCCCTGACCACCCTGGTACGGCCGGCCGTAACCTTGACCCACCCAACCTCCACATCCTTGACCGGCGCCGAAACCTCCCTCCGCGAGTAGGGCAACTTCCGCAAGGGCCCCCCTTCCTCCCCCCGAGCCCTCCCCACCAACGGCTCGCGCCCAGTCCCCCCGGACCCCAACCCGCGCCCGGCCACCGGCTCCACCTCACGCCCGGCTACCCCAGGCCCCCGCGCGCTCCCGGCCAGCGGCTCCACCTCGGGCCCTGTTACCCCGGACCCCCGGGCGCACCCGTCCGGCAGCTCCGGCTCGTGCTCCGCCGCCACGGGTTCAGGGTCGGTATCGGCCCCGAACACCACCCGCCCACTCACCCCGCCCTCGGAACCCCGGCCACCCAGTGCCGGGCTACCAGCGGCGCGCTCGTGTCCTTGGGCCCGCCCATCCACCGCAGGCTCGTCCGCGTTCTCCCAGTACCACCCGGGCCCGTCGGGGTTCGGCCGGATGACCCGAGCCGGTGCCGCGTCGCCCGCGTCGCCCGCCGTACCAGAGCGCCGGACTCCACCGCCGTCCCGACCCGCCGACCCGGCGCCAAGAGCGCGGGCCGATACTCCACCGGCTGACCCGTCCCCATGGGGGTTGGGGAGGTGGAGGGATTGGAGCCGGCGGGGCGTCCACCAGTTGGCCCCGCCCATGAGGCGCATGGTGGCGGGCACCAGCAACGCCCGTACCAAGGTGGCGTCCACCACGATGGCCACGAACATCCCCACGCCCAGCAGCTTCACGATCGTGATGCCCGCCGTGGAGAACGCCCCGATCACCACAAGAAGCAGCAGGGCCGCACTGGTGATGATCCCGCCGGTCTTCTCCAGCCCGAGGGCCACAGCGGCAGCGTTGTCCCCGGTGCGCAGCCACTCGGTACGCACGCGGGACAACAAGAACACCTCGTAATCCATCGACAGCCCGAACACCACCGCCAGGATCAGCACGGTCACGGTCGCCTCGATGGTCCCGGTCGGGGTGAAGCCGAGCGTGGAGGCCAGGTGACCGTCCTGGAAGGCCCAGACGATGACGCCGAAGGAGGCGCCGATGGACAGGACGTTCATGAGCAGGGCCTTCAGCGGCAGCACCACAGAGCCGAACGCCAGGAACAACAGCACGAACGTCACCCCGCCCACGACCAGCGCCATCCACGGCAGGACGGCGGTGAGGCTGGCCATCAGGTCCATCTGGGCCGCGGTGGGTCCGCCCACGATGACGGCGCGCGTGTTGGGCTCGGGCGCCATGGACCTGATCAGGGTGACGATCCGCTGGGCGCGGGCGGACATGGGGTCGGCGTCGTAGCGGACGGACAGGCGGACGGCGCCGTTGGCCTGGGAGACTCCGGCCAGGTCGACGCCGGTGACGCCGTCGAGGGCGTCGATGCGGTCGGCGAACGGCTTCGCGTCCAGCGGGCTGACCGGGGTGACGGCGGAGACGGGCGTGTAGCCCTGGCCCACGGGTCCGGGGGCTGCGGGCTTCGCCGAGAAGTGGCGTTCGATGAGGACGTGCACGTCGATGGCGGCCATGGAGTTGCGCGCGAAGTCGCGGTCGACGGCCTCGGCGACCTGGCGGGACTCGGCGGCGGCGGGCAGGACGCGGTGGTCGACGTTGCCGAACTTCACGTGGGCGAACGGCAGCGCCAGCGCCACCAGCACCCCCATCACCCCAACGAGGTAAACAACGGGCTTTTTCATGACGCTGGCGGCTATACCACGCCAGAAGGTGCCGTTTCCCGTGAAGACCGGGACCACCCGCACCGCGTCCACCCGCCGCCCCAGCACTCCCAGCACCGCGGGCAGCACCACGAGCGCCGACAGCATGGCCACGAGCACCACCGCCGCCGCCCCGAGCCCGATCGAGCGCAGGAACATCTGCGGGAACAGCAGCAGCCCCAGCAGAGCCGTGGCCACGGTGAGCCCGGAGAACGCCACGGTCCGCCCGGCCGTGGCCATCGTGCGTACGACGGCCTGCTCGTTGGTGGCGCCCCGCCGTACCTCCTCCCTGAAGGCGCTCAGCACGAACAGCGAGTAGTCGATCGCCAGCCCCAGCCCGAGCATGGTGACGACGTTGAGGGAGAAGACGGAGACCTCGGTCACCTCGGTCAGCAGCCGCAGCAGGACCAGCGCGCCGAGCACGGACAGCAGCCCGACCAGCAGCGGCAGCCCCGCGGCGACCAGGCTGCCGAAGACGATCACCAGCAGCACGAGCAGCACCGGCATCGAGATGGCCTCGGCCCTGGCCAGGTCGCGGCCGGTCTGGTCGTTGAGCTCCTTGACCAGGGGCACCGAGCCGCCCACCTTGACCTGGAGGTTCTCGACGGCGAGGCGGTCCTTGACCTCGGCGTAGGCACGCTGCTTGGTCTGCGGGCCGCCGCGCAGGGTGATCAGCGCGTAGGTGGAGTGCTCGTCCTCGGAGACCATCCGGGGGGAGGCGGTGGTCCAGTAGGTGGCGAGCCTGCGCACGTGGGCGGCGGGCAGGCGGCGCAGCGAGTCGTGCACCGCCTTCTTGAACCTCGGGTCGGCGACCTTGACCTTCGGGTGCCGGTAGAGGACGACCACGTCGGGCGAGTTGCCGCTGTACCAGGCGTCGTTCCAGCGGGCGGCCGTGGTCGAGTCGGCCTTGGGGTCGTCGAACCCGCCGTCCACCATCCGCCCGAACAACTCCATGCCGAACGGCGCGGCCAGCACCGCCAGGGCGAGGCTCAGCACCAGCAGCGTCCACCTGCCGCGATAGACGATCCGCCCGGCCGACTCAAACAAAGGCGTCCTCCAGGTAGGCCTGAAGGCAGGCCCGCCGCGCGATCTTCCCGCTGGATGTCCTCGGTACGGCTCCCGCCGCCGCCAGCACCACGTCGTGCACGGCCAGATCGTGCTTCCTGGCCACGGCGGCCCGCACGAGCCTGGCCACCTCGGACAGATCAGCCTCCAGCCCGCGCCGGGAACGTTCGGCCACCACGACCACCCGCTCCCCCAGCTCACCCGGCACCGCGAAGGCCGCCACGTGATCGCGCCGCACCGCCTCGCACGCCTCCTGAACGGTGGCCTCGATGTCCTGCGGGTAGTGGTTGCGCCCGTCGACGATGATCAGGTCCTTGATCCGCCCGGTCACGTAGAGCTCGCCCTCGTGGATGACCCCGAGGTCGCCGGTGCGCAGCCAGCCGGACCCGAACACCTCGGCGCTGCGCTCGGGGTCGCGCCAGTAGGCGCGGGCGACGTTCGGCCCCTGGACGCGGATCTCGCCGACGTGCCCGTCCGGCGCGTCGACGCGGACCCGCTGCCCGGTCGGCCGCCCGCAGGAGACGAGCGTGCTCTTGGCGCCCGACGTGTACGCCACCGCCCGCCCCTCCCCGAGCGCCTCCCGGTCGAACTCGGTGACCTTGGCGACCTCGTCACAGCCGACGGCCGAGACGAACACGGTGGCCTCGGCCAGGCCGTACGCGGGAGTGTGGGCCTGCGGCCGCAGCCCACAGCGCGCGAACGCGGCGTGGAAGGCGGCGCCGGTGCCGGGCCTGACGGGTTCGGCGCCGTTGAGCATGACCCGCACGCCGGACAGGTCCAGCCCGTCCTTGTCGGCCTCGCTCACCCGCGCGGCGGTGTACTCGTAGGCGAAGTTGGGCCCGCCGGTATAGACGTCGTCGAACTCGCTGAGCAACCGCAGCCAGCGCACCGGGTGCATGACGAACGCGACCGGGTCCATGAACGCCACCTGGTTGCCCCCGACGATGGGCAGCGCGATGGTGGCGATCAGCCCCATGTCGTGGAAGAGCGGCAGCCAGAGCGCGGCGACGGAGGAGCGCGGCTTGGCGTCGAAGGCCTCCCAGAGCTGCAGGGCGTTGGCCTCCACGTTGCCGTGGGTGATCTCGACGCCGGTGGGCTGCCGGGTGGAGCCGGAGGTGTACTGCAGGTAGGCGAGGTCGTCAGGCCCGAGCGCCACCTCGTCCCATTCGTCGGCGAGCAGGTCGGAGACGGTGTCCACGGCGAGTACGGCCCCGCCGTCCACGAAGGCCCGCACACCGGGCAGCGCCGGCGTGGTCGTGAGCACGAGGGCGGGCTCGGCGTCGGTGTAGGCGCGGGCCAGCCGCTCGGCGTGGCCGGGCAGGTCGGGCGCGAACAGCGGCACCGCGACGACCCCGGCGTACAGGGTTGCGATCATGGCCACGACGTAGTCGAGTCCCTGAGGCGCGAGGATGGCCACCCGGTCACCGGGCCCGGCCAGTTCCCGCACGCGCACGGCCAGCGCGCGGGCCCTGCGGTCCACCTGCCGCCAGGTGAGCGTGTGCCACGCCCCGTCGCCCAGATGGTCCACGAAGGTGTAGGCGGGCGCGTCGGGAATCTCCCTGGCCCATCGGGCGACTCGCCGTATCAGCACGCTCACGATCCAGCAAATTACGGCAGATAGCACCGCGTTTCTTGCCAATCGCCTGCACATTCCAAAGCCGGTCTTGTTACCCGCCGACAGAAATGTCGCAGGCAGGCGGGACAATGGCGCGAGTGCAGAGCTTTCGCCAGGATCTCGTGCTCCTCCGGGACCACCGTTTCGCCCTCCTGCTGTCGGCCAGGACCATCTCGGTCCTCGGCAGCGCCTTCGCGCCGGTGGCGCTGGCGTTCGGCGTGCTCGGGCTGCCAGGGGCGAACGCCTCCACCCTGTCGGTGGTGCTGACCGCCCAGTCGCTGCCGATGGTGCTGTTCATGCTGGTCGGCGGGGTGATCGCGGACCGCTTCCCCCGGCAGCTCGTCATGATGACCGGCGAGTGGGTCAACTGCGCCGCCTACTCCGCGCTGGCCGCGATGCTGTTCACCGGCTGGACGCCGCTGCCCGCGCTGACCACCGCCGCCGCCCTCGCCGGCATCGCGATGGCCGTGCTCTTCCCCGCCCTCACCGGCATCATCCCCGAGGTCGTGCCCGCCGACCGGCTGCAGACCGGCAACGCGCTGCTCGGCCTGGGCGCCAACACCTCCCGCGTGGCCGGGGCGGTGCTCAGCGGCATCACCGTGACACTGGTCGGCGGCGCCTGGGCGCTGGCGGTGAGCGGGCTGATGTTCGGCGTCTCGGGGCTGCTGATCCAGTTCCTCCGCCTGCCGGCGCACGTGCGGACCGGCGACGCGCGGCATTCGGTGCTGCGCGACCTGAAGGACGGGTGGAAGGAGTTCAGCTCCCGGCAGTGGCTGTGGGTGGTGGTGGCCCAGTTCTCCGTCATGATCATGGCCCTGCAGGCGGCCCACGGCGTGCTGGGGCCGCTGCTGGCCAAGGAACATCTCGGCGGCGCGGGCGCCTGGTCGGCCGTGCTCGCGGGGGAGGCCGTGGGCACGCTGGTCGGTGTGGTGGTGGCGTTGCGGCTGCGGCCCAAGCGGCCCATCCTGATCGCCACGTTGCTGTGTTTCCCGTCGGCGCTGCCGTACTTCCTGCTGGGGGTGGACGCGCCGCTGTGGGTGGTGGTGGCGGGGGCCTTCTTGCTCGGGATCTGCTTCGACGTGTTCGGCGTGCTGTGGCAGACCACGTTGCAGCGCGAGGTGCCGCCCGAGGCGCTGTCGCGGGTGAGCGCCTACGACGCGCTGGGGTCGTTGATGTTCGGGCCGCTCGGCTTGTTGCTGGCGGGCCGCCTGGCGGTCATGGTCGACGCGAGGTCGGCCATGCTGGTCTGCACGGCCGTGGTCGTGGTGTCGACGGCCGCGGCCCTTCTCTCACCGGGTGTACGCAACCTGCGGGCGCCGGAGTTCCCCGCGAAGTAGTCGTTGGCGCTCGGCTGGAACATCAGTGCCACCGCCCCCAGCACCGCGGTCAGGTGGAGCACCCGGCTCGCGCCCATGGCGAGGTCGGCCGCGCCGGCCGAGGACAGGGCCTCCGCGAGGCCGCCGCCGGCCATGAAGTACCGGATCGGCTCGATGACCAGCGAGATCGTGCCGAACACGCCCAGGGTCGCGGTCAGCGTGAGCCTGGCCCAGTTCTTGCCCCTTCGCAGCGCGAGGGCGAGGTAGACGGCGGCGGCGTAGATCGCCAGGCGCAGGCCGAGACCTCCGGCGAGCTCGCCCACGCTCGCCTCGCCGCTGATCAGCAGGCCGCTGACGGCGATCGCGGTCTCGGCGGCGCCGAGCGCGACCGCGGTGAGCCACAGGCCCGCGGAGGTGCGGACGGAGTGCGGAGCAGACATCTTCGTTCCTTCCCGAGTTTCCTTCCCGAAGTGTCCGCCGCGATCACCGTCCTGATCTGCCCCGCACTCCCCCGAAGTGCGGGTAGGGCTGGCCTTACCTGGAGTCTCCGCTGGTCCGCAGGCCTCTGGTCGGCACCCGCCGGCCCAGCCCGAAGCGGGCGTCCGGGGCGTGCTCGCCGTCCAGGACCCCGGCCACGTACGCGGCCAGCGAGGGCGCGTGCTTGAACCCGTGCCCGGAGTCCCCGCCCAGCAGCCAGACGCCCGGCGCGGTCTCGGCGATGATCCACTCCGCGTCGGGCGTGAGCGCGTACTGGCAGACCTGGCTGAACAGCACCGGCGCGCCGGCCAGCGAAGGGAACCTGCGCGCCAGATACGTCCTGGCCCGCTCCACGCCGGCGGCGTCCACGGTGCGCGGGCCGTGCTCCGGCTCGTACGGCTCGCCCTCCACGTCGGAGGTGGCCTTCATCCCCACCCCGTCCACGTCGCCGTGCCCGTAGAACGAGGCGCTGTGATCCACGAAGGCGGGCATGCCCGGCACGGTCCACGCGGCCGGCACCGCGAAGTGCAGCGTGTCCTGCTTGGTGACGGTCAGCGGCGCGTCGAACAGTTCCGGCATCCACGCCCCCGTCGCCCAGACCACCCGGTCCGCGGTGAGCGTCCGCCCGTCGACCACCACCCCGCCGTCCGCGGGCAGCGCCCGCGCCCTGACGAGCTCCGCCCCAGCCCGTACGGCCAGCGCCGCCGTCACCTGCGTGGCCCGCCGCGCCCTGATCACCCCGGCCTTGGGCTCCCAGAGCAGGAAGCTGAGCCCGTCGGGCCGGAACTCGGGGAAGAACCTGCTCCCGTCCGACGGCTCCAGCACCTCGCAGGGGATGTCCAGGTTCTTCAGCACCCGGGCGCTGGCCTGCTCCCACCCGTCGGGATCCTGGGCCAGCCACATCATCCCGGCCTCGTGGTAGAGCTGCTCACCGGCCCGTTCCTCCAGGCGGCGCCATCCGTCGAGCGCCTGCCAGAAGGACCGGGCGTACCACTCATCGTCTCCGTGCGCGGCGCGCAGCAGCCGGGTCTCGCCCGCGCTGGCCTGCCGTACGTGCCCGGGTTTGTGCTGTTCGATCAGCGTTACCTGCCAGCCTGTTTCGGCCAGCCGCAATGCCAGCGACGCACCCCAAATACCCGCTCCGACCACGATGACCGATTTCATGCCACCACCGTGGCCGCTCGACGCCACCCGCCGCAAGGGCCTCAGACCACGATCATCTTCACCACGACGCCCGCGCAGTTGCCCGCCACGCAGATGCGCACGGGGATCTCGAAGTGCCCGCTCATGGCCGGGACCCCGCCGACATGGCCGTCCGGGCCGATGCTCACGCCCTCCGGCAGCTTGTCGTAGTCGGTCACGGTGAACGTGGGCAGGACGCCGGTCGGGCCCCCGTTGATCGAGATCTCCCCGTTCATCGGCTCCCCGACCTTGCCGGGGAAGGTGAGGTTGCCCGGCTCCCATGGAACGTTCCGGTAGACGATGAGCGTGATCATGTCTTCGGCGCAGGTGCGCCCGCGGCAGAGCTCGATCGGCGAGGCGAAGGTGCCGGGTCTCAGCGGCTTGCCCTGCAGGCTGCCGCTCTCGTCCACCCTTACGCCCGGCGCCACCTCTTTGGGCCGGATCTGGGCCTGCTCGTCGAAGGGCAGGATCCGCTCGCCGACCTCGATGCCCTGGGTGGCGTAGAACGTGGTCTCGACCAGCAGGCCGGGCTTGGATGTCCGGGGCGGGCTCATTCCGTTGCTGCGGATCAGGGAGGACGCCCGCTCCCCGACCGAAGGCAGAGCGGGGATCAACGCACAGATAGCCAGCCCGCCGATCAGGACAAGCCACATTTGCCGCATATTTACCCCCCGGTCCGACTAACCGGGTACTTACCCGCTTCAGTGCGGAGCGTCACACCAGCACCACGCATAATCAACAGCATGGCCGCAGAATCCGCCCAGACCCTGGAGCGCGGGCTCCGCCTGCTCCGGCTGCTCGCCGACGGGCACGGGGGCCGCACACCCACCGAACTGGCCGCCTCGCTGGAGCTGAGCAGGCCGGTGGTGTACCGGCTGGTCACGACGCTGATGAACGAGGGTTTCGCGCGCAGGGACGCCGAGGGGCGGGTGCATCTCGGGTTCGGGGTGCTGGTGCTGGCGCAGGCCGTACAACCGCTCCTGCGGGCGGCGGCGCTGCCGACGCTGCGGCGCCTGGCCGAGGAGGTGGGCGCCACCGCGCACCTGACCGTGGCCGAGGGCGACGACGGGCTCGCGGTCGCGGTCGTCGAGCCGTCCTGGACCGACCTGCACGTGGCCTACCGCGAGGGCTCGCGGCACCCGCTGGCCAAGGGCGCGGCGGGCCAGGCCATCCTCGCGATGCGCGGCGGCAACACCGGGTATCAGGTGACGGAGGGCCAGCTCCAGGAGGGTGCCCGCGGGATCGCCGCACCGGTCACGGGACTGCCGTGGCTGGAGGCGTCCGTGGGGGTGGTGAGCTTCGGCGGACTCGCCGAGGGCACCGGTCCCCGCGTCGTGGTGGCCGCCGGCGAACTCGCCGCCGCGCTTGGTTGACAGTACGGCCCGCCATGAAGGACGGTAGTTACACATAGAGGACATAAGTGTCCGATAACCGGACGGAGTTGAGAGAGATGCCGTACTACCGGCTCGTAGGCGAGGTACCCAGGAAGCGCCACGTGCAGTTCCGGCGCCCGGACGGCGGCCTGTACGCCGAGGAGCTCATGGGCGAAGAGGGCTTCTCATCCGACTCCTCCCTGCTCTACCACCGCCACCTCCCCACCGCGATCGTCAAGGCCGAGGCGGTCGAACCGCTCCTGCCCGCCACGACCAGCGCGAACCTGCCGCTCTCCCCGCGCCACTTCCGCACCCAGGACCTCGCCTCCGCCGGAGACCTGGTGACCGGCCGGATGCTGCTGTCCGCCAACGGCGACGTCCGATTGTCGTACGCCACCAGCGACCGCCCCAGCGAGCTGTACCGCAACTCCATGGGCGACGAGTGCGTCTACATCCAGCGCGGCAACGTACGCTTCGAGTCCACCTACGGCGTCATCGAGGCGGGAGAGGGCGACTACATCGTCGTCCCCACCGGCACCATCCACCGGTGGGTGCCGTCCGGCACCGTGAACGTGCTGGCCATCGAGGCCTCCGGGCACATCAGGCCGCCCAAGCGCTACCTGTCGCAGTACGGCCAGTTCCTGGAGCACGCCCCCTACTGCGAGCGCGACCTGCGCACCCCGCAGGAGCCCTTCACCGCCGAGGGCGAGGAGGTTCCGGTCCTCGTCCGCACCCGCGGCGGGCTGACCAGGCTCGTCTACCGCAACCACCCGTTCGACGTGGTCGGCTGGGACGGCTACCTCTACCCCTACGCCTTCAACATCAACGACTTCGAGCCGATCGTGAAGAAGACGCACGCGCCGCCGCCCGTGCACCAGACGTTCGAGGGCCCCGGCTTCGTGGTCTGCTCGTTCATGCCGAGGCCGCTGGACTTCCACCCCGACGCCGTGCCGATCCCCTACAACCACCACAACGTGGACTCCGACGAGTTCATGTTCTACGTCGGCGGCGACTACTCCGCCCGCGCGGGCTCCGGCATCGACGTCGGCTCGATCTCCTTGCATCCGGCCGGCTTCACCCACGGCCCGCAGCCGGGAGCGGTCGAAGCGGTCATCGAGGCCGGCGCCACCCACACCAGCGAGATGGCCGTCATGGTCGACACCTTCCGCCCGCTCGACCTCGGCCAGGGCGCGCTGTCGTGCGAGGACCCCGGCTACGCCTGGACCTGGGCACGATGAACACCCTGTTCACCGCCCTCGTCGACGACGCCGGCCTGTTCCCGCCGACCTCGCTGCACATGAACGAGGCCCTCGCCCGCCACCGGCGCGACCTCGAAGCGGCCAGCCCCCTGCTCACCCACCGCTTCCTGTGCCCCGCCTCCCGCCTCGACACGCTGCGCCGCGCCGAGCCCCGTCCCACCCGCATGGGCCTGATCCTCGACACCGGCGAACTGCCCGCCTTCGCCGACCTCCCCATCGACTTCGTGGAGGTACGGCTGCCGCCCGAGGAGGCCGGCCGCCTGGACCTGCCCGACGGCGTCCGCCTGTTCATCGAGGTCCCGGCCCGATCCCAGGTCACCGGCCTGCCCGAGGGCGCCGGGCTCAAGGTGCGCTGCGGCGGGACGACCGCCGACGCCTTCCCGCCCGCCGAACACCTGGGCGCCTTCATCGCCCACTGCGTGAACAACGACATCCCGTTCAAGGCCACGGCCGGGCTGCACCACGCCGTACGCCACTTCGACCCCGCGCTCGGCGTCGACCGGCACGGCTTCCTCAACCTCGTGCTCGCCGTCTGCGAGGCCGTGGAGCACCGCGATCCGGTGCCCGTCCTGCGCACGACCGACGTCGGCCATCTGGTACGGCTGGCGCTGGCCGTACCGGAGGAGAGCGCGAAGCGCGCCCGTGAACTGCTGGTCAGCTACGGATCGTGCAGCACAAGCACGCCCATCGACGACCTCAAGACACTAGGAGTGATCAGTGACGGAGCGTAGGTGGGGCGTCGAGAACCTGCCCTATGGGGTGTTCTCCCGCCGGGGCGAGGCCCCGCGCGTGGGCGTGCGCTTCGAGGACCGCGTCCTGGACCTGTCCGCGTTTCTGCACGACGAGGTGTTCGCCACCGGCAGCCTCAACGCCTTCATGGCCCGCGGGCGGCACGCCTGGCACGACACCCGCGCGCTCATCCAGACCAAGCTGACCGACGACCTCTCGCTGGCAGAACCGCACCTGATCCCGCTCGACCAGGTCACGCTCCACCTGCCCGTCGAGGTCGCCGACTACGTCGACTTCTACGCCTCGGTCGACCACGCCACCAACATGGGCAAGATGTTCCGGCCGAACGCGGAGGCGCTGCTGCCCAACTGGCGCCACCTGCCCGTCGGCTACCACGGTCGCTCGGGGACCGTGGTGGTCTCGGGCACGCCGGTCACGCGGCCCAGCGGGCAGTTGCGCGCCGGGGTGTTCGGTCCGTGCGCCAAGCTCGACATCGAGGCCGAACTGGGCTTCGTGGTCGGCACGCCGTCCGCGATCGGGGCTCCCGCCGGGGCGTTCGAGGACCACGTGTTCGGGGTGACGCTGCTCAACGACTGGAGCGCCCGCGACATCCAGGGCTGGGAGGCGCAGCCGCTCGGGCCCTTCCTGGGCAAGTCGTTCGCGACCTCGATCTCGCCGTGGGTGACGCCGCTGGAGGCGCTGCCGCGGGTGCCGGGGCGTGCGCAGGATCCGGCGCCGCTGGACTATCTGCGCAGGCAGGGTGACTGGGGGCTGGACATCGAGCTCGAAGTGCTGCTCAACGGGGTCGTGGTGTCGCGGCCGCCGTACCGGAGCATGTACTGGACGCCGGATCAGATGCTCGCCCACATGACCGTGAACGGCGCGGCGCTGCGGACCGGCGACCTCTACGGCAGCGGCACGATCTCCGGGCCCGAGCCCGGACAGCGCGGCTCGCTCATGGAACTGAGCTGGAACGGCACCGAGCCGATCAAGCTGCCCGACGGGTCAGTGCGCACGTTCCTGGAGGACGGCGACACGGTGACCATCACCGCCACCGCCGGCGGGCTCGGCCTGGGGGAGGTTTCCGGAACTGTCCGATAGGTGACTCGATGTGCTCAAGCCGTGACTCACCGCTACCCTAGGAGCTCCCCGCCCCCAGGAATCCAGGAGTGAGATGCGGCGTGCCGCGGCTTTCTGTCTCGTCGTCCTGCTCACGGTCGTGGGGTGCTCCTCGGTCACGGCCGAGACCCCCGCGGCCGCGCCCCCGGTCATCACCACCTTTCCGGCCTTCGACTCCGACCGCGCCCGGCCGGACCGCGGCCTCGTGGTCAAGGCCGGCGGCGGCACGTTGCGCCAGGTCCTCGCGTACGCCGCGGGCCGCCCGGTGCCCGGCTCCCTCGACCCGGGGGGCACCACCTGGCGTTCCAGCTGGGCGCTGGAGCCCGACACCGAGTACGCGGTGACCGCGACCGCCGCCACCACCGGCGGTCCTACGTCCATCGCCATGGGCCGCTTCCGCACCCGCGCCGCCGGCCGCGCCTTCAACGTCGCCTCCGTCTCGCCGCTGCCCGGCGAGGAGGTCGGCGTCGGCATGCCGATCATCGTCACCTTCGACGGCCCCGTCCGCGACAAGGCCGCCGTGGAGCGCGCGCTCGAGGTCACCGCGGCCAAGCCGATCGAGGGCGCCTGGCGCTGGACCGGCGACACCCAGGTCGTCTATCGCACCAGCCGCTTCTGGCCGGCCCGGCAGAAGGTCACCTTCACCGCCCACCTGACCGGCGTACGCCCGTCCCCCGGCGTCCTCGGCACCGCCGACCACACGCTCTCCTTCACCGTGGGCCGCAAGCAGACCAGCACCGTCGACACCCGCACCCACCAGATGGTGGTCAGGCGCGACGGCCAGGTCGTCCAGAACATGGCCATCAGCGCGGGCATGGCCACCACCCGCGAATACACCACCACCAGCGGAGTCCATCTCACGATGGACAAGGGAAACCCGGTGCGCATGGTGTCCCCGGGACGAAAAAAAGGCGACCCCGGTTTTTACGACCTGATGATCGACCACGCCGTGCGCATCTCGAATTCCGGCGAATACGTGCACGCGAAGAACAACGTCTGGGCCCAGGGCCGGGCCAATGTCAGCCACGGCTGCATCAATTCCCGCCCTGACCAGGCAGCTTGGTTCTACGCCAACTCCCTGCGCGGCGACCCCGTCAGCATCACCGGCACCGACCGGCCACTCGAATGGAACAACGGCTGGGGCTACTGGCAGCTTTCCTGGGAGAAATGGCGGCTGGGCAGCGCACTTCACGATCCGGCATCCGGCGGCGGATGGGTGCAACAAGCGCCCGCTCCAGGTTTAACGTAGGAGGGGGAACATCAAGCAGACCTAGGCCCGTTCACCTGTCAGGAGGGCCAACGCATGGAAGATTGGGTCATCTGGATAATCCTCGCCGTCGTGCTCGGTGTGGCGGAGATCTTCACCCTCACGGCCGCTCTGGGCATCCTTGGCGTCGCATCTCTCTTGACCGCCGCCACCGCGGCACTAGGCCTGCCCATTCCGCTTCAACTGCTCGTCTTCACACTGTCGTCGGCGGCCGGGCTGTTCACTGTCCGGCCCATCGCCCTGCGGCACATCCGCCAGCCCCAGCTCAAGCGCTTCGGCGTGGAGGCGCTGGTCGGCAAGCCCGCGTACGTGACCTCCGAGGTCACCGGCCGCGACGGCAGAGTGCGCATCGGTGGCGAGGAATGGTCCGCACGCGCCTATGACGAAACGCTGGTCATCCCCACCGGGGCGACCGTCGACGTCATCGAGATCGAGGGCGCCACCGCCCTCGTCTATCCCCGGGAGTGATCATATGGAGCTGCTGATCGTCGGCTTGGTCATCGCCCTCTTCGCGGTGATCACGGTACTCAAAGCGGTGCGCATCGTGCCGCAGGCGAGGGCCCGCAACGTCGAGCGGCTCGGCCGGTACCACCGCACCCTCAAACCCGGACTCAACTTCGTCATCCCCTACGTCGACCGCGTCTACACGATGATCGACCTGCGCGAACAGGTCGTCTCCTTCCGGCCCCAGCCGGTCATCACCGAGGACAACCTCGTCGTCGAGATCGACACCGTCCTCTACTTCCAGGTCACCGACCCCCGCGCGGCCGCCTACGAGATCGCCAACTACATCCAGGCCGTCGAACAACTCACCGTCACCACCCTGCGCAACGTCGTCGGCTCCATGGACCTGGAGAAGACCCTCACCTCCCGCGACACCATCAACAGCCAGCTACGCGGCGTCCTCGACGAGGCCACCGGCAAATGGGGCCT
>NZ_JBHYJD010000049.1:0-81050 GCF_042740555.1 Nonomuraea sp. NPDC059007 | reverse complement strand
GCCTGGCGGCCGTTCGCGGCGCGGCGGACTCCGGCGAGCGGCCAAGCCCCGGCACGACCGGGGCGCACGCACACAGCCATCCTTCCCAATGCCGAACAACCATCAAGATCAACAGACGCCATTCCGCGGGACGGGCTAACGTGATCTTGGACGCGCCGCGCCGCCCGCCGGCCGAACTAGCTCCGCATGCGCTCCGCTGCCCTAACGGGTCGCCTACGGCGATTCAGACGGCAGGCGGGCGACGCTCCCGCCATTGCCCCCTACCTGCCACATTGCCGAACATCCAACAGGCGCCCGCCGTATCATCGAAGCTGTGACAGAGCAGGTGTGGACCGTCGCATGGTGGCAATCCGGCTGGGGCGTCTGGCCAGGCGAAGAACCCGACCTCACGACTGACCCCGCCTACACCACCTTGAACCTTCCGCACGTGGCATCCGAGGCCGCCACCTACTGGGCGCTGGGCGTGATCCCGCACGGTTCAGGATCGGTGCGTTGCCAGTTCGGCGGAGACCCCGATGGCGTAGCCAAGTGGGAGAAATGGATCGAGGAACAGCGCGCGATCCGACGCCGACGCCGCCGCCGACTCTGGCTTTTCTAGACCACCTACGAGATGTCCCGGGCGTTCTCACAGTCCACCGACGCCGTCTGTTCGTCCGACGCACGGAACTCCTTGCCTGTGTCGAACGTGCCCGCCTGTTCGACCCGCGCCCTGTACCGCCCTGACTTGCACGGCGACAGCGCGTAGGAGTACGTGTGCTCCCGCCCCGGCAACTCCGTGAACGGTTGCGAACCCACGTCGAGCCATTCCCCGCCGAACCTGCTTTCCTTGTACGACACCCTGATGTGCGTGGCCTGAGTCGCGATTACTGACGCGTTCGAGCACTTCTGATGGACCTGCACCCGCACCCGGGGGGCCGCACTGCCGAACCTGACCGCCTCTATGGCCACCTCCTGAAAGCAGCCGACCGCCGCAGCCGGGGGCGGTGGCGGGGGATCGGTCGTGCTACCGCCGCAGCTTTGCGGGGCCGCGCCGAGGACGAGGACCGCCGTCGCTAAGAGCTTGAACCTTGCACCGTGCATAGTTCGCTCCTCTCTGACCACTTCCGAACATGCCGGTACGGCAGCGCGGTTGGGACCACGGTCTTTGAGACCCGGTCTCTGGGGGCCATCCAGGAAACCAACCGCACTGCCGCACCTCGCCGAAGCGATGACGCCGAGCCTTCCTTGAGGCCCGTCATCCCCACCGGTTACGGCGGTAGAGGAGCATGCCACCACTCCGACCCGCCCGGTACCACGCTGCCTATGTCGGGTAAAACAGCGTGGCACCGGACATCTAACGCGGATGGCAGGCGCGACGCCATGAGCCCGCCATCCGCGACCCGAGGGCGACGACGCGGGAGATCACATACACTCACACCCCTTCTTGTGAGATGTTCGCTCACCGCGCCGCCGCCCAGCTCAACCCCTGCGATACACCGCCACGCACGCCTCGCACGCATACTGATCATCCGCCGAGAACGGCAACGCCCAGTCGTCGATAAACAGCGGCTTCACCCCGACCCCGCACACCGCCAGCGCGCGTTCCGCCCCCTCAGGCGAGCCGTACTCGACCGCGTGACTCACCCGCCCCGGCCCGCCGCCCTGCGCACCAAGCTGGTAGCGCTGCTCAAGCGGCACCAGCTTCACCGGCTCCGCCTCATACGTCAGGTCCTCCCACGCCACCACCCACCGCCGCCGAGGCGTCCCCGCCCGCCCGTCCAGCACCGCCTCACTCAGCCGCACATACGCGAACGAGTCACCCACAACCGCCCCCGTCACCAGCGCCAAACACCCCATCAGCACCGCCTCGTGACGCTGCGTCTCCTCCGGGCTATGCCGTACATCGATGATCTTCGCCCACTCGCCCACCTGCACCGCGCCACCGCTCACCGCACACCCCCGGCCACCAGCTCACGCCCGGCCGCCGACTCCACCGCCGCGCCGTCCGACTCCAGCTCCACCACGAACCAGACCGCACCCCGCATCCGCACCTCATCCAGCCAGAAGCCCCACGCCGCCGCCAGGTCCGCCACCAAGGCAAGCCCGCGCCCCGTGCACTCATACGCATCTGCCGAACGTGGCCGAGGCACCGACGAAGCCGCCCCCTGATCGATGACCACCACAACCACCGACAGCGCCCCGCCCGCCCTCTCCCGCCCCTCAAACGCCTCAAGCGTGAACTCCCCGCCCGCCCCCGACGCCGTATGAACCAGAGCGTTCGTCACCACCTCCGAGGTCAGCAGCTCCGCCAGCTCCCGCCCCGCATCCCCGTGACCCCTCCCCGCCAGGGCACCCGCCACACACCGACGCGCCACCCCCACCGCCCACGGCTGTCCGAGAAGGGTCACCTTCACCAGCCGGACACCGCGCAACCCAGGCCCGACGCCGCCCATCACACGACCCCGCTCAACACGGTCATAGCCGCATTCTCAGCGCCCGCCGCCACCCGCCGCTTCCGGTTGTGGCCCCAGCTAAACCACCACTCGCCGCTCTCCAGATCCGCCGTGATCCGCTTGTCGTTCGCCGCCCCCGGAACCCGCACATACATCTCCTGCCCGAACGGCAGATGCACCGACACCCCGACACCCAAATTCTGAAGGTCCCACGCCAGGTGCATCAGGAACGTGTACCGCAACGTCACCACGTAGTCCGCGCCCTCCGCTATCCGGGCCTCCTGCCACGGGGTGAGACGGGTCTTGTAGGTCTTAGAGTTGTTCACGGGTCGCACCTCCTGATGTGCGATCAAGGCCCCGGCCGGTGTCCAACCACCGCGATTCCGGGGCCGTCCTACTTCTAGGTCACGATTGCTTCGCCAGATCCGTTGCCCTGTTCCGGGCTGTCGGCGAGCCTCTCCGCCTCCGGCAGGCACCGAAGACTCAAGTGCTGCCGGTCATACTGATCAATCGACGGTGACAGCAGCTCCCAATAGGGACTTCTCACGACAGCGCCGTCACTGATCCGCTCCGCGCACCAGTCGCCGTGGCTCCGATCATCGAGAACTTCCCGCCAGATCTCCCACTGGCCAGCATGCGTTGCTTGTAGTTCTTCGAGTGTGCTTGGCCATGGACCGTGGAGCGTTTCCGCTCTCTGCCGCTCCGGTCGCACTTTATTTCACCTCCCGGAGAACACTTACTGGTGAATGTAAGAACGATTGGCCAGACACAACAGAAGCGCAGCACAGCCCTTTCGCTGTACTGCGCTTCTGAGGGGCTATGCTACGTAGCCCTTACTCGTAAATTCCCAGGTAGTCAGCTAGCGACCGTTGATCATCTGTGAGTACTCGCGAGCTGGAATCTATGACGTCACGGAACGTATCGCGAGCCATCTGCTGATATCGCAGCCAATGAGGACTACTGGAACGTAGATCAAGCAATACACCTACTGCCTGGTCTGCACCATTTGTCTGACTGTGCGCTCGCGCCACATCAAGCATGTGGCGGTCCCATTCCTCATCCGTCATGTCACTGCTTCGCCGTAGACCTGCCGATATTTCGAGCGCAGCCCCCGGATCACCGCCGACCAGCGCGTTCTCTGCCTGCTTCATCTGCACAGTGAGAGGCCCGAACGTCTTCGCGTCTACTGTCCAGTGTTCTCTCTGGAGAGGCCCGGCCGCCGCAGCCGCCATCCCGTGATACTCCCGAGCTTCCTGAGGCCGGTTGTTACGAGCTGCCGCCGCACTAGCCCTCAGGAGCATCCAGCCCCAAGCCGCGAGTTGATCAGCCGACGCAGACGACACCCGAGGTTCGAGCGAGTCCGCTGCATCCGAGCACAGTCGCTCAACCTCCGCGAACCGCCCTTGTCGAAGCATCGCATGGGCCTGCCCGCTGATAGCTGCCGCTGCAAGCGGCTTGTCGTCGATCTCCAGAGCATCACGCAAGGAAGCGTGAAGCGCGGTAAGCGCCAGGTCATGGGCCCGAATCTGAATCAGGTAGCGCCCGGTAAGCCCCACGATGTTCGCCCGCGTCCGCAACGCATCCGAACGCACCCGCTCAGGGAGCCCGTTAACGTGATGATGAGCCGAACGGACCAGCGCCGGAAGGATCTCCGCCAGGGCGTCGTACCGATCCGTTTGGTAGGCGCGAGTCATCGCCCCCACTGCCTGATCGAGCCGCGTCAAGTCCAGATCGTCATCAGCTCCACCGTAGAGAGGCGTTCCCTGGAGTCCGATCGGAGGATTGATCGCCGCTCGAATTTCTGCCAGTACAGCCGCGTCATGATCTTCGTCACGCGGTTCAGGGGAACGTGGAGTGACGAAGGTAAGCGTCACAACACCTAGAGCACGCGCAAGCTGATGGAGTGTTTCGAGGCGCGCACTCCCACCTTGTTCGATCTTCTTTACCACGGGCACGCTGAGATTCGCCGCGTGCGCCAGATCCTCCTGAGTCCACCCCTTTAGGCGTCTCTTGTCTCTCAACCGGTTACCCATTGATTCGTCAGCCGACATGACGTGCCGCCTTCCTAAAGGGACCGTGACGCCTTCAGGCTAACCGAACTAGCCCTTTACGGATGGTTTCCCTGATTAGCCGCACGTTGAACCAGGAGAAGCATTGCCAAACCTCGCCTGCCGCCGCTCGCCCTGCCCGTACTAATGACTGCCCAGGTCAATGGGGTCGCGTCCGCGCCGGCTGAACTCGCTAAAGGCTCGCCCCAACGGGGTGGCCTACGGCCATTCAGACGGCCCGCACGCTCACGTCCGGCACCAACAGCACACCCACCAGACCGGAACAGCAGGCCCGTAGCACACCTACTGCAGAGGCGTTGCCGGATCGTTTCGGAGCCGTCCGGCGGGGACCCCTCCAAGATCACAATCGTGGGGCCAGGAGGGTGGTACCGGTCCGGGGTGCAAGCCCCCCTCCTTGCTATACAGCGTATGGCCCCACAATTCTGATCTTGCCCCACCGGCCAGCACCACCGCAACGATCCGCCAACCCCTCCCACGTCCCCCGAGCAAGCCCGGCCCGTAGCCGCACCCCTGCCACCCGCCCACCGAGCCGGAAACACACACAGACATGACCCAACCCCAGCGAACCCGAACCGACACCCCCAAAGGCACAAATAGGTCACATTCCGTGCGTGGTCTTGCCCGCGCCGTTGGGACCGAGCACCGCCAGCACGCTGCCCTGGCGGGCGGCCAGGTCTATTCCGGCCAGGGCGGTGGTCGTGCCGAAGCGTTTGACCAGCCCTTCTGCTTCGAATGCGTTCATGACCGCCAGCGTGCTCGGCGGCCCTGGCAGATCCCGCACAGATCGCTGTCAGACCCGCGCACACGCCGAACTCCGATGCTGCGGTCCTGGGCATACGTCAACCGCTGCGGCCGGTTCCGTCCCGACCTTGGACAGCGGCCTCGAACTCGGGACCGCCGGGTGGATCGTGCTCCTCGGCGGTGCGGATCAGGATTGCGCGGGTTCTCGGGTGGCACGGTGTAGCAGCCCGGAGCCGCCCGCCGCTAGGCCGAGGTGAGGTCTCCCCCGTTGGCCAATCCGGGCAGGCAAGGGCGGTTGTCAGGGCAGGGCGGCGTGGAGGAGGGAGTGGAGGCGACGGCGACGAGCTCTCACGAGCGGGACACGGCCTTGACCTGCGCCCCGCTGACGGGCGTTTCGCGCCGCACCTGGCCGCTGGGGAGGTCGAGCACGCGCAGGCGCCCGTCCTTCAGCTGGTGCAGTCGCTTCCAGCCGGCATCCGGTACGGCCTCGCCGTACTCGCGGATCTGCCTGCCGGTGGCCAGGTCCACCGCGACCAGCCCGGACGCGGTCCTGGCATACAGCGTCCCCGCGAGTCCGACCGGCCGGGTGGGCGGCGGGTCTGGCGGCTGCTGGTTCCGCCTGGGTTCCGGCGCAGGCGGACAGGGCGGGCAGGGTGGCCAGGGCGAGCGCCCCGGCCAGCAGTTCACGTCGCGTCGTCCTCACACCTGCCCTACACCGCCCGGCCACGAAAGGTTCGGCGCCTACTCGACCGCGAGGGGTCCGCGCCTTTCCTGCCGGCCGCAACGGGGTTGGTGGCCTCTCTCATCGACCGGCTGTGCGAGGTTGCCGTCTCTTTTCAGGTGGCCGGTGGGCCGTGTTCGATGCGGCGCATGACTGGGACCAGCTTGTCCAGGGTGTCGCCGCCGATGTGCTGGCGTTCGTCCCACCAGGTGACGCCCTCCTCGATCAGGGGCGCGATGATGGCCCGTGCCTGCGCGGAGTCCGTGGGGGTGACGCCGCCGGCGACGATGTCGAAGGGATCGGTCCGGTCCAGGCGGGCGCGTTCTTCGCGGGTGAAGGCGATCAGGTCGCGTACCTCCTCCACGTGTGGGGGTTGTCCGTGCCTGGCGGACTCGAACAGCGGGACCGCGCCGTCCCAGCGGGCCGCGCGGCGCATGGGGCGGCGGTTCGGCCAGTATCCGGCCACCCACACGGGCGGGCGTGGCTGCTGAACGGTGGCCGGTAGCAGCGCCACGTCATGGGCCTCGAAGAAGCGGCCCTTGTGGGTGACCGGCTCGCCGCTCCAGTAGCGCGCCATCAGGTCGAGGCCCTCATCCAGGCGCGCGGCCAGTTCGATCGGGTCGGTGCTCTCTCCGAACGCGCCGTACTCCTCCTCGATCGGCGCGCCCAGGCCCGCGCCGAAGATGACCCGGCCGCCGCTGAGGGAGTCGAGGGTGGCGACCTGGCGGGCTAGTTGCTGGGGGCGGCGCCTGGCCACCGGGGTGACCAGCGTGCCCAGCCGGAGACGGGTGGTGGCCAGCGCGGCGGCGGTCAACAACATCCAGGGGTCGCCGAAGGGGGTGCGTTGCTTGCGGTGTACCACGTGGTCCCAGACGAACAACGCGTCCCAGCCGGACTCTTCCGCGGCTGCGGCGACCTTGGCCACGTTCCTGGCGTCGGCGAACTCCCCGAAGTTCGGGATGTTGATCGAAAAGCGCATCCTCGCATCCTGTCCGATAGGCGAACGGCCCGGCAATCGACAGGCCGCACCGACCTCCCAGGCAACCTGGCAACCACCCACCGCGATGGCCTGACAGCGCGTCTGCCGAGCCGCCCGACAACCACGCGCCTGGGAGACCCAACAGCCCCGCCTCGAAGCCGCCTGCCGGGCAACCGCCTCTCAGCAATTCGCCAACCGCCAACCAGGCAGCCTGACAACCTGTCTGCCGGACAGCCGCCACGCCAACCGCGTTCCGGGCGGCCTGGCAGAGGCGGGTGCTGGGTAATCCGACAGGGGCGGGTTGGTGGGTCTCGTGGGGCTGGGTAACCTGCCGGCATTCGCGGGCCAAGGTTCCATCGAGGCATCGGGAAGGGCTGAAAGACCTGCGACGATAGCCGTTTCATCATCGCCGGATGGCGGATATCGGTCTTGGACATGTCCCTGCCCGATCTGGTCTTATTTGATGCGACATTTCGGGGAACGGGGGGCACGGGGTGGGGAAGCGGGCTGGTCGGAGCGTCGCGCAACTGGCGGGGGTGGGGCTGGCGGCCGGAGTCGTCGCGGCGGGGTTGGGGGCGCTGCCCGTCGGGGGCGCGGGTATGGCGATCATGGCGGCTACCGGCGAACTGCAACCGGTGGAGCTCAAGGAGCCGCCGCTGGCGGAGAAGTCCACGCTTCTGGACGCCGCCGGCAAGCCCATCGCGCAGTTCTATGAGGTGTACCGCGAGATCGTCCCTCTGGCCGACGTGGCCGAGACGATGAAGACGGCGATCATCGCGATCGAGGACTTCCGCTTCTACGAGCACGGCCCGATCGACTTCCAGGGCATGGCCAGGGCGCTGGCCAAGAACCTGTCGGCGGGCGGGGTCAGCGAGGGCGGCTCCACGATCACCCAGCAGTACGTCAAGCAGGTGCTCCTGACCCAGGCCCGGACCAAGGAGGAGAAGGCCAAGGCCCTGGAGACCAGCTACGCCCGCAAGCTCAACGAGCTCCGCTACGCCATGTCCGTGGAGCAGAAGTACACCAAAGACCAGATCCTCGAGAAGTATCTGAACATCGCGTACTTCGGCGCCGGTGCCAACGGTGTCGAAGCCGCCGCCAAGCGGTTCTTCGGCGTCCCGGCGGCCAAGCTCACGCTCGGGCAGGCGGCCACGCTGGCGGGAGCCGTACAGTCGCCCAGCAACACCGACCCCTCGGTCAGCAAGGCCCACCGCGCGCGGCTGCTGGAGCGCAGGAACGTCGTCCTGGACCGGATGGCCGGGCTCGGCAGGATCTCCAAGGAGGACGCGGAGGCCGCCAAGGCCAAGAAGCTCGGTTACAAGGGCGTGCCGCTGCCCGGCGGCTGTGAGTCCAGCCCGTACGCCTATTTCTGCCTGTACGCGCGCAACGAGATCCTCAACGACCCCTCCTTCGGCAAGACCAGGACCGCCCGCAAGCACTTCCTGGAGCGCGGCGGGCTGACGATCCGCACCACGCTCGACCGCCGCATGCAGGCCGCGGCCGACCGCGCGATCAAGAAGCGGGTGTACGCCACCGACAACCCCGTGGCCGCCGAGGCGCTCATCCAGCCGGGCACCGGCAAGATCAAGGCGATGGCGGCCAGCCGCGAGTACGGCAGCGGCAAGAACCAGATGTCCTACAACCTGGTGGCCGACGTCGCCCACGGCGGCGGGACCGGCTTCCAGCCCGGCTCGACGTACAAGACGTTCACGCTGGTCACGGCGCTGCAGCAGGGCATGCGGGTCAACGACGGGATGACCGTGGGAGCCGGATACCGCGCCCCCGGCTACTCCACGTTCAAGAACTGCAAGGGCGGCAACGTCGGCGACCCCACGCACACCGTCACCAACGACGAGGGCTCCGGCGGGTACAAGACGCTGCAGACCGGGACCTGGGGCTCGGTCAACACGTTCTTCCTGGAGCTGGAGCAGCGGGTCGGGCTCTGCGAGACGGTCAAGACCGCCAAGGCGCTCGGCAGCAAGCGGGCCGACGGCAAGCCGCTGGGCGAATACCAGACGTTCACGCTCGGGATCAACGAGAGCGACCCGGTGACGGTGGCCGCCTCGTACGCGGCGCTGGGCGCCCGGGGCAAGTACTGCGCGCCGATGGCCATCACCGCGATCACCGACCGCGACGGCAAGAAGACCGCCTACGAGCCGGAATGCCGCCAGGCGATCGACCCCGAGGTGGCCGACGCGACCGCGCACGTGCTGTCGGGGGTGTTCACCAAGGGCACGATGCGCGGGGTGGGCGGCATCGGACGTCCGGCCGCGGGCAAGACGGGCACGACCGACGACTACGCGGCGGCCTGGTTCGCCGGATTCACCCCTGATCTGGCGGCCGCGGTCAGCATCGGCGACCTGCGCGGCGCGCAGCGCTACAAGCTGACCGGCGTCACGATCGGCGGCCGGTACTACGGCCTGGTGGCCGGGGCCACCATCGCCGGGCCGATCTGGCAGGAGACGATGACGGACGCGCTGAAGGGCGTGCCGCAGACGCCGTTCACGCCGCTCAACACCGCCCGCTTCGGCGGCGGCGAGCCGCCACCCAGCGAAGAGCCCCCGAGCGACGAAGAAGCTCCGCCCAACGACGACGAGCCGCCCTTCAACGACGAAGCGCTGCCGAACGACGAACAGGACGCGCCTCAGCGCTGAGCCAGTTCCCCCAGCCTGAGCAGCGACCGCCGGGCCAGCAACACGGTCGCCGCGTGCACCACCGGCCAGCCCGGCAGCGCCCACCGGGGCACCTCGACCCGCTCGGCCCACACCACCCGGCACCACCGCGGGCCGAGCGGCCGTACCCGGAAGGCGCCCTCCCCGCGCACGATCGCGCCGGTGTGCTCCACCCGCACCCGGCGCGGCGGGTCCCAGTGGGTGATCGTCATCGTGTCGAGGAAGCCGAACGGCCTGATCCCGGTGTAAGCCTCGATCATGTCAGGCCCGGCCTGCCAGGCGTCGGTCATGAACATCCACTCGTGGTGGCGGGGCCAGTCGGTGATGAGGGCGAAGACGTCCTCGGCCGGTGCGTCCAGCTCGACGGCCACGGCGGCGTACCTGAGGCTCATCAACCCAGCCTACGGTGGACGGATGCAAGGTGATCGCCCCGGCCACGCCCGGCCCGGACTCAAGGGCTTCCTCGGCTTCGGCCTGCTGGGCGTGGGCGTGCTCTGGGACTGTCTGGCCGGGGTCTACCAGCCGGTGTGGCCGGCCTGGGCGGGGCTGGCGCTCACGCTCGGCCTGTACGCGATGCTGATCCTGTCCCCGCTGCCGGTCGCCGCCGCCCGCTGGGTGGTGGCGGCGATGGCGGCCGTGGTGACGGGCATGGCGCTGGTCTACGCGAACGGCTGGTTCTACCTGTTCCCGCTGCTCGCGCTGGCCTGCGCGCTGGTGCTTCAGGGCCGCGCCGTACAGCTCGCGCTGGGCGCGCTGGCGGCCGTGACCGCGTTCGCGGTGTGGCGCGGCGGCGAGGGGATCGGGCCGATCATGGGCTTCGCCTGGGGGTCGTTCAGCACGGGCGTGGTGATGGCGGCGTTTTTGCGGCTGCACGTCGTGATCGCCGAGCTGAACCGCACCCGGGAACGGCTGGCCGAGGCGGCGGTGGCCGAGGAACGATTGCGCTTCTCCCGGGATCTGCACGACCTGCTCGGCCACACGCTCTCGGTGATCGTGGTGAAGGCGGAGGCGGTGCGGCGGCTGGCCGTACGCGATCCCGAGCAGGCGGCGCGGCAGGCGTCCGACATCGAGTCGGTGGGCAGGCAGGCGCTGACCGAGGTACGCGAGGCGGTGACCGGCTACCGCGAGGTCAGCCTGGCGGTGGAGCTGGAACGCGTCCGCGAGGCGCTGGAGGCGGCGGGCGTGGAGGTGGTCGTGCGCCGCGACGGCGCGACGCGCTCCGCGCAGGCCGAGGCGCTGCTGTCGTGGGTGGCCCGCGAGGCGGCCACGAACATCCTGCGCCACAGCACGGCCGCCCACGCGGTCTTCGAGGTGGCCGACGCCGCGCTCACGGTCCGCGACGACGGCGCGCCCAAGCATCGGGACCGGCCGCCGGGCGGCGGCCTGCGCGGCCTGTCGGAACGCCTGGCCAGGGCCGGGGGCAGCGTCGAGGCCGGTCCGCTGCCCGGCGGCGGCTACGAGGTGCGGGCGAGCCTGCCCGTCACGACTGCAGATAGCTGAGTACGGCCAGCACGCGCCGGCTGTAACCGGTGGTGTGGGAGAGGCCGAGCTTGTCGAAGACGGCGTTGACGTGCTTTTCCACCGCGCTCTGCGAGACGTGCAGCGCCTGGGCGATCGAGGCGTTGGTCAGCCCCTGGGCCATTTGCTCCAGCACCTGCCGCTCGCGCGCGGTCAGGCGGGAGAGCGGGTCGGTGTGGCTGGTGCGGGCCAGGAGCTGGCGGACCACCTCCGGGTCGAAGGCGGCGCCGCCCTCCCCCACCCGTTCCAGCGCGTCGAGGAAGTCGGCCACCTGCGCCACCCGGTCCTTCAGCAGGTAGCCGACGCCGTCGACGCTGCCGGTCATGAGCTCGGTGGCGTACTTCTTCTCCACGTACTGCGACAGGACCAGGACCTTGACCGACGGCCATCGGCGCCGGATCTCCAGCGCCGCGCGCAGGCCCTCGTCGGTGTGGGTGGGCGGCATGCGCACGTCCACGACGACGATCTCCGGCTCGTGCGCCTCGACGGCCTCGATGAGCGCCTGCCCGTCGCCGACGGCCGCGGGTACCTCGTGGCCTTCCTCGTGCAGCAGCCGTACGAGGCCCTCGCGCAGCAGCGTCGAGTCCTCGGCCAGGATCACCCGCATGGCAGCTCCGCGGTGATCACGGTGGGGCCGCCGGCCGGGCTGTCCACGAGGAGCCTGCCGTCGATCGCGGCCACCCGCCGGGCCAGCCCGGACAGTCCCCCGCCCGTGGGTACGGCTCCGCCGCATCCGTCGTCTTCGATACGCACGACGACCATTGTCCCGTCCTGCCGGATCTCCACGCTCACGCCGGTGGCCGCGGCGTGCTTGGCGGCGTTCGTCACCGTTTCCGAGACCACGAAGTAGGCGGCGGTCTCGACGGCCATCGGCGGGCGCACGGCCAGGTCGCAGCGGATGTGCACGGGGACGCTCGAGCGTTCGGCGACCCCGGCCAGCGCCTCGGCCAGGCCGAGGGTGTCCAGCCCGCTGGGGTAGACGCGCCAGGCGACCTCGCGGAGTTCGGCCAGCGCCCGTTGCGCGTCCTCGTGCGCCTGGACCATCAGTTCGGTCTTGCCGCCCCGGCGGGCACGGCCGATGAGCATGGACAGCGCGACCAGGCGTTGCTGCAGCCCGTCGTGCAGGTCGCGCTCGATCCTGCGCCGCTCGGCGTCGACGGCGGCCACGATGCCGGCCCTGGTCTCGGCCAGTTGCTCGATGCGCCGGATGAGCGCGGCGGTGGGGTCGGGGGCGAGCATTCTGCGGGCCAGGCGGCGCTCGACCACGCGTACGCCCACGAGTCCTGAAATATCGAGGAAAAGCAGCACGATGCCGATGAGGCCGAGGTAGAGCAGCAGCGGGACTGTGGGCATCATCCCGTCGTACGGCTCGTTGTGCATCCACGCCCAGCTCGCGCGGGTTCCGGTCGCGATTCCGAGTTCCAGCAGCGACAGGACGAGGCCGCCGAGCAGGCCGAGCGGCACCCGCGCCGCCAGGTAGGCCATGGCCCGCCCGGCGTCGGCGAGTTCGTCCACCGGCACCCGCAGCCGCCGGGCCTCGGTCCGCGCGAGCCACAGCGCCGCCCGGTCCAGCGCGGTGGGCGAGGTGGCCCCGCCCGCCTTCCGGAGGGCGTGGACCGGCGCGGCGACGATCAGGAAGACGAGCTCGGCCACCGCGGTGAGGGCGCCGAGCGCGATCTCCCAGAGCAGGCGCAGCGCGTCAGCGGCGCGCTCCATGCTTGCCCTTTCGCCGTTCGCTGAGCCGCATGCCGATGAAGACCAGGACGGCGAGCACCGCGAGGCCGAGCACCACCTTGCTCCCGATGCCCACGTACGCCTCGACCAGGTGCCAGCTCTCCCCCAGGTAGTAACCGGCGAGCACGAAGATGGAATTCCAGATCGCGCTGCCTGCCAGCGTGAGCACGGTGAAGGTGGGCAGCGGCATCCGCTCCACACCGGCCGGGACCGAGATGAGGCTGCGGAAGATGGGGATCATCCGCCCGAAGAAGACCGTCTTCTTCCCGTGCTTCTGGAACCAGGCCTCGGTCTTCTCGATGTCGGAGATCTTCACCAGCGGCAGCTTGCCCGCCAGGCGCAGCGTGCGTTCGCGGCCCAGCATGGCGCCCACCCAGTACAGCGCCAGCGCCCCCACCACCGAGCCCAGCGTCGTCCACACCAGTGCGTCGATGAGATCCATCTCACCTCGGCTGGCGGTGAAACCGGACAGTGGCAGGATCACCTCACTTGGCAGCGGGGGAAAAAGGTTCTCCAGCGCGATCGCGAGGCCCGCCCCTGGCGCGCCCAGGGTCTCCATGAGGTCAACCACCCAGTCCGTCATGTCATGAAGGCTAGGCAAGATCCGGGTAAAGCGAGAATGAGGCCTACTCCCGAATCGTGGTGGGGTAAACCACAGGTTCATGTACCGTACACTGTACGGCTGTGACTTCCTTGGTACGGCATGCCGTCGTCTTCGAGCCCGGTGATCCACCACGAGCAGGGACGATGGCCTTCCTCGCCCCCGACGGCGAGGACGGCGTCACGGTGGCCGAGCAGGAGGGCGGCGCGGTGCGTACCCGCCGGGTTCCGGTGCGCAGAATTCCCGTCTCGGAGGCGGTCGCCGTGCTCGCCAGGGCCAGGACCGACCACGAGGCGCACCCGGCCGCCCGCTTCTGGGGCGCCGCGGCGCTGGTGGCGCTCCAACTGGTGACCAGAGGGCGGATCCTGCCCGGGGTGTCGGCCGGCGACCACGACGCGTGGCGGGCGGGGCCGTTCGACGCCGCCGACGTGGCCAGGATCAGGGAACTGGCCGACGCCATGCCCGCCGCGGCGCGAGCCGTACCGCTGGAGGAAGGCCCTGACGGGCCGGTGCTGCCCGACGCGGACAGCCACGTGCGGGCCTTTCTCGACGCGGTCGCCGACGCGATGCCGCGCTCGCCCGGCGCGGTGCGCGCGACGGGAACCTCCGCGTTCGCGGCGATGCGCCCGGTGAAGGTGCCGCAGTTGCGCCCGTGGGCGGAGGAGGTCGCCGCGGGTCTCGACTCCGGGGTACGGCTGTCGCTGCGCCTGGAGTGCGACGACCCGGCCGGATCGGAGTTCCGCGCCGTGGTCCAGCTCCACAGCCTGGCCGACCCCTCACTCGTCGTCGACGCGGCCGACCTGTGGGCCGGCGAGGACCCCGGCTTCGGCGCCCGCGCCAGGATCGAGACGATCATCGCCGTGCGCCGCGCCGCCAAGGCCTGGACCCGGCTGGAACGCCTGCTGGAGAGCGCCGTCCCCGACGAGCTCACCCTGACCGACGGCGACGTCGAGGAACTGCTGGCCGGCGCGTCCACCCGGCTGACCGGCGCCGGCGTGGACGTGCACTGGCCCAGGTCGATGGTGCGCGGGCTCAGCGCCCGCGCCGTGCTCGGCGAGAGCGAGCAGGCGCCCTCCGACCTGCCGTCCTACCTGGGCGGCGCCCAGCTGACCAGCTTCAACTGGCAGCTCGCGCTGGGCGGGCAGCGGCTGACGGCGGCCGAGATGGACCAGCTCGCCGAGGCGCACCGCCCGGTCGTCCGCCTGCGCGACCAATGGGTGCTCATCGACCCCGACGTCGCGCTCAAGGCCCGCCAGCGCGAGCTCAAGCCGCTGAGCGGCATCGACGCCCTGGGCGCCGCGCTGACCGGCACGGTGGAGGTCGACGGCGAGCAGGTCGAGGTCGAGCCGAGCGCCTGGCTGCTGGAACTGCGTGACCGGCTGGCCGAGCCCGAGGAGATCGGCGTGCCGTCCGGGCTGGCCGCGACGCTGCGCGACTACCAGCTCCGCGGCCTGCGCTGGCTGGCCAGGATGACCTCGCTGGGCCTGGGCGCGTGCCTGGCCGACGACATGGGCCTGGGCAAGACGATCACGCTGATCGCCCTGCACCTGCACCGGGGCGGTGGTCCCACGCTGGTGGTCTGCCCTGCCTCGTTGCTGGGCAACTGGGAGCGGGAGATCACCCGATTCGCGCCGGGGGTCCAGGTGCGCCGCTATCACGGGACAAATCGCGATTTGTCGGACGAAGGCTTTGTTCTCACGACTTACGGGACGATGCGGTTGGATGCCGAGAAGCTGGCCGCCCATCCGTGGGACCTTCTCGTCGCCGACGAGGCCCAGCATGTCAAGAACCCCGCCTCCAGCACCGCCAAGGCGCTGCGCGACATCCCCGCCGCGGCCCGCGTCGCGCTGACCGGCACCCCGGTCGAGAACAACCTGTCCGAGCTGTGGGCGATCCTCGACTGGACCACGCCGGGCCTGCTGGGCTCGCTGGCCCGCTTCCGCGCCCGCTGGGCGAAGCCGGTCGAGTCCGGCGACTCCGTGGCGGCCGAGCGGCTGGCCAGGCTGGTCGGGCCGTTCCTGCTGCGGCGCCGTAAGTCCGATCCCGGCATCGCGCCCGAGCTGCCGCCCAAGACCGAGACCGACCGTCCCGTGCCGCTCACCACCGAGCAGGCCGCGCTCTACGAGGCGGTCGTGCGCGAGATCATGGCGCAGATCGCGTCCGCCGAGGGCATGGCCAGGCGCGGGCTGATCGTCAAGCTCCTGACCGGGCTCAAGCAGATCTGCAACCACCCCGCCCAGTACCTGCACGAGGCGGCGCCGCAGCTCACCGGCCGCTCGGGCAAGCTGGAGCTCCTCGACGAACTGCTCGACACCATCACCGCCGAGGACGGCGCCGTGCTGGTCTTCACCCAGTACGTGGCCATGGCCAGGCTGCTGGAGAAGCACCTGGCCGGACAGGGCGTCGCCACCCAGCTCCTGCACGGAGGCACCCCAGTGCCCAAGCGCGAGGAGATGGTCCGGCGCTTCCAGGACGGCGAGGTCCCGGTCTTCCTGCTGTCGCTCAAGGCCGCCGGAACCGGGCTCAACCTCACCCGCGCCGACCACGTCATCCACTTCGACCGCTGGTGGAACCCGGCCGTGGAGGACCAGGCCACCGACCGCGCCTACCGCATCGGCCAGACCCGGCCCGTCCAGGTCCACCGGCTGATCACCGAAGGCACCATCGAGGACCGCATCGCCGAGATGCTCGCCGCCAAGCGCTCGCTGGCCGAGGCCGTGCTGGCCGGCGGCGAGGCCGCCCTCACCGAACTCACCGACGCCGAACTCGCGACCCTGGTGGAGCTGAGATGACCGCCGTCAAGGGCTTCCCCGCCTTCCCGCCGCAACGCGCCGGGGCCCGTTTCGCCACCTCCTGGTGGGGCCTGGCGTGGGTCAAGGCCATGGAGGACACCTCCCTGGACCACACACTCCTGCGCAAGGGCCGCGCCTATGCCAAGACCGGGCAGGTCGGGCCCATCGCCGTCTCGCCCGGACGGCTGGCGGCCACGACCGAGGGCGAGTACGACACCGTCGTACGCGTCGCCCAGCTCACCGACGCCGAATGGGAACGCTTCCTCGACCAGGTGGCCGCCCAGTCCGGGCACATCGCCGCGCTCCTGGACGGGGAGGTGCCGCACGCCCTGGTCGAAGCGGCCGAAGACGCCGCCGTCCCGCTGCTGCCGACGGTCGGCGACCTGGAGCCCGAGTGCGACTGCCCCGACTGGGGTCATCCGTGCAAGCACGCGGCCGCCCTGTGCTACCAGACGTCCTGGCTGCTGGACGGCGATCCGTTCATGCTGCTTCTGCTGCGGGGGCGGGGCCGTACCGAACTGCTGGAGGCCCTTCAGCTGCGCGACGCCCCCACGCCCGCCGCGACGGGCATATCGGCATTGGCGGCGTTCTCGCTCGGCGTCCCGCCGCTGCCCGCGCCACCGCCCGTCGCGGTGGAGTACGTTCCCCTGGAGCTGGAGGCGGCCGCGGGCGTGGACGTCGCGGCCCTGAAGGTCCTGGCCGCCGCGGCGTCCGCGCGGGCGCGCGAGCTGCTGTCGGGCGGCAGCCCCGCCGTCCTCACCGAACGCCAGGACCGCGTACGGCTGGCCGCCGAGCACGACCTGGACATCGGCGACGCGCCCGCGGTCCTCGCCTGGCAGTACGGCGGGCCGTCCGGCCTGGAGGTGCTGGAACACGCCTGGACCCCCGGCAGGCAGGAACTGGCCAGGGCCGAGGCCGCCTGGCAGCGCGAGGAACTGCCCCCGGTCCAGGCCGCCCGCAACCGCTGGACCCTGGGTTCCTTGCAGTTGCGCCTGGGCAAGGACGGCCGCTGGTATCCGTTCACGCTGCGCGAGGGCGAGTGGTGGCCCTCCGGAGCACCGGAACGCGACCCCGCGGCGCTCGCCTACTGATGACCGGCATCCGGATCGGGCTGCTCGGGCCGACCACCCTGTCCGGGACCGTATCCCTGCCCGGACGGCCACGGACGCTGCTGGCCCGGCTGGCGCTCGACGCCGGCCGCCAGGTGGCCGTCGACGCGCTGACCGAGGCGGTGTGGCCGGGCAGGCTGCCGGATCACCCCGTGCGGGCGCTGCAGTCGCTGGTGTGGCGGTTGCGCGGCGCGCTGCCGGACGGCCTGGAATCCGGGCAGGGCTGGTACCGGCTGAACGTCGAGGCGTCCTCGGTGGACGCGCACCTGTTCGAGCGCCTCGCCCTCGAAGGCGGCCGGGCGCTGCGGGAGGGCCGGGCGCAGACCTCGCAGAGGCTCCTCGGTGAGGGGCTCGCGCTGTGGCGGGGTGACGCGCTCGCCGACGTGGCCGACTCCCCGTTCGTCGCCGCGGCGGCCCGGCGGCTGCGGGAGGCTCGGCTGACGGCCACGGAGGACTGGATCGAGGCCGGGCTCGTGGCAGGGGCGGAGCCGTCCCGGCTGGTGGCACTGCTGGAGGAGCACACGGCCACGCACCCGCTGCGCGAGCGTGCGCACGGGCTGCTGATGCGGGCGCTGCGCGCGGCCCTGCGGCCGAGCGAGGCACTGGCCGCCTACGAGCGCTTCCGGGTACGGCTGGCGGACGAACTCGGCGCCGACCCCGGCCCCGAGCTGGTGGCGATCCACGCGGCGTTGCTGCGGGGCTCGCCCGGCGCCGCGGAGGTGCGGGCGCGCGGCAACCTGCGGGCTCCGCTGACCGCGATCGTGGGACGGGAGGAGGACCGGCGCCGCGTGGGTGAACGGCTGGCGGGCGCGCGGCTGGTCACGCTGGCCGGACCCGGAGGGGTGGGGAAGTCGAGACTGGCCGCCGCCGTGGCCGGGGACCTCCGCACGGACTTTCCCGGCGGCGTGTGGTGGGCGGATCTGGGCGCCGTGGCCGGTGACGACGACGTGCCCGCGGCGGTGGCGACCGCCGCCGGGCTGCGCGAGTCTCTGCCGCCGAACCCGGTGCGCGACGTGGTCGCGCGCCTGGCCGAGGCGTTCGCCGGCCCGCCCGCGCTGATCGTGCTGGACGGATGTGAGCACGTGGTCGACGGCGCCGCCCGGCTGGCGGGTGAGCTGCTCGGGCGCTGTCCCCGGCTGACGGTCCTGGCGACCAGCCGGGAACGGCTCGGCCTGGCCGGGGAGGCGCTGTGGCCGGTGCGTCCCCTGCCCGTAACCGGGCCGGGCGAGGACGCGGCGGCCGGGCCCGCCGTACGGTTGTTCGCCGAGCGGGCCGCGGAGGCCGACCCCGATTTTGTGCTGTCGCCAGGCAACCTGACCACGGTCACCGGCATCTGCCGGGAGCTCGACGGGCTGCCACTGGCGATCGAACTGGCCGCCGCCCGGTTGCGGTACGCGAGCCTGGAGCAGCTGGCCGCCCGCCTGGGCGACCGCTTCGGGGAATTGGTCGGCGGCAGCCGTACCGGCTCGCCCCGGCACCGCACGCTGCGCGCGGTCGTCGACTGGAGCTGGAACCTCCTCGACGAACCCCAGCGCCGGCACGCGGCCAGGCTCGCGGTGTTCGCCGGGACGTTCTCCGAGCCGAGCGCCGCGCGGCTGGGCGTGCCCTTGGAGACGCTGACCGAGCTGGCCGACCGCTCGCTGATCGGCGCGCACGCCGGCCGCTACCGGATGCTCGACACGATCCGCGCCTACGGCCGCGAGCGCCTGGACGAGCGCGGCGAGCTGGAGCAGGCACAGCGCGAGCACGCCGCCTGCTTCCTGGACCTGGCGGAACGCGCCGCCCCGCACCTCCGCGGCCCCGGACAGCGGCGGTGGACGGCGGACCTGGCCGCCGACCGGGACAACCTGCTGCTGGCCTTCCACCACGCCCGCGAACACGGCGACGCCGCCACCGCGCTCCGCCTGGCGCTGGCACTCGAGGCGTTCTGGGCCGGGCACGACGATCACGCCCAGACCGCCACGCGCCTGCGCGCCGCCCTGCTGGTGCCGGGCCCGGCGCCGGAGGGCGCGCGAGCGGCCGCGACGGCCTGGTGCCTGTTCCACGCCCACCTGTGCGAACAACCCGCCAGAGCCGCGAACCTCCCCCCGGCCCCGCCCCCGACCGGCCGGGTGGAGGACACGATCATCCACGCGCTGACCACCGGCGACCCGTCCGTCCTCGTGCGCGGGCGGCCGCATCCCGATCCGTGGCTGCGCGGCAGGCTCGCGGTGGTGGAGGGCATGCTGCACGACCGCGCCGGCGACGCCCCCGCGATGCGCCACCACCTGGCCGCGGCGGCGCGAGCGTTCCGCGAGGCCGGGGGCGGCTGGGAGGCGGCCATGGCCCTGGCCTACCTCGCCGCCGAACACACCAGGGCAGGCCACCACCACGAGGCCGCCGCCGCCCGCACCCAGGCCCTCTCCCTGGCCCACGACCTGAACATCACCGATCAGGTACGGCAGGCGTGGGCGGAAGCCGTTTGAGAGCGATTTGAGAGCGTCACCCGGCAAGGTCGGGTTCATGACGATGGACGACGAGAACGCGATCAAGGACCTCGCACGCCGGCAGCAGACCGCCTGGGCCGACGGCGACGGTCAGGCCTTCGCCCGCACCTTCACCCACGACGCCGACTTCATCGCGGCCAACGGCGAACTGATCCAGACCCGGGAGGCGCTCGCGCTCAGCATGCAGGAGGGCTTCGACGGCTTCATGAAGGGCACCCGCATGTCAGAGGCCCAGCACACCCACATCCGCTTCCCCGCCCCCGGCACCGCCGTCATGATCACGGTCGGCAACTGCGTCCTGCGCGACGGCGCCACCCAGTGCGGGACCGAGGATCTGTCCCAGCAGACCCGCGTGGCCGTGCGGACGGACGAGGGCTGGCTGTTCACCAGCTTCCACAACAGCCGCGTGCGACCACGCCTCTAATCGCCCAGCCAGGAGTCCAGGGAGTCGGCCTCCTGGAGTTCGGCGGCGACGCGGGCCTGCTCCTCCGGCGTCAGCGACAGCGCCTTCAGGTCGATGACCAGGTCGTCGACCCTGTGGCGCTCGTCCAGGGCGATGGCCAGCTCGATCATCGTGGCCAGGGCCAGCGCCCGGTCCACGGCCGGGGCGTCGTCGGCGTGCCGGCGCAGGGCGGAGGTCAGGGCGCGGAAGGCGGCCCGGTCGTCGTTCTTGAACTCCCGCAGGATGCGCGCGTTGTCGATCGCCTTGGCCAGGCGGGGCAGGCTCTTGTCGCCGCCGTACTCCAGCTCCATGGGCTCGTCACGCTGGATGAAGATGATCGAGTTGCCCGACGGGTCGACGAGCGTGAAGCGGGTGGCGCCTTTGCGGTAGCGGGTGATGCGCGGCCGTCCCGACGCCAGCACCTTTCCGTAGGCGCCGCGCATCGCGGCGCTGAAATGTGCGTGGTACGGCGCCGCCGCGTCGATCATCACGAGGCAGCCGCCGCCGTCCTCGTTGGCCGGGTCCATGCCCTCGGGCGGCTTGCCGAAGTGGAGCTCGACGTTGCTCCACCGCAGTGCCAGGTACAGGTACGGCTTGGTCATCTTGTAGGTGACCTCGAACCCGAGCGCCTGGTAGAACTCCAGTGTCTCGTCGAGGGACACGCACGGCAGGACCGGGACGGTGGTCTCGTTCTGGGGCATCGTTGGAGTCACCTGGTGAGGTTAGGACGGATCGCGAAATTTCGCCTATGGAGCGTTCCAAGGCGGCAAGTAGGATGCCCGCGTGTCCTATGAGATCTTGACCGTCGCGCTCGCCCAGACCTCCTCGGTACCCGGCGACGTGGCAGCCAACGCCAGTGACGCCGCTGCCGCGATCAAGGGCGCCGCCGCGTCCGGTGCGGGCCTGATCATGTTTCCCGAGCTTTCTCTCATCGGCTATGACCTGGATCTTCTTCACGATCCTGGCGCTTGGGTGAGTGAGGATGATCCTCGGCTGGATGTCGTGCGCGGGGCCGTACGGGAAGGTGGGCTGACGGCGGTCGCCGGTGCGGCCTACCGGCACCCCGACGGGACGCCGTGGCTCGCGTCGCTGGCGTTCTCTCCCGACGGGCGGGTGCACGTGCACGGGAAGTGCCATCTGCACGGACGTGAGCGGGAGCTGTTCCGGGCCGCCGGGCCGGGTGCGCTGCTCGACGTGGACGGGTGGCGGGTCGGGCTGGCCATCTGTTACGACGCCGGTGTGCCTGCACATGCGGAGGACGCGGCTCGGCGGGGTGCGGAGGTTTATGCGGGTTCGGCGTTGTACATCCTGGAGGAGACGCGGCGGATCGATCTGCATTTCGGGGCACGGGCGATGGATCATCGGATGTTCGCCGTGGTGGCCAATCACGCCGGAAGCGGGCCCGGGTGGGTGTCGTGCGGGGGCAGCGGCGCCTGGCATCCGGACGGGACCCGGCTCACCCAGGCGGCGAGCGGTCCCGGGGTGTTCACGGCGGTGTTGTCGCGGGCCGAGATGGCGGGACTGCGGGAGAAGGACGCGCGTGCGGGGTACCCGCGTGCGGCGGGGTGATCGCTGTCGTCAGGCCGCCGCGTTGTGCGGGGCGTCGTTCGCCCGGACGCCCCACGCGGGCGCACCCCTTTCAAACCTCGCCTCAGCAGCGCCCTGGACGTTCATGCTCGGCCCTCTCTCAGAACAAGCCGCAAGTCTCTCAACGCTTCGGCTTCCGACTATCGGGCCTCGAATAAACTGCGCGGCATGGACGTGTTCGACGGCATCCTCGCGGCGTGGCAACGGGAACGGCCCGATCTGGATCTTTCGCCCATCGGGGTGTTCGGGCGGCTCGCCGGGGTGACGCGGCGGATCGAGGCGGCGGTCGAGGAGGTGTTCGCGCGGCACGGGCTGAGGCAGGGCGAGTTCGACGTGCTGGCGGCGCTTCGGCGATCCGGCCCGCCGTACACGCTGATCCCGTCGGAACTGGCGGCGGTGCTGATGATGTCGCGCGCCGGAATGACGAACCGCCTCGACCGCCTGGAGGCCGCGGGCCTCGTCGAGCGCACCCTCGACGCCGCCGACCGGCGCAGCTTCCGCATCACGCTCACGGAGGAGGGCCGCCGCGTCATCGACGAAACCCTCACCGAACACGCCGCCACCCTGGCCCGCCTGGCCACCACCCTCTCCCCCGAAGACACCGCCACCCTCGACCGCATCACCCGCACCATGCTCACCAACCTGGACCACTGACGCCCTGCTCAAACGGCCCCGCCCGCCCACACCCACCCGAACTGCCCGCGCACCCGGCCTGAGCCAGAACCCCCACATCCCAACCCGAGCCTCGTCGCCACATCCTGACCAGACTTCGCGCCCAAGCCACCACCCCCCCGGCCTGTGCCACGCTCCGACCCGTACGCCCGCTGCCCCGGCTCGGTCCCCCCGGCTTCAACCACCCAACCCACCACCCCGCGCCGCAACCACGCGCCCGCACCCCCTCCCCCGCCGCAACCACGCGCCCGCAACCCCGTGGCGCAATCAGTAGCGGGCCAAGCAGGTGCGTTGGCCTGCCTGCCTGGCCACACAACGTACACAGCCACACGACCGAGTGCGGCCAGGCAACCTTCGGTCCGGCGCGGACCCGAGATTGGCCGCGCACCGAGCGGCGCTCCAGGCCTCAGATCGCCGCCACACAAGGGCCCGGACCCCGGGATGCCGAGCATCGAATGGGTGCGTCCGGCCCGCAGCATCGGACCGGCCGGGAGGGTCAGCTCGTCAAGAAGGTGTCAGGTTGCCTAGCCGCACGCTAAGATGGCGATCAAACAACAGCGACCACACGACGAGGGGTTCCAGGCGATGGCGACGGGCGGCTCGAAGTTCGAGGTGACCCCTGTGGTCAAGAAGAGCGCGGCGGTGCAGGTGGCCGACCAGCTCGTCGTGGCCATCCGCGACGGGCACCTCAAGCCTGGCGACAAGCTACCGCCCGAACGCGAGCTCGCACAGAACTTCGACGTCAGCCGCCCGACCATCAGGGAAGCACTGGCCGCGCTGGAGCTAGCCGGGCTGGCCAAGTCGCACAAAGGCAGGGGGACGATCGTCACCGGATCGTCCGCCGTCGTGGCCACCTGGGGCGTTGAGGTGCTGCCGCCACAGGTGTTCGAGGCCCGCCTGGCCATCGAACCGGCCCTGGCGGCACTGGCCGCCGAGAAGCGTTACCCCGAGGACCTCGACGCGTTGGAGTCAACGCTGGCCGAGCTGGAGGACGAATACGCGCGGACCGGCGCGTACGTCAGCGACCTGCCCCTACACCGCGCCATCGCCCGCGCGGCCCGTAACCCGATCCTCGAAAAGTCCCTGGAGGAGGCGCTTCGTCACCTCGACGGCCCGCTGTGGTCGGAGCTGCGCCGCCGCGCCCTGTCCGCGCCGGGTGCGCGAGGCGGACATGTGGCCGAGTTCCGCCTGGTGTTCGAGCACATCGCGACCGGCCGAGCCGAAGAGGCGGCGGACGTATGGCGCCAGCACCTCCTCCACTACCGCAGCGAGATCATCGGCTCCCCGTCCGCCTGACCATCTCCAAGAACCACTCACGACCAGGCATCCCGACGGCGCCGTATCAGAGATCGAGAACGTGCTGGATCGGTCCGCCGTCGACGGCGCACCCTCCGTCCCTTTGAGTGATCATGGCGTACCTGATCGCCGGGCCGGGAATGAATCTGACGGAGATCGCGCGCAAGCTGGTCATTCCCGCTGGCAAGAACAAGGGCCGTAACCCCTCACTGGCCAGCGTCCTACCGACTACTGACGGACGTGGGCGCACTGTCCGGGTGATACCGGATGTGGGTATGAACGGCGCTTGGCCACCGGGCCGATGACGAGACTGCCGTCGACCGGCCGCAGCTCAGCCGGTCGCGAGCCGGCTCGGCGGCGGCCTGGCGCGTCGATGTGGACGTGCCCGCCCCGCTGGCGGAAGCTGCCGTGCCGCCCTCGAAAGCGCTGGAGTATGTGGAGGCCCGTGCTGCCTACGACGCGTACATGACGCAGCCGCTCAACGGCGCACCTGATAGCGCAGGTGAAGCACCCGGTTGCCCTGAATCACCACGTCAGGGTCCTCCAGCAGGTGCTGCGCGTGGACCGACCCGAAGTAGCGCTTGCCGGACCCGAACACGACGGGTACGACGTCCATGCGCACCTCGTCGATCAGGCCCGCGGCGAGCACCTGGCCACCGACGTCGCCGGCGGCGACCTCGACCACACGCTCACCCGCGAGCTCCTGCGCCTTGGCCATGGCCGCCTCGACGCCGTCGACGAAATGGAACGGCGTCGAGGGGTCCCAGCCCTCGGGCGCCGGCCGGTGCGTCACGACGACCACGTGGTCGATCCCGCCCGGAGGCTTGCCGTCCCAGCCGTCCGTCATGTCGAAGACGTGGCGGCCGACGATCGTCACCCCGATCTGGTCCCAGTACGGCCGGGTGTAGTCGTGGGACGTCTGCGACACCTTCACCTCGCCGCTCTCGTCCAGCGGGACGTCACCGCTGGTCAACCAGTCGAACAGCGGTCCGGGCATGTCATTCTCGTCCGCGACGAAACCGTCCACCGACACCGAGCTGTACATGACCACCTTGCCCACGGGGCTCTCCTCTGCTCTGGGGTGCCCCCAAAATTAGCGTGTCGTGAGCCGCCGCTCTTGTAAGAAATCAATCGGCCGGCAGCGGCCAGCCGTTCAGCACGTGGCCGGGATGTTCGCGCAGGAACCGCCGCCGGACTTCGACGTACCGGGTCGGCGTGAGCCCGGTGAACGCCCGGAACTCGTGGCCGAAGTGGGCCTGGTCGAAGTAGCCCGCGCCACCGGCGAGCTCGCCCCAGTCGATCGGTCCGGCGGGGTCGATCGCGAACACGGTGGCGGTGAAGCGCCAGGTTCGGGCCAGCCGCTTCGGCGTGACGCCGATGAGCTCCTTGAACCGCTGCGCCAGATGAGTGCTGCTGACACCGGCTGCCACGCTCAGGTCGCCGATCGCCACCGCCCCGCCAGCGGCCGCGATGACGCCGCTCGTATGGCGGACCAGCCCCAGACCGGCGCTCTCGCGCAGCCGTCGCATCAGTTCCTCCTCAAGAAACGTCAGCATCTCGTACGGCCCGGCCGCCGTCGCCAGCCGGTCCCGCAACTCGGCGACGGCGGGGCGGCCCCACACCTGCTCCAACGTCACCGGCCGGTCACACAGCTCGGCCGCGGGCATCGGCAGGAACGGCGCCGGCCCCCACGGCTTGAAGTGCACGCCTACCGACCGGGTCCCCGGCGGATAGCCGAACTCGAAGGCGCGGGTGGGCATCGTGACCACGCACCCGTCCGCGTATTCGGCCGTCTCGATGTCGGTGCCGGCGCGGATGCGGAACGGCGCCCCGAGGTTGACGATGAGCAACGCCGCCGGCATCGGCGGCAACATCAGCCGGGCGTACGGCGGCGCACCCTCCAGGTAGTAAAGGTCGTCGATCAGCCCGTCCAGCGGCGGTCGCGGCACTCTGGACACGTACTTCACACCCCCAGTATCGCCGCCCCCTTGGGGCGCCGGAAAAGGGTTGGACGGGATCATGCCCGGGCCGGTAGCTTGCGGTTGATCGTGACGCCGCCCGAGGAGGTGAGACCCATGAACGCTGTAGCGATGTGGGTGCTCCCCCCTGCCGTCACGGTCGGGCGATTGACGTAGGTGTCGCCGGGAGCGCCGCGCCAACAAGGCACTCCCGAAAGGCAACACCTATGCACTCTCAGCAGGTCATCGCCTACGACGTCATCATCGCCGGTTGCGGGCCGACCGGTGCGATGCTGGCCGCCGAACTGCGGTTGCACGACGTACGGGTACTCGTTCTGGAGAAGGAAACCGAACCCACGTCTTACGTCCGCATAGTCAGCCTGCATGTCCGCAGTCTCGAACTGATGGCGATGCGCGGACTGCTGGATCGCATGCTCCGGCATGGAAGACAGCGTCCGGTCGGCGGTATCTTCGCCGCCATCCCCAAACCCGCGCCCAAGGGCCTGGATTCCGCGTACGCCTATCTGCTGGGCATCCCGCAGCCGGTCATCGAGAACCTGCTTGAGGAACATGCGATCGGCCTGGGCGCACAGGTCCGGCGCGGTTGCGTGGTGGCCGGGTTCGAGCAGGACGACGAAGGTGTGACCGTCGAGCTGGCCGGCGGGGAACGGCTGCGTTCGCGCTATCTCGTCGGCTGTGACGGCGCGCGCAGTACGGTGCGCAAGCTGCTCGGCATCGGCTTCCCCGGCGAGCCCTCACGGGCCGACACGCTCATGGGCGAGATGAAAGCAGGCGTGCCGCAGGAGGAGATCGCCGCCAAGGTAGCCGAGATCAGCCGGACCCATCAGCGATTCTGGCTCAGGCCCTTCGGCGAAGGGGTCTACAGCGTGGTGGTTCCCGCCGCGAGAGTCAGTGACCGCGCGGAACCGCCCACCCTCGTGGATTTCCAGCAGCGGCTGCGCGCCATCGCCGGCACCGATTTCGGCGTGCATTCTCCGCGCTGGCTGTCCCGTTTCGGGGACGCCACCCGGCTGGCCGAACGCTATCGGGCCGGTCGGGTGCTGCTGGCCGGCGATGCGGCGCACATCCATCCGCCCATCGGCGGTCAGGGCCTCAACCTGGGCGTTCAGGACGCGTTCAACCTCGGCTGGAAGCTGGCCGCACAGGTCCGCGGCTGGGCGCCGGAATCACTGCTGGACACCTACCACGCCGAACGCCATCCGGTCGCCGAGGACGTGCTGGACAACACCCGCGCCCAGACGGAACTGCTGTCCGCCGAACCGGGCCCGCAGGCAGTGCGCAGGCTGCTCACCGAACTGATGGACTTCGACGAGGTGAACCGCCGTCTGATCGAGAAGATCACCGCGACCGGCATCCGCTACGACTTCGGCGAGGGCCCCGATCTGCTCGGCCGCCGCATGCGCGACATCGACGTGAAACAGGGCCGCCTTTACGGCCTGCTGCATCGCGGCCGCGGCCTGCTGCTGGACCGCACCGAACGCCTGACCGTCGGCGGCTGGTCGGACCGGGTCGACTACCTCGCGGATCCCACGGCGGAACTGGATGTCCCGTGCGTCCTGCTCCGTCCCGACGGGCACGTCGCCTGGATCGGCGACGATCAGCAGGACCTGGACGAGCGCCTCACCCGCTGGTTCGGCAGGCCGCCCACCGATCTCACCTGAGCCGCCGGCCGAGGCCGGAGCGCGATCAGGCGCCGGTGCCGATCACGTGGCCGTGGGCTTCCAGCGCCGCCTTGGCCTCGGGCAGGTCGGCGGTGCGTACCAGCAGATAGTCGGTGTCGAACGTGGACAGTGCGAACACCGAAACCCGCACCTCGGCCAGCGGCGCGGTCAGCGACGCCAGGATGCCGACGAGCGAGAAGTCCAGCGCGCCGGCCACCCGCAGCGCACTGAAGCCGTTCTCCACCTTCGCCCCGGGCGGCTCCGCACCGGAGCGGCACACCACCGAGACCTCCTCGGCGGTGACCGTCAGCGTGTAGAGCTCGGCCGCCACCGGCGGCGGGGGTGGGGCGGAGGTGGCGGGCAGCCGGCAGACGGAGTACTCGTTCGCGAGCAGGAGCAGTTCCACGTCTTCACCTTCCTGAGGCGGGCGGCAGGGCGGCCACGACGGGTGAGAGCGCGTCGAGGGCCTCGGCCAGGTAGCCGGTGTCCATGCCGATGTTGATCCTGAACCATCCTTCCCTGCCGAAGAACACGCCGGGCGCGACCAGCACGCTCGCCTCGCGCCGGAACAGGTCGCCGACCTCGACGGACGACAGGTCGCTGTCGTAGCGGACGAACGCCAGCGCGGAGGCCATCGGCGGGAGCGCGGTGAGCTTGCCGTCCTGCCGCCTCGCCCATGCCGAGAACAGGTCGTAGCCTCTGCGCACGCAGGCGCGGTTGCGCTCGAACAGCCGTCGCCTGGCCGCGGGCCTGAGCGCGCACTCGGCGAGAAGGTTGTCGAGGCGGCCGGTCGCGATCGCGACGTACTCGTGCCGGCGCCACAGGTCGGCGAGTTCGGGATGAGTGCATACGGCCCAGCCGATGCGCAGTCCGGACAGGCCATAGGACTTCGACAGGCTACCCACCCCGATGACCTTGTCGGTCATGCCGACGAACGACGGCGTCTCGTCGTCGGTCAGGCGTTCGCTGCCCCGGTAGACCTCGTCGGCCACGAGCCAGGCGCCGCAGTCCTCGGCGATCCGCACGATCTCCGCCATCTCCTCTTTTGTGAGGATGTAGCCGGTCGGGTTGTTGGGGTTGCACACGTAGATGAGCCTGGTGCCGGGGGTGGCGACCTGGCGGAGTCGCTCCAGGTCGGGCGCCCAGCCGCGGTCGGCGTGCAGTTCGAACGCGGCCACCTCGCAGCCGCGGTTGCGGGCCAGGCCCCAGACCTGGCGGTAGCCGGGTTCCATGACCACGACGCGGTCCCCCGGCTCGCAGAGCGCGTCCACGATCGCGGCGTTGGCCTCGGACGCGCCCACGGTGACCAGCACGTCGTCGGTGCCGATGCCGTCGTGGAGACCGGCGATGAGGCCGCGCAGGGACCGTTCGCCGTTGACCTCCGGGTAGTAGAGCGGTACGGACATGATCCGCTCAAGGTCGTCGCCGTCCTCGACGAGGTCGGCCACGGTGACGGGGTCGACGGTCGAGTCGGCGAGGTTGAAGCGCACGGTCTGCTCGTGGTCGGACTGCCAGTTCTCGAGCTCGAACGTCTGGAAGGTCACAGGCACTCCTTCGGCGAACAGGTCTGGTTGCCTGGCAGGTTGCCTCACGCCCGAAATCCTGTCAAGAGTGTCTGTTGTCTGCATATTTAGGGATTGACACGCTCTCTTTCCCCATGGAGTCTGGCTGTCTACCTACCAGGCAACCTTTCAAGTGAGGGGTGATGCTGTGGATCAGAACCGTGTCGAACATGACCTCCTCGGCGAGATCAGACTTTCCTCGAACGACCTGTTCGGCATCCATACGGCGCGGGCCAGCGAGAACTTCCGTCTCGGCGGCGAGTCGCTGCGCCAGTTCCCCGCCCTGCTGACCGCGCTCGCGCAGGTCAAGAGCGCGGCGGCATGGGCCAACGTCAAGCTCGGCGTGCTGCCCGAGGAGATCGGGAACGCCATCATGGCCGCGGCCGCGGAGGTCGCCGCCGGCGACCTGCACGAGCACTTCCCGCTCGACGTGGTGCAGGGGGGCGGCGGCACCTCGACCAACATGAACATGAACGAGGTCCTGGCCACCCGCGCCACCGAACTCCTCGCCACGGCACCAGCAACCACCCCGGATGTGCGGGTCGATCCGCATGACCATGTGAACAGGTCGCAGTCGACCAACGACGTGATGCCCACCGCGCTCAACATCGCCGTCCTGACCACCGCCCAGGCGACCGTGCGGTCCCTGCGCGTGGTCGCCGAGTCGCTGCGCAGGCAGGCCGCGCGGTACCGGTCCCTGGACAGGCTGGGACGCACCTGCCTGCAGGACGCGGTGCCCGTATCGGCCGGACTTGTCCACGACGGGCAGGCGAGCGCGGTGCTGTCGGCCGCCAGGCTGCTGGAGTCGGCGGCCGGTGAACTGAGGGGTGTGCCGCTCGGCGCGACCGCGATCGGCACCGGCCTGGGCGCCCCGCCGGGTTACGCGGCGCCGGCCCTGGAACGGCTGGCCGAGGAGACCGGGCTCGCCCTCGAACCCGCCGCGAACCTGTCCGACGGCATCGCCTCGCTGGAGGCTCTGGCCTCCGTCGCCGACGCCATGGCCAGAGGCGGACGGGTGCTCGCCCGCGTCGCGAGCGACCTGCGGCTGCTGTCCTCGGGCCCGGTGGGCGGCATGGCGGAGGTACGGCTGCCGCCCATGCAAGCAGGCTCCTCGATCATGCCGGGCAAGGTGAACCCGGTCATCCCCGAACTGGTCATGCAGGTCTCCTTCCAGCTGGAAGGCGGCGCCCACACCGTCCACCTGGCCTGCGCGGCAGGCGAGCTCGAGGTCACCCCCTGGGGCCCGGTGGTCACCGCGGAACTCCTGCGCGGCCTGCGCCGCCTGGAACGCGTGGCCCTGCTGTTCGCCACCCGGTGCCTGGACGGGATGGCGTGGAACGAGGACGCGGTCCGCGACAACCTGCGCGGCTCCCTGCGCGAGGCGGTGGAGTCGGCGGTCGAGCACGGCCACGCCTACGCCGTCACCCACTTCCCCCTGGAACCCTCACCCGTCACCGACCCGAACCACCCGGCAGGCACCCCATGACCCTCATCACCGACCCGATCCACGACGGCGCCACCGATCCCGTGCTCGTCTGGAACAGCGCGGAGTCCACCTGGTGGTGCCTGTTCGTCCACCGCAGGGCCAACACCCGGATCGGCGGAGCTCCCAGGATCGGCCGCTGCCACGGCGGCCGGGTAGCCGCCGCCAGCTCAGCAGACGGCGGTACGAGCTGGCTCTACCGCGGCACCCTGGACCTGCCGGTCGAACCGGGTCTCAACACCTTCTGGGGCCCCGACGTGATCCGGCACGACAGCCTGCACCACATGTTCGTCACGTTCATCAGAGGCGTGCCCGACGACCCCGCCTGGGACACCCACGGCAGGCCGAGCCCGTGGCACCGCCAGATCCACCACCTGACCAGCCCGGACCTGTGGACCTGGTCGCACGCGGGACGCGTGGACCTCGGCACCGACCACGCCGTCGACCCGTACGTGCACCCGCTGCCCGAGGGCGGCTTCGGGCTCTGGTTCAAGGACGAGAACCGCGGCGGCTCCGTCTGGCTGGCCGTCAGCGACGACCTCGACGGGTGGAAGGTCGAGGAGCAGGCGCTGGCCGGCTGGCACGAGGGCCCGGCGGTGTTCACGCTGGGCGGCCAGGGGTGGATGGTCGCCGAGACCCGCGGCGGCCCGGCCGTCTACCGCTCGCCCGACCTGCGCCGGTGGGAACACCGGGGCGCCCTGACCGTGCCCGGCCACGCGCCGCGGCAGCCGTACATCCATCCGGTCGCGGACGACCGGGCGGCCATCCTCTACTACGCGCAGACCGGACGGGACAGTTTCGGCGAGGAGGTGCCGACGTCGGGACAGTCGTCGGCCATCCACGCCGCGGAGCTGGTCCTGATCGGGGGCGACCTCACGGTTCGCACGGCGAGCGCGCTCTCACTGACCGGCCACGACTCCGCCGTACGGCGGGCGCCGTCGGCCGGCACACCCAGCCCCTGAACCGCGCACAGCAAGTTGGTGACACCATGAACAACCGCATCTTCGTCGTCGCCCTCGTGACCCTGCTGCCGCTCACCGCCTGCGGCGTCAACGCAGCGCCGGACCTGGCGGAAAAAGCCGTCGACATCGCCAAGGACGACAAGCTCGCCGCCGGAGTGCCGAAGGAGATCCGCGACCGCGGGACGCTCATCATCGGCACGAACGCGCCCTACGCGCCGCTGGAGTTCTTCGCCGAGGACAACAAGACGCTGGTCGGCTTCGACATCGACACCGGCGACGCCATCGGCAGGCTGCTCGGCCTGAAGGTGGAGTGGCGCAACACCTCCTTCGACAACATCATCCCCGGCCTCGAGGCGGGCAGGTACGACATCGGGATCGCCGGGTTCGGCATCGAGAAGGAACGCCTGGGCGTCGTCGACTTCGTCTCCAACTACCTCAACGGCGGCGGCTTCCTGGTGAAGAAGGGCAGCGGCATCAAGGTCAACGACTTCAAGGACACCGTCTGCGGCCTGCGGGTGAGCGTCCAGAGCGGCACCTCGCAGGTGGAGCGGCTGGAGAAGGCCGACGCCTACTGCAAGGGCGCGGGCAAGAAGCCCGTCCAGATCATCAGGATCCCGGACCAGAACCAGGCGGTGCTGACGCTGTCCAGCGGACGCGCCGACGTGGTGAGCGCCGACAAGCCGGCCGTGGAGTGGGCGGCCAAGCAGTCGGAAGGCACGCTCTGTGTCACCGGGACCTACAGGACGCCGCACAGCCTGTCCGGCATCGCCGTACCCAAGCGCAATTCCGCGATGAACGCGGTGCTGCAGGAGGCGATGACCAGGCTGCTGCAGCAGGGCCACTACACCCGCATCGCCGGCAAGTGGGGCGTCGTGGACGGCGCGATCGAGAAGTCGGAGATCTTCACCGACCCCGCGCAGGTGCAGGACGGCGACGAGATCTTCCCGCAGGCGATCAAGGAAGGGTGTGCCTAGCGATGGCGACCGGCACCGTGCCGAAGAGCCGGCGGCCCGACGCCGACATCAAGGCGATCCCGGTGCGGCGCCCGTGGCGGTGGGTCGCCACGGTGGTGGTGCTGGGCCTGCTCGCGCTGCTCGTGACGTCCCTGGTCACCAACCCCCGCTACCGGTGGGAGATCGTGGCCAGGTACCTGCTGGACGGCAGCGTGCTCAACGGGCTGCTGCTCACGCTGCAGTTCACCGCGATCGCCATGGTTCTCGGCATCGCGCTGGGCGTGCTGTTCGCGGTCATGCGCGGCTCGGACAACAAGGTGCTGTCGTGGACGGCCGCGGCCTACATCTGGTTCTTCCGTGGTACGCCGCTGCTGGTCCAGCTCATCTTCTGGTTCAACCTGAGCGCGCTCTACCCGACGATCCAGCTTGGCCTGCCGTTCGGGCCGACGTTCGCCACCCTCGACGCCAACACGCTGATCACCCCGTTCATCGCGGGTGTGCTCGGGCTGGCGCTCAACGAGGGCGCTTATATGGCCGAGATCGTCCGGGCGGGGATCGTGTCCGTGCCGAAGGGGCAGTTGGAGGCGGCCAGCTCGCTGGGCCTGTCCAAGAGCATGACGATGCGCAGGATCGTGCTCCCGCAGGCCATGCGGGTGATCATCCCGCCCACGGGCAACAACACGATCGCGATGCTCAAGACCAGCTCGCTGATCAGCGTGCTGGCCATCCCCGAGCTGCTCTACAGCGTCCAGATCATCTACGGGCGCAACTTCCAGACCATCCCGCTGCTGCTCGTGGCCAGCATCTGGTACCTGCTGGCGACCTCGATCCTGACCTCCGTGCAGACCCGGATCGAGCGCCGCTTCTCTCCCGACCGCGACCCCGGCGACTCGTACGGCTCCCGCCTGCGCCGCAACCTGGCCGCTCGCCGCGCCCACGTCAAGGAGGACCGCTGATGTCCGCTCTGGTCCGCGCCGAGGGGGTGCACAAGCACTTCGGGCGCAACCACGTGCTCAAAGGCATCGACCTGTCCCTGGACGAAGGGCAGGTGATGTGCCTGGTCGGCCCCTCGGGGTCGGGCAAGAGCACGTTCCTGCGCTGCGTCAACCACCTGGAGACGATCAACAGAGGCCGGCTCTGGGTGGACGGCGAGCTCATCGGCTACCGGCAGAGCGGCGAGGCGCTGCACGAGCTCGGCGACAAGGAGGTCTGCCGCCAGCGCGCCCGCATCGGCATGGTCTTCCAGAGCTTCAACCTGTTCCCGCACTTCACCGCGCTGGAGAACGTCGTGCTCGGCCCCTGCCTGGTGAAGAAGGAGAGCAAGGCGGCCGCCACCGCGCACGCCGAGGACCTGCTGCGCAGGGTGGGGCTGGCCGAGAAGCTGCACAGCTATCCGGCCAAGATGTCGGGCGGCCAGCAGCAGCGCGTGGCCATCGCCAGGGCGCTGGCGATGCGGCCCAGGCTCATGTTGTTCGACGAGCCGACCTCCGCGCTGGATCCCGAGCTGGTCGGCGAGGTCCTGGACGTCATGCGGGGCCTGGCCCGCGAGGGCATGACGATGATCGTCGTCACCCACGAGATGGCCTTCGCCCGGGAGGTCGGCGACACGCTCGTCTTCATGGACGACGGCGTGGTGGTCGAGTCGGGTGACCCGCGCGAGGTCCTGGCCAGGCCGCGGCATCTGCGTACCCAGACATTCCTGTCCAAGGTGTTGTGACAGATGGGAGCACATCCATGACTGACGTCATCGTGATCGGGCTGGGCGCCATGGGCTCCATGGCCGCCTGGCAGGCCGCCGCGCGTGGCGCCTCGGTGCTCGGCGTCGAGCAGTTCACCGTCGGCCACGCGCGCGGGTCCTCGCACGGCGGGTCCCGTATTTACCGGCAGATCCTCTTCGAGGGTAAGGAGTACGTGCCGCTGGCCCGCCGTACCCTCGACTTGATCAAGGAGCTTGAGCGGGACGGCGAGCGGTTGTTCGAGCCGTCCGGCGGGCTGGTGATCGGCACCGACGGCGGCGAGCTCATCGAGGACGCGCTGGCCAGCGCCGCCGCGGGCGAGGTCGCCTACGAGTGGCTGACGCCCGACGACATGCGCGGGCGCTATCCGCAGCATGCCGTGCTGGACGACGACGTGGCGATCTTCGAGCCGGGCGCGGGCGTGTTGCGGCCGGAGGCGTGCGTCACGGCGGCGGTGCGGGCCGCCCGGCGGGCCGGCGCCGACATCCGCACCGGGGTGCCCGTCTCGGCGTTGCGCGTGGAGGACGGGCGGGTCGCGGTGACCGTGGGCGGCGAAAGGTTCACGGCGGCCAAGGTGATCCTCGCCTCCGGCGCCTGGACGCTCGATCTCCTGCCGGAGGTGTCGCTGCCGTTGCGTACCCAGCGCTCGTGCCTGTCGTGGTTCAGGGCGCGCGGCGACGCGGCGGAGTATCGGCCCGGCCGCTTCCCCACGTTCGTCCGCGAGAGCCATGAGGCGCACGGCTGGGGCATCCCGGACGTGGACGGCGCCGGCGTCAAGGTCGGCATCAGCGGCCCGCAGGCGAAGAAGGCGTGGCTGGACCGGCCGGAGGACAACTGGCGCGACCCGGCGCCCGAGGACCTGGCGCCGATCGAGGAGTACTGCGCGACCGCCTTCCCCGGCCTCGTCCCGCAGGTCAGCAAGGCGATGGCCTGCATGAACTCCAAGAGTCCCGACGGCGACTTCGTCATCGGCCCGGTCGGCGCCGGTGGCCGGGTGGTGTTCGCCGGCGGCTTCTCCGGTCACGGCTTCAAGCACGCGGCCGCCGTCGGCCAGATCTGCGCCCAGCTCGCCCTCGACGGCGGCTCGGAGTTCGACCTGTCCGCCTTCTCCCCCACCCGTTTCGGAGCTTGACCATGGAATACACGAACCTCGGCCGCTCCGGTCTCCAGGTCGGCAGGCTGGCCCTCGGCACCATGAACTTCGGCCCGCTCACCGACGAGGCGACCTCCCACCGGCTGCTCGACCTGGCCGTGGACAGCGGCGTCAACCTCGTCGACACCGCCGACGTCTACGGCGCCGACGCCAACAAGCAGGTGTACGGGCTGGAGCCGGAGAAGGGCAGGACCGAGGAGATCATCGGGACCTGGCTGACCAAGACGCCGTCCCGCCGTGACCAGATCGTGCTGACCACCAAGGCCTACGGCGCGATGGGGCCGGGCGTGAACGACATCCGGCTGTCGGCGCGGCGCCTGCGCCGGGCGTGCGAGGAGTCGCTGCGCCGGCTCAACACCGACCACCTCGACATCTTCATGCTGCACCACGTCGACAGGTCGACGCCGTGGGAGGAGATCTGGGCGGCGCTGTCGCTGCTGCGCCGGCAGGGCAAGGTCCTGTATTTCGGCACCAGCAACCACGCGGCCTGGCACATCGTCCGCGGGCAGTCGGTGGCCGAACGGCTGGGCGAGTTCGGCTTCGTCGTCGAGCAGAGCATCTACAGCCTCATGCGGCGCACAGTCGAGCTTGAGGTGTTGCCCGCCTGCCGTGAGCTGGGGATCGGCGTCCTGCCGTACAGTCCGCTGCACGGCGGTCTGCTCAGCGGCATTCTGCGCAAGCAGGAGATCGCGCGGGGGAAGGCGGGCCGCGCCGAGGCCGGTCTGCGCGAGGACCGGGACCGGGTGGAACGCTACGAGCGGCTGTGTGATGAGATCGGGGAGCATCCCGCGGCCGTCGGCCTGGCGTGGCTGCTGCACCAGCCGGGCGTGACGGCTCCGATCGCGGGCGCCCGCACGGTCGAGCAGCTGACGCTCGCGCTCAAGGCGCTGACGATCCGGCTGGACGAGGAACGGCTGGCCGCGCTCGACGCCATCTTCCCGGGTCCCGGCGGGCCGGCGCCGGAGGCGTACGCCTGGTAGTACCGACAATCTTCACCGTCTTGTCAGATTTAATTGTCGGTGAGATCGTAGAGGCATGTTCGACGTGACCGTGATCGAGGACCCGGCCGCCGCCGAGGTGTCGCTGGATCCCATGCGTTCCAGACTCCTGGCCGAGCTCGCCCAGCCCGCCTCGGCGGCGATGCTGGCCGCCCGTGTCGGGTTGCCGCGCCAGAAGGTCAACTACCATCTGCGCACGCTCGAACGGCACGGCCTGGTCGAACTCGTCGAGGAACGGCGCAAGGGCAACGCGACCGAGCGGCTGCTGCGTGCCACCGCGGCCTCCTACGTGATCTCCCCCGTCGCGCTGGCCGCCGTGCAGCCCGATCCGGCCCAGTCGCCGGACCGGCTGTCGGCGCGCTGGCTGCTGGCGCTGGCCGCGCGCCTGGTCCGTGACGTGGGCGCGCTCATCACGGGCTCGGCCAGGGCGGGCAAGCGGGTGGCGACGTTCGCGCTGGACGGCGAGGTGCGCTTCGCCAGCCCGGCCGCGCGGGCGGCGTTCGCGGAGGAGCTCACGCAGGCCGTCACTACGCTGGTCTCGAAATACCACGATGAAGAGGCCGAATCAGGGCGGGATCATCGCATCGTGGTCGCCGTCCACCCCAGCATGAGGGAGTCGTGAGCATGGGCCACGAGTTCGAGATCGAGCACCTGGCCGAGGTGCCCGCGACGCCCGAGGAGATCTGGGCGGCCATCTCCACCGGGCCCGGCATCGACTCCTGGTTCATGGGCCGCAACGAGGTCGCCGGCGGCGCCGTCACCACCGTCTTCGGCGACTACTCCCCCACCACCCACATCACCGGGGCCGATCCCGGCGCCCGCTTCGCCCACGGCACCGAGATCGCCCCCGACGGGCGCTTCGTCGCCTACGAGTTCCTCATCGAGGCCCAGTCCGGCGGCACCACCGTCCTGCGCGCCGTCACCAGCGGCTTCCTGCCGGGCGACGACTGGCAGGACGAGTTCGAGGCGATGTCGGCGGGCCTGGAGTTGTTCTTCGCCACGCTGGTGGAGTACCTGACCCACTTCCCCGGCCGCACCGCCACCCCCCTCACCGTGTTCGGCCCGCCCGTGCCCGGCTGGGAGCAGGCCTGGCGCTCCCTCGCCACCAAGCTCGGCCTGCCCCGCCCGGCGCAGAAGGGCGATCGGGTACGGCTGGCCGGCGAGGACGGAGTCGTCTACTTCGTCAACTCCCAGAACGTCGCCGTCCGCACCCCCACCGCCCTGTACCGCTTCATCCGCGGCTTCCACGGCCCCATGATCGCCTCCCACCACCTGTTCACCGAGGACCCCGGCATCGACTGGAAGTCCTGGCTGGATCAATGAGGCCGCTGGGTCAGGATCTCGAAGTAGAAGCGGTCGTTTCGCTCCAGGGGAAGGCTGACGTCCCACAGGAGCATCCGGTCATGGACGTAGTAGTCGCGAAGCGCGATGCCGGCACGGCTGTTGCCGTCCGTGAGCACCGCCCGGACGGAGAAGTCGTACTCAGGATGGTCGGCGCCTTCCAAGGTGGAGGCCGGAGGGTACTCGTCACACTGCTCTCCGGGGCGCGGCGGGACGGGCAGGCCCAGGCCGAAGTACTCGGCGGCGTAGGGACCTTCTCCGTAGCAGGCGCCGGTCTTGCGCTCGCCGTTTCTCCTGTGCTCGGGGTCGGGCGGTATCGTCCCCGACTGCTCGGTCCTGATGCGGTGCAGGCCGGGCGCGTCAGGGTCGCCGGGCTTGTACTTGCCGGGGATGATCTTGTCTCGGGGCGGGGGCTGCCCATCGGGCACCAGGCGGGGCCAGGTGGCGTTGGGGAAGTCCTGGGCGTTGGCGATGTGAAGGGCCACTTCCGCGTGGGGAGCCTTCCCGATCTCCCACGTCAGGCGCGGAGTCGTCTCGGCGAAGACGCACGCCGCCTCGTAGTGGCCGCCGCCGAGCCGGAAGTAGTCCGCCGAGTCGCAGCGGACGATGCGGGGGGCGCTGTGGCCTGGCCGGGTCACGATGCCGCCGGAAATGGCGGAGCCGAACTCCAGCCACGCGTCGTGCAGGGTGATCCGGTCCCGGCCCTCGGCGTTGCCGGCCTGGTTGATGGTGTCCCACTTCCACCAGACGGTTTCGTCGTCCCACTGGCGGAACGGCAACACGACCGGCGCGTGGGCGACCGGGCAGGCGACGCCGCTCTGCTCGCACCTGCCGACGAGGTAGAACGGCCAGGCGGGCGCGACCACCCGCCACGCGAACGTCCCCTCGTGACGGACCGAACCCTTCTGGATGCGGCCGAACATACGGGTCCTGCGCTGGTGATTGTCGCCCTGGGTGATCAACTCGTAGGTGAACTTCGTGGTTCCGAGGCGGACCACCCGGCCGTTCTGGAAGACGTCGACGGGCATCTCCGCCTTGATGCGCTGGCAGAACACGAAGCGATTCAGGATGTGGCCGCCGCTGCGCTCCGCCGCCGGGGTGAAACAGTCGGCCAGCGCCTTGGGGTCAGGGCTCTCGCGGATCGGTGGGGGCGCCAGCGGCATCGCCGCCGTTCGCGGGCCGTTCGCCTCCATGCGGGCGGCGTTGAGCCGCGACTCCCTTGCCACGGCGGCGATGCCGCGCCTCGGCAGCAGCGGGACCATTTCCTTTGAAGGGCTTGCCGCAAGGGACGGGTCCGCGCGGATCCGATCCCAGTCGGCCGCGGCGAGCACGATCCCGGGTGACACCGGTCGCCTGTCGATCGTGGGCGTGCCCGCCGTGGCCGGCAGGGCCTGCAGCAGCGACGTGCATAACGTGGCCAGCATGACGCCGACGGCCAGCCGGCGTTGTCGCGATGTCATCGGCACTCCAGAGGTTGGTTGAACGCTCGGGATCAGCCTGGCCGGAGGCGCCGCGGGCGCTCGATGACTTTCACGCCTGCCTGAAGGTCTGGACGGACCGGGTCTCCGGGACGCAGGCGACCGCGTCGTAGGCCCGGACGACGGGGACGTCCATGAAGTGGTCCAGCATCCTGATCCGCGTGAACGCCTCCGGGTCGTGGCCGCGCAGGTCGGCGATGGCCAGCGGCGCACGGCCGTCGAAGATCGTCTCGACGCTGCCCTCGGCCAGAGCGGGAAGGTCGACGTCGACCGCTTCGAAGCCGAGCGGGTGCTCGGGCGCGACCCGCCCGGCGGAGGTACGGCCGCCGAGGCTGGTGGCGGCGATGGAGACGTAGTCAGGGCCGAGCGCCTGGGCCAGGTGGTAGCCCTGCGGGAATAGCCCGAAGTCGCCCTCGTGCTCGATCACCGTCTTGCGGATGTGGGTGTTGTGCGTCGCCACCACGACGCGGGCGCCGTCCTCGACGAGGCGCAGCACGCTCTCGGCGCCGAAGGCGTCCAGGCACGCGGTGCCCACGGCCATGCCGCGCCCAGCGAGGTCGCGCCCGCCGTGGTCCAGGTACCAGGCGTTGCGCAGATGCTGGAACGCGGCCGCGTGCCGGGCGGCGCGGCCCTGGCCGCGCTGGTATGCGGCCATCGTCTCCATGCGTACAAGCAGGCGGCTGATCGCCACGGTCAGCTCGTCCTGCGCCTCGATCGGGCGGCGGGCGTGGTCCATCATGGCCTTCATGCTGGGTACCTCGCGGTCCCCGCCGGCCAGCCGGAAGGCCCGGTCGGCCAGGGGGAACGCGTCGGGGTCCGCGTCCTTCATGTACGCGGCGACCGCGCGCAGGGCGGTGCGCGGGACGCCGGCCAGGCAGCCGGCGAAGCGCAAAGGGCGCTCGTGGTCGCGCATCCATCTCAGGAGGTCATGCATCTCCCGGCAGTCGCCCATGCCGTGGTCGATCCCGGCGGAGGCGACCTGCTCGACGGTGCCGGGGCCGCCGCGTACCCACGCGTCGATGGTGTGCGCGTCGGTGAACGGGGCTTCGAGCGCGTAGACGGTGAAGCCGCGGCGTTCGACGAGGAGGCGCAGCAGGCGGTGGCGCAGCAGGTAGAACTCGCGCACGTGGTGGGAGCTCTCGCCGATCGCCACCACCCGGGCGTCGCCGACCAGGTCGAGCAGGGGGTCGAGGTCGTCGAGGGGGTCCGTGGGGTCGAGGGAGCGGGATTCGATGACGTTCACTGGTTGCGCCTCCTGAAGGCGATGACGGCGAGGGGGACGAAGACGACGAGGAAACCGGCCGACCAGATGAGGGTGGTGCTCGCCGCGGTGGCGACCGGGCCGCCGAGGAGCAGGCCGCGGGTGGCGTCGATGGCGTGGGTGACGGGGTTGACGTTGACCCAGGCCTGTAGCCAGCCGGGCAGGGTCTCGGTGGGGGCGACCATGTTGGTGCCGAAGGCCAGCGGGAAGATCCCCAGGAAGCCGACGCTCTGCACGACCGAGGTCTCCTTGATGAGCACTCCGACGAGCACGTTGATCCAGCTCATGCAGAAGCCGAGGGTGACCGCCAGGGCGCAGGCGGCCAGCGCCGACACCAGATCGGTCCGGACCCGGAAGCCCAGGAGGTAGCCGAGGAGGAACAGGGTGACGAGCGCGACGCCGTACCTGATGAGATCGCCGGCGACGGAGCCGATCAGCGGCGCGGAGCGGCCGATGGGCAGACTGCGGAACCGGTCGAAGACGCCCTTCTTGATGTCGACGTTGAGGCTGACGCCGGTGGACAGCAGGCCGGCCATGAGCGTCGACATCACCAGCGTGCCGGGGAAGATGTACTGCAGGTACGCCTCAGGCGACCCGGCCACGGCGCCGCCGAACAGGTAGACGAACATCAGCAGGAACACGATCGGCAGGAACAGCGCGTCGAACAGGATGCCCGGGTTGCGGCGGGTCTTGCGCAGGCCGCGCCCGGCCAGGAGCAGGCTGTGCCGGAGCAGGGCGAACGGCATCACGCGGCTCCGGTGAGCGCGAAGAAGGCCTCGTCCAGGCTGGGCAGCCGCAGTGACAGCTCGGCGACCTCGACGCCGGCCTCGGCCAGCGCCCCGACGACGGCGGTGAAGGCGGCGCCGCCGTCGACGGCGACGGTCAGCACTCCTGCGGCCACGCTCGCGGGCTCGCGGCCGGTGGCCTTGGCGGTCAGTTCCGCCGCCCGCGCCAGCTCGGCCGGGTCTTTGGGGCGCACCACGATGGTCTGCCCGCCGACGATCTGCTTGAGCTCGGCCGGGGTGCCGTGGGCGATGACCCGGCCGTGGTCGATCACGCAGATCTCGTCGGCCAGGGCGTCGGCCTCCTCCAGGTACTGGGTGGTGAGCAGGACCGTGCCGCCGCCGTCGGCGATGGTGCGGATCATGCGCCACAGGTCTTCCCTGCGGCCGGGGTCGAGGCCGGTGGTGGGCTCGTCGAGGAAGACGACGCTCGGCTCGCCGACGAGCCCGGCGGCCAGGTCGAGGCGGCGGCGCATGCCGCCGGAGTAGGTTGCGGCCCGCTTGCCGGCGGCCTCGGTCAGGCCGAAGCGTTCGAGCAGCTCGCTCGCGCGCCGTTCGGCTTCCGGTTTGCGCAGGTCGAGGAGGCGGCCGAGCAGGACGAGGTTCTCCGTGCCGGTCAGGTCCTCATCCACCGAGGCGTACTGGCCGGTCAGGCCGACCATTTTGCGGACCCGCGGCGCGTGCCGGACGACGTCGAGGCCGCCCACCTCGGCGCGGCCCTCGTCGGGGCGCAGCAGGGTGGCCAGCACCCGGATGGCCGTCGTCTTGCCCGCGCCGTTGGGGCCGAGTACGCCCAGGATCGTGCCCGGCGGGGCCGCCAGTTCGACGCCGGCCAGCGCCGTCGTCTTCCCGAACCGTTTGACCAGGCCTTCCGCCTGGAACGCGTACGTCATGGGGACCACCGTGCCGGGCGGTCCTCGCAGACCGCCCACAGATCCCTCGCAGGAGCGCTCAGCCCGGGTGAGCGAGCGCGGCCTTGACGCGGGCGATCGCGACCGCGCGGTCGAGGCGGCGGGCACGCTCGTACGCCGCGTGGAAGGCGGGCTCGCCCAGTTCGGCGCGCAGGGCGCGGGCCAGCCGTTCCACGTCGGGGTGGCGGGCGTCGGGGCCGCCGCGCAGCGCGTGCGCGGCGCCGAGCACCCCGGCCGCCTCCGTGGCGTCGGTGGCCAGCCGCCAGGAGGCCACGGCGACCGCGGCCATGGCCACCAGCGGCATGTCCCAGAGCTCCAGGGCGAGCGCGAACGCCTCGGCCAGGTCGGTCCCGGCGTCCTCGCCTCTGGCCACCGCCAGCTCGGCACGGGCCAGGAGGAAGAGCGGATCCCCGCTCTCGGCCGCCTCGGCCAGGTGCCGCCCGGCGGCGTCGAGGTCGCCGTCGTGGCGGGCGAGGTTGGCGAGCTGGATTCGGGCGAGCCCGAGCTGGCTCGCGGGCGGGTTGCCGCCGAGGACGTCGAGCAGTTCCGCGCGGGCCGCGGCCGTCTGCCCGGTGTGGCTGCGGACCATGGCCAGCCAGACCCGCTGTCCGTCGCCGGTCCCGAGGTCGCCGGCCAGCCGGATCGACTCCTCCAGCGCCGCCGCGCCGGCCTCGAACTCGCCGAGCGTGGTGCGGGCGAAGGCCAGATAGCTCAGCGCGCTCGCCTGTCCCCAGTGCTCGCCGCAGGCGCGGAACGCCGTCGCCGCCTGCCCGAGATCGGTGCGCATCGCCTCCATGTCACCGAGGCTGCCGTCCAGGAACGACCGCACGAACCACAACACCCCGCGATCCCACGCCGCCGAGCGGGGCAGACCGGCGTCGATCGCGGCCAGTCCGGGCGCGGCGTCACCGGTGATCAGCGCGAGCAGGGCCTCGATCACCGCCCTGGTCGCGGGCTGCTCGCACCCGGCCGCGAGCGCGAGCAGCCCGTCGGCCTCGCCCTTGGCGCGGCCCCCGTCCGCGGCCAGAACCAGATTGAGCAGGTACGCCGCCGCGACACCCGGATCCGGCGCCACGTCCAGCACCCCGCGCAACAGGGCGGCCGCCTCGCCCGGATCCTCCGTGATCGTCCAGAAGAAGCGCAGCCCGGCCCCGAGCCGCGCCGCCGTGGCCGCGTCCCCGGAATCCGCGGCGAACCGCACCGCGGCCCGCAGATCGTCCCGGTCGGCCCGCAGCCGCCGCACCCAGGCGAGCTGATCGGCCCCGCGCAACCCAGGCTCGGCGCGTTCGGCCAGCTCGGCGACGTACGCGGCATGCGCCGCCCTGGCCGCCGCCAGCCGCCCGGACTCCGCGAGCCGTTCCAGCCCGTACTCCCTGATGGTCTCCAGCATCAGGTAGCGCGGCTGCGGCCCCGGCACGAACTGCAGCAGCGAACGGTCGGCGAAGTCCTCCACCGCCGTCCATCCCGACACGCGGGCCGCCGCCTCGGGCGTGAACGAGCCGGGGAAGACCGCGAGCCGTTCGACCGCCGCCCGCTCCTCCCGCGTCAGCAGGTCCCAGCTCCACGACACGACCGCGCGCAGCGTGCGATGGCGCGGCAACGCCGTACGGCTGCCGCCGGTCAGCATCAGGAAGCGGTCACCCAGCCCGGCGGCCACCTGCTCCACGCTCGCGTACCGCAGCCGTGCCGCCGCCAGCTCGATCGCCAGCGGCAGCCCGTCCAGGCGCGCGCAGATCCGCTCGGCGGCCGCCCGGTCCTCCTCGCTCAGCGTGAACCCGGGCCGCACGGCCGCCGCCCGGTCGGCGAGCAGCCGCACGCCGTCGGTGGCGGGCAGCGGCGCGAGCGGGCTCAGCGCCTCCCCGAGCAGACCGAGCGGCTCGCGGCTGGTGGCCAGGACACGAAGCTGCGGGCACCGGCCGAGCAGGTCCTCGACGAGGCGGGCGGCGGCGTCGATCAGGTGCTCGCAGTTGTCCAGCACGATGAGCGTCGGGCTCGCGGGCAGCGCGTCGGCCAGCCGTCCCATCTGGTCGCCCGGCCTGCCGGGGCCGGTCAGGCCCAGGGTGGTGACGATGGTCTGCGGCAGCGCCGCCGGGTCGGTCACCGAGGCCAGCTCGACCAGCCAGGCGCCGCCGGGGAACCCGGCGGCCAGCTCGCTCGCGGCCCGCGTCGCCAGCCGGCTCTTGCCGACGCCACCCGGGCCGAGGAGCGTGACCAGCCGCCGCTCGTTCAGTTGCCGGACCAGGTGCGCCTGCTCCTCGACGCGGCCGACGAAGCTCGACAGCGGCGTGCGCAGGTTGCCGCGTACGGGCCGTTCGGAGCGCAGGAGAGCGAGGTGGAGCTCTCTCAGTTCCGGTCCGGGGTCGGCGCCCAGTTCCTCGGCCAAGGTCGCGCGGAAGGACTCGAAGGCGGCGAGCGCCTCCGCCCGGCGGCCGGAGGCGTGCAGGGTTTCGATGAGCAGGGCGCGCAGCCGTTCACGGAGGGGGTGGGCGGCGAGGAGTTCCTCCAGCTCGGCCACGAGGGGAGCGTGGTCGCCGCTCAGCCGCAGCTCGGCGGCGATCCGGTCCTCCGTCGCGGCCAGCCTGAGCTCGTGCAGCCTCGCGGCGGCGGCCAGCGCGTAGGGCGTCTCGGCGACGTCGGTCAGCGCGTCGCCGCGCCAGAGCGCCAGTGCCGCGCGCAGCCGTTCCGCGGCCGGTTCCGGGTCGTTCTCGCGCAGCGCCCGCCTGCCCTGACGTGCCAGCCGTTCGAAACGCAGGGCGTCGACGGCGTCGGGCGGGAGATCCAGGCGGTACCCACCGGGAACCTGCAGAACCGCCGCCGGCAGGGCGCGGCGCAGCCGGGAGACGAGGGAGTGCAGGGAGTGCACGGGGTCGGCGGGGCCGTCCTGCGGCCAGAGCGCACCGGTGAGCGCCTCGACCGCGACCACGCTGCCCGCGTCCAGAGCGAGCCGGATCAGCAGCGCGCGCAGCCGGGCGCCCCCGACCTCCACCTTTTCGCCGCCGTCGGTGACCTCCAGCGGGCCCAGGACCCCCACGCGCATTACGCGCCCTTGGTGCGGGCGTAGTGGCGGGCCACCCGCACGCGGTTGCCGCAGCCGGTCGAGCACCATTCCCGGCGCGGGTGCTCCTTCAGGAAGAACTGCACGCATCCGGGCGCCCCGCAGGGCCGTACGTGGTCGCGGTCGGGGCCGGACAGCAGCAGGATCGCCTGCTCGGCCACCTCGGCGACGGCCGCCAGGACGGGCGGCTGGGCCGAACGGGCCGTGACCGACGGCGGCTCCCCCCATGTCAGCTCACGCCATCGCGGCGCCGCCCGCACCGCGTTGTTGAGCGCGCGGACGTGCTCGTCCGGCTCCGGCGCGCCCCCCATCAGCGCGCGTACGGCGTCGCGGGCCCGCCGGGCGGCGGCGGCCTCCTCGTCACCGATCGCCAGAAGGTCGGCCTCGTCCAGGCGTACCTCCAGCTCGGAGCGCCGCTCACGCAGCCACGCGGTCAGACCGGCGGCGGTGGCCAGCGCGTCCCCCGTGGAGACGCGGACGGTGTTGGCGAAGGCGACGGCGATGTGCACCACCCTGCTAATGCTACCCCGCACTTGCACCCATTAGCGGCTAATGCTTGAATTGCGGCACATCCATTAGAAGGGAGTCGCTCTGTGGCGACCGCACTCCAGACCGGGCACGTCGGGCTCAACGTCACCGAACTCGACCGCTCGATCGACTTCTACTGCCAGGTCTTCGGCCTCGCCCTCTACGGCAAGACCGACGGCGGCGACTGGCGTTACGCGCGGCTGGGCAGGCCGGAGGAACTCGTGCTCACGCTGTGGGAGCAGAGCTCGGGACGCTTCGACGGCGGCCGTCCCGGGCTGCACCACCTGTCGTTCGAGGCGCCCGGCATCGAGGAACTGGAGGCGATCGAGACCCGGCTGCGCGAGCTCGGCGTGGCCATCCGGCACGACGGAATCGTCCCGCACGGCACCGGCCGCGAGTCCGGCGGGCTGTTCTTCGAAGACCCCGACGGCACCCGGCTGGAGATCTACGTGACCGAGGGCGTCACCGCCCCCGCCCCGCACGAGGACGCCCCGACCTGCGGATTCTTCTAGCCATGGGCATTCATCCCGGTGAGGTGAGCGCGCAGCGGCGCGCGGGCATCACCAAGCTGCTCGGCTCGGCCCGCGCCCGTCCCGAGCTGCCCGAGGTGGCCAGGCAGTTTCTGCGCCGCCAGCGGATGCTCGTCGTCGGGACCGGCACGCGGGTCGGGCTGATGACGGGCGAGCCCGGGTTCATCGAGCCGCTCGGGGCGACCTCGCTGGCCGTACACGGGGAGCCGCCGTTCGAGGCCGGCGGGGAGATCGGGACGCTGGCGATCGAGCCATGGACACGGCGGCGGATGCGGGTCAACGGCACGGCCAGGCAGGAGGGCGACCGGCTGGTCATCGAGACCGACCAGGTGATCGCGAACTGCCCCAAGTACATCGTGACCAGAGAGATCACCTCGGTGGCCGAGCCGGCGGCGCGCCGTACCGTGGAGCACGCGGCGCTCACCGACGGGCACCGGCGGTGGATCGAGAGCGCCGACACCTTCTTCATCGCCACCCGCGCGGACGGCCAGGGCGCGGACGTCTCGCATCGCGGCGGCCCGCCCGGCTTCGTGGAGGTGCCGGAGCCCGGACGGCTGCGCTGGGCCGACTACCGGGGCAACTTCATGTTCCTGACGCTCGGGAACCTGGAGCTGGAACCGGCCGCCGGGCTGTTGTTCGTGGACTGGGAGCGGGGGAACACGCTGCGGCTGGCCGGGCGCGCCCGCGCCGACTGGAGCGGCGAGCAGCGGATGATCGACTTCGAGGTGGAGGAGGTCGCGGAGACCATCGGGGACAGCCCGCTGCGCTGGTCCCTGAGCCCTTAGGGAAGCAGGCCCGCGCGCCGTGCCGCCACCACGGTCTCCATCCTGGTGTGGGTGCCGAGCTTGCGCATCGCGCCGCGCAGGTAGCTCTTGACCGTCTCGGGCCGCAAGCCCAGCCGCTCGCCGGCCTCGGCGTTGCCGCAACCCACCGCGACCAGCGACAACACGTCGATCTCGCGGGGCGAGAGCGGGTTGTGCGCGGGCGGCGGCCCGTCCGGCGCGCTCAGCCGCTCGCACACGTCCCGCAGCCGCTCGCGCAGGGCCGGGTCGGTGATCTCCTGGGCGATGGAGCGCAGCTCCGCGTGCGCTTCGCGCAGGTTCTCCCGCTCCGGCCCGGTGGGCCGCTCGCGGGCCGCGCGGGTGATTGCGGCAGTTTCCAGCTCGGCCATCCGCCGTTCCACCTCAGCCTGTACGGCCAGCTCCACGCCGAGCCGGGCGGCGATCCCGCCCATGGCGTCGAGCACGCGGGTACCGAGGGTGAGCGGCTCGCGGATGCCGCCGTACAGCAGCCCGCCGACGCTCTCCCCCACGACCACCGGGACGGCCGCGATCGCCCGCAGGCCCTCGGCCCCGACCGGCTGGTCGTACTCGTGACTGATGCGCGCGTCGGTGGCGTAGTCCTCGACGCTGCCCGCCCGTGCGGTGACCAGCACCCGGCCGCCCAGGCCGCTGCCGGCCCGGATGGCCAGCCCGCGCAGCGCGCCGGTCGTGGTCCCGGCCAGTTCGGTCAGCCGCACGGTACGGCCCGCCGTCACGGTGCCGCCGAACAGCACGGGCAGACCGGTGACGTGCCGCATCCGGGCCAGCGCCGCCCGCAGTGCCACCATTACTCCAGCATGGCACGGCCACCCCCGAACGGGGGTAGCGCCGGGCAGGAGCCTGCCGGATGCTTCCGTCATGGGTGACTCACACGCGTCAGGCGTCTCCGCGCTTCCTCTGCTGGGCCAGACCATCGGGGACAATCTGGAGCGCGCCGCGGCCCGCTTCGCCGGCCGTGAGGCCCTGGTCGACGTGGCGAGCGGACGGCGCTGGACCTATGCCGAGTTCGACGCCGCCGTGGACGAGGTCGCGCTCGGGCTGATGGCCAGGGGCATCGCCAAGGGCGACCGGGTCGGCATCTGGGCGCCGAACTGCGCCGAGTGGGTGCTGACGCAGTACGCCACCGCCAAGATCGGCGCGATCCTGGTCAACATCAACCCGGCCTACCGCGGTCACGAGCTGGACTTCGTGGTCCGCCAGTCGGGGATGCGGCTGCTGGTCAGCGCGGTGGCGTTCAAGACCAGCGACTACCGGGCGATGCTCGCCGAGATCGGCTTCGACCAGGTGGTCTTCATCGGCGAGCCGGGCTGGGACGAGCTGGTGGCGAGCGGCCGCGGCGCCGACCGCGCCGCCCTGCGCGAGCGCGCGGCCACGCTCTCCTTCGACGACCCGATCAACATCCAGTACACCTCGGGCACGACCGGCTTCCCCAAGGGCGCGACGCTCTCGCATCACAACATCCTCAACAACGGCTACTTCGTCGCCGAGGGCCTCGGCTACACCGAGGCCGACCGGGTCTGCCTGCCGGTGCCGCTCTACCACTGCTTCGGGATGGTCATGGGCAACCTCGGGGCCACCTCGCACGGCGCGTGCGTGGTGCTGCCCGCGCCCGGCTTCGACCCCGAGGCCACGCTGCGGGCCGTGGAGAGCGAGCGCTGCACCTCCCTGTACGGCGTGCCGACCATGTTCATCGCCGAGCTCGGCCACCCGCGCTTCGCCGAGTTCGACCTGTCCAGCCTGCGCACCGGCATCATGGCGGGCTCTCCCTGCCCGGTCGAGGTGATGAAGCGGGTGGCCGGCGAGATGCACATGGAGGAGGTGGCGATCTGCTATGGCATGACCGAGACCTCCCCGGTGTCCACGATGACCGGGCGCGATGACGGGCTGGCCCGGCGTACCGAGACGGTCGGGCAGGTCATGCCGCACCTGGAGGTCAAGATCGTGCACCCGGAGACCGGGCTGGTGGTGCCCCGCGGCGAGGCGGGCGAGCTGTGCACGCGCGGCTACTCGGTGATGCTCGGCTACTGGGACGAGCCGTCGAAGACGGCCGAGGCGATCGACGCCGCCCGCTGGATGCACACCGGTGACCTGGCCACCATGGACGAGGAGGGCTACGTCAACATCGTCGGCCGGATCAAGGACATGGTCATCCGCGGCGGCGAGAACGTCTACCCGCGCGAGATCGAGGAGTACCTCTACACCCATCCCGACGTGGCGGACGTGCAGGTGATCGGCGTGCCGGACAGCAAGTACGGCGAGGAGCTCATGGCCTGGATCGTCATGCGCCCCGGCGCGGAGCCGCTGACGGCCGAGGCGGTCAGGGAGTTCTGCGCGGGCCGCCTGGCCCACTACAAGATCCCCCGCTACGTCCACCTGGTCGAACGGTTCCCGATGACGGTTACCGGCAAGATCCGGAAGGTCGAGATGAGGGAGCGGGCCGTGGAGCTCCTCGATCTCCCCGGATAGTGGACAGAATTTCTGAACAAATGATCCCTTCATCACGATGTCGGGAAATATCAACTTCTAGATCACTTCGGGCTCCTGTGTTCATGGTGGGGTGGGCGCGCCCTTCTCCCATGAACCACAGGAGCGCGCATGAACAAGGTCTCCCGCCGGGGCTTCCTCACCGCCACCCTCGTGGCCGGCTCGGCCGCGGCCATCCCCGGCTGGGCCGGCGCGGCCGGCGCCTCAAGTACCCCCTTCACCCTCGGCGTCGCCTCCGGTGACCCGGCCCCCGACGGGGTCGTGCTCTGGACCAGGCTGGCCCCCGACCCGCTCGCCGTCGACGGCCGCGGCGGCATGCCAGAGCGGGCCGTGCCCGTGCAGTGGCAGGCGGCCACCGACGAGGGCTTCCGCCGCGTGGTCCGCGAAGGCCACACGCTCGCGCGGCCCCAGTACGGCCACAGCGTCCACGTCGAACTGCACGGCCTGCGCCCCGGGCACGACTACTTCTACCGCTTCCGCGCCGGGGGTGAGATCAGCCCGGCCGGCCGTACCAAGACCGCTCCCCCGCCCGGCGCCCGCCCGGACAGCCTCGCCTTCGCCTTCGTCTCCTGCCAGAACTGGTACGAGGGCTTCTACACCGCCTACCGGCACCTGGCCCAGGAGGACCTCGACGTCCTGTTCCACCTGGGCGACTACCTGTACGAGTACGGCGTCGGCGCGACCGGCGGCGTACGCGGGATCGCCCTGCCCGAGCACTACCTCAAGGAGACCTTCACCCTCACCGAGTACCGCAACCGCCACGCCCTCTACCGCACCGACACCGACCTGCAGGCGGCGCACGCGGCGTTCCCGTGGATGGTGACGGTCGACGACCACGACGTCGAGAACAACTGGGCCAAGGACATCTCCCAGATCGACACCGAGCCCGACCAGGACCGGCAGGTCTTCCTGCAGCGGCGGGCCGCGGCCTTCCAGGCCTTCTACGAGCACATGCCGCTGCGCCGGTCGGCGCTGCCCCAAGGTGCCGACATGCGGCTCTACCGGCGGCAGGCGTTCGGCCGGCTGGCCGCGTTCAGCGTGCTGGACACCCGCCAGTACCGCGACGACCAGCCCTGCGGCGACGGCGAGAAGGTCGGCTGCGCCGAGCGCCTGGACCCGAACCGCACGATGCTCGGCGAGCGCCAGGAGGCCTGGCTCCTCGACAGCCTGGGCCGTTCCCACACCACCTGGAACATCGTGGCCAACCAGCTGCTCATGGCCCCGCTGGACCACGACGCGAGCGCGGAAGTCCAGTCGTTCGGCATGGACCTGTGGGACGGCTACGCCGCCGCCCGCGACCGGCTGCTCACCGGGATGGTCCAGCGCCGGGTGCGCAACCCCGTGGTGATCTCCGGCGACATCCACCGCAGCCTGGCCGCCGAGCTCACGACGGACTTCGACGACCCGGACGCGCCGGTCATGGGCGTGGAGTTCGCCGGCACCTCGGTCTCCTCCGGCAAGGACGGCGCCGACCAGGACCGGATCGGGCAGATCTTCATGCAGGCCAACCCGCACCTGAAGTTCCACAACGTGCAGCGCGGCTACGTCCGGGCCAGGGCCACCCCGGACACGCTCACCGTCGACTACCAGGTCGTCCCGTACGTCTCCCGGCCCGGCGCGCCCGTTTCGACGCGGGCCTCCTTCGCCGTCGAGGCGGGCCGTCCCGGTCTGCACCAGACCGCCGACAACCCGCCCGTGGGCGTCCGCTTCGTCCCGGACGTGGCCAGCCCGCTCGACCACCTGGCCGAGCAGAGCGCCCGTTAGGGCATGTACTCGCGGGCCTGGTAGGGCTCGGACAGGAACGCGACTTCCTTGTCCGACAGCTTCACCGCGGCGGCGGCGACCGCGTCGTCGATCTGCGCCGCCTTGGTGGTGCCGACGATCGGCGCGGTCAGCCCCGGCTGGTGCATGAGCCAGGCGAGCGCGACCTGCGCCGGCGGCAGCTCGCGTTCGGCCGCCACCTGGATGAGACGGTCGAGGACGGCCCGGTTGTTGTCGGTCTCGTAGGTGGCCGGGATGCGTCCGTCGTTGGCGCTGCGCGTCGTGGCCGCCTGCGCGAGGGCGGGCCGGGCAAGCACCCCGCGCGCCAGCGGGCCCCACGGGATCACGCCCACGCCCTGGTCGCGGCAGAGCGGCAGCATCTCCCGCTCCTCCTCGCGGTAGAGCAGGTTGTACTGCGGCTGCATCGACACGAACTTCGTCCACCCGTTGACCTCGGCCACGTGCTGCGCCTTGGCGAACTGCCAGGCCCGCATGGTGGAGGCGCCGACGTAGCGGACCTTGCCGGAGCGCACGACGTCGTGCAGCGCCGCCATGGTCTCCTCGATCGGCGTCTCCTCGTCCCAGCGGTGGATCTGGTAGAGGTCCACGTAGTCGGTGCCGAGCCGTTCCAGCGAGGCGTCGAGCGCGGCCATGATGTGCTTGCGCGACAGCCCGCGGTCGTTCTGCCCCTCGCCCGTGGGGAAGAAGACCTTCGTGGCCAGCACGTAGTCCTCACGCTTGGCGAACGTGCGCCGCAGCACGTTGCCGGTGATCACCTCGCTGCCGCCGGTGCTGTACATGTCGGCGGTGTCGAAGAAGGTCACGCCGCCGTCGGCGGCCCGCCGGACGATGGCCTCCGCCTGCTCCTCGGGGACGAACCAGTCCAGCAGATCCGGATCGCCGAAGCTCATCATGCCCAGGCAGACCCGGGACACCTTCAGGCCGGTGTTCCCCAAACGGATGTATTCCATGACATCGATCCTTCCATCCCGCGTTAAGTGTTCCGGCCATACGGTCCGCTCATGACCACCAACGATGAGGATCCGGCGATCGCCGTCGCCGATATGGTCGCGCATGTGTTGCGTCTGGCCGCCACCTGGACCCGATGGGACGGCGTGCCCCGCCACGTCGACGACCGCGTCTACACCCCGCACAAGGCGATCCGCCGGGTGGCCGACCACATGATCGACCACCTGGCGGAGGTCGAGGCGCGCCTGGCGGGCCTGCCCACGATCCCCGACGACTGGCACGCCTCCGCCATCACCACCGAGCAGGACATGGCGCCCTTCACCAAGGACGACTACGACGAGGCGGTCAGCAGGCTCAACCGGCTGGCCCAGATCTGGACCGTCCGGCTGGGCTCGCTGACCGAGCAACGCCTCGACAACAGCCCCGGCGACGGCTGGAGCATCCGACGCATCGCCCTCCACCTGGCCGGATCCACCTACTACGCCGACGCCGTCGGCGTCATGCCAGAGTGACCAGTTCGCCGTAGCCGGGGCTCCAGAGGTCCTCGACGCCGTCGGGCAGCACGAGCACCCGGTCGGGGCGGAGCGCCTCGACCGCCTCCTCGTCGTGGGTGACCATGACCACCGCGCCCTTGTACCCGCCGACCGCCGCCAGCACCTCCGCGCGCGAGGCCGGATCGAGGTTGTTGGTCGGCTCGTCGAGCAGCAGCACGTTGGCCCGCGAGCTGACCAGCCCGGCCAGCGCCAGCCTGGTCTTCTCCCCGCCGGACAGCACCCCGGCCGGCTTGTCCGCGTCGTCGCCGCCGAACAGGAAGGCGCCGAGCACCGTCCGCGCCTCGCCGTCGCTCAGCTGGGGCGCGTGCGCGGCGAGGTTCTGCCGCACGGTACGCCCGGGGTCGAGCGTGTCGTGCTCCTGGGCGAAGTAGCCCAGCCGCAGCCCGTGCCCGTGCACGACCCGGCCGGAGTCGGGGTGTTCGTGCCCGGCCAGCAGCCGCAGCAGCGTGGTCTTGCCGGCGCCGTTGAGCCCGAGCACGACCAGCCGGCTGCCCCGGTCCACGGCGAGGTCGACGCCGCTCAGGACGTCGAGCGCGCCGTAGGACTTGGTGAGGCTGACCGCGCCGAGCGGGGTCCGCCCGCTCGGCGCGGGCTCGGGCAGGCGGATCTTCGCCACTTTGCCGGTACGGCGGGCCGGCCGTACCTCTGCCAGCATGCGGTCGGCCCTGCGGGCCATGTCGCGCGCCCGCGTCGCCGTGGAGGAACGCGCCCGCATCTTGTCCGCCTGCGCGTGCAGGGCGGCGGCCTTGCGTTCTGCCACGGCCCGGTGCCGCGCGTCGCGGCGCTCACCGGCGGCGCGGTCGGTGAGATAGGTGTGCCAGCCGGTGTTGTGGATCTCCAGCGCGGCGTGCTCCGCCTCGACGTGCCACACCCGGTTGACCACGTCGGCGATCAGCTCCTCGTCATGGCTGATCATGACGAGGCCGCCGGAGTAGCCGGTCAGGAAGCCGCGCAGCCAGGTGACGGAGTCGGCGTCGAGGTGGTTGGTGGGCTCGTCGAGCAGCAGCGTGCCCTGGTCGGCGAACAGGACGCGGGCCAGTTCGACCCGGCGGCGCTGCCCGCCCGACAGGGTGCCGAGCGGCTGCGTCATGGCCCGCTCCGGCAGGCCGAGCCCGGCGGCCACGCGGGCCGCCTCGGCTTCGGCGGGGTAGCCGCCGCGGGCCTGGAACTCGTCGTCCGCGCGGACGTAGCGGGCCATCGCCCGTTCGTCACCGGCGGCCAGGGCCTGCTCGGCGGCGCGCAGCTCGCGTACGGCGGCGTCCATGCCGCGTGCGGACAGGATGCGGTCGGTGACCGTGACGGCGGGGTCGGCGGCGGCCGGGTCCTGCGGGAGGTAGCCGATCGTCCCGGACACGGTGATCGTGCCGGCCGCCGGGGGCAGCTGCCCGGCCAGCGTACGCAGGAGGGTGGTCTTGCCCGCGCCGTTGCGGCCGACCAGGCCGACGCGGTCGCCCGGGGCGATGTGGGCGGTGATGCCGGAAAGAAGAAGACGGGCGCCGACGCGCACGTCGACCCCACGGAAGGTGAGCATGGGATGACACTCCGAAACGACTTAAGGACACACGGATGGCGAGGAACGTGTGTGGTAGCTAAGACGTGTAGGGAGTAGACATGCGTCCAGTATAAAGGGCCATGACAATCGAGGCATTCGATATTTCGCTCGGCGACGATGTCCTGCTTGACCTGCGGGAACGCCTGAGGCGGACCCTTTACACCACGCCCTCCGACTCGGCCTGCTGGGCGGCCGGCGTCGATCCCGGCTATCTGCGCGAACTCGTTACCTACTGGGCCGGGGAGTTCGACTGGCGGGCGGCCGAGGCGAGGCTCAACGCCTTCCCCCACTTTCTCGCCGACGTGGGCGGGCGCAAGGTGCACTTCGTTCACCTGCGCGCCGAGCGGCCGGACGGCGCCCTGCCACTGGTGCTGACCCACGGCTGGCCGAGCAGTTTCGTGGAGATGCTGCGGGTGGCGCCGTTGCTGACCGGGCGGTTCGACGTGGTGATCCCGTCGCTGCCCGGATTCCTGTTCTCCGAGCTGCCGGAGGGGGCGTTCACACGGCGCGGCGTCGCCGAGACCTGGCACGAGCTGATGACCGGCGTGCTGGGTTACGAGCGCTTCGGCGCGTTCGGCGGTGACATCGGCGGCGGCGTGACCCAGTGGCTCGGCGCGTTGTTCCCCGAATCGGTGGCCGGCGTGCACGTGACCTCCGCCGTCCTCACCACCGACTTCGGTCAGCGGCCCGCGACGCCGGAGGAGCAGGCCTACCTCGACCACCTGGCCGCCTACGACGAGCGCGACCAGGGCTACAGCGAGATCATGTGGACCCGCCCCGACACGATCGCCGCCGCGCTGGCCGACTCCCCCGCCGGGCTGGCCGCCTGGATCATCGACAAGTACCGCGACTGGAGCGACTGCGACGGCGACCTCGAGAAGCGCTGGGACAAGGACACCCTGTGCACCGTCGCCACCCTCTACTGGGCCACCGGCACCATCGGCTCCTCCTTCCGCCAGTACTACGACTACCCGAACAACCGGCCCGTCCCGCCGATCTCCGTCCCGGCGGCGATCACGCTCAGCAACGAGCCCGCGTACACCGGACTGCCCCGCTCGCTGCCGGAGCGACTGTGCTCCGACCTGCGGCACTGGAGCACGCCGGGCCGGGGCGGGCACTTCATGGCCCATGAGGAGCCCGAGCAGGTCGCGCGCGAGATCACGGAGTTCTTCGGCGCGCTGCGCTGATCAGACGGAGACGGGCAGGCGTTCCGGGCCGCGCAGGTTCATGCGGCCGTTCATCTCCACCTCGCCGTCGAAGGCGAGGGCGGGGAAGCGGGTGACCAGGCGTTCGATCGCGACCCTGCCCTCCAGCCTGGCCAGGGCGGGGCCGAGGCAGTAGTGGACGCCGGCGCCGAAGGAGACGTGGTTGCGCGCCTGCTCGCGTTCGATGCGCAGTTCCTCGGCGTCGCTTCCCCAGAAGCGGGCGTCGCGGTTGGCCGAGGCGAGGCAGGCCAACACGAAGCTGCGCGGCGGGATCGTCCTGCCGCCCACCGTGTACGGCTCCAGCGTGATGCGCCGGGTCTGCTGGACGGGGCTGTCGAAGCGGAGGAACTCCTCGATCGCGTTGGCGGCCAGCTCGGGGCGTTCGCGCAGCAGGGCGAGCTGGGCGGGGTTGCGCAGCAGGGCGGTGACGCCGTTGGCGATGAGGTTCATCGTGGTCTCGTGGCCGGCGACGTAGAGCAGGGCGACCTGGGCGATCAGCTCGTCGTCGCTGAGCCTGTCGCCGTCCTGCTCGGCGGCGATGAGGGCGGTGAGCAGGTCCTGGGCCGGGTGGGCGCGTTTCCAGGCGAGCGCCTCGCGGATGACCCGCGTCATCTCGCCGCCGGCCTTGGACACGGTCGCCAGCAGCTCCTGGTCGGCGACCGGTTCCAGGGTGCGGACCAGCAGGCCGCTCAGGTCGCGGATGCGGGCGTGGTCGGCGTCCGGCATGCCGAGCAGCTTGGAGATGACCGCGAACGGCAGCGGGAAGGCCAGAGTCGCCATGAGGTCGGCCCGGCCGGCGGCCTGGATCTCGTCGAGCATGGAGTCGACCAGCTCGGTGATCTCCGGCTCCAGCGCCGCGACCTTGCGCGGGGTGAACACCTTGCCGACCAGTGAGCGCAGCCGGGTGTGGTCGGGCGGGTCGCGGTCGAGCATGGACATCCCGAGCACGTTGTCGCCCGCGTGGGCGAGCTGGTCGCGCTGGTCGCGGACCGGGCCGGGGTCGAGCTTGCGGTCGTCCACGGACAGGCCGGCACGCAGGAGGCCGGCGATGTCCTCGTACCCGCTCAGGACCCAGAAGCCGAACGGGCTCTCGTGCACCGGCTCGGACTCGCGCAGCCTGCGGTAGGCGGGATACGGGTCGTCGGTGAAGCCGGGCTCGAACGGGTTGAACAGCAGTTCCGTCATCGGAGAACTCCTCACGCGGTGGATGTGCGGGCGAGGGACCACCGGCAGCGGCGGCGTTGGGACGGGGGTCGCGGCAGCCGTACCGCGTGGACTCCCGTCGCGGCGTGCAGCGTGCGGCGGTGGTGCGCGTCCAGGTCGGCGAGGGCGGGACGGCCCGCGTGGGCGTCCAGCAGGAACCTCGCCCCTGGCATGGCGGCGGACAGGTCGAGCCACAGGGCGGTCAGCGCGGCGTCGATGTCGGGCGGCCAGTCCTCGAGCAGGGCGTCGAGGCGGGCGTCGAAGGCCCGGTACCAGCGCAGTTGCACCTCGCGCAGGAGCCCGTCGAAGTCCCCGAACTCCGCCGTCACCCGCGTTGCCAGCTCGCCGGTGACGAAGGGGCGGCCGGTCGCGGCGATGTCGGCGAGTACGGCGTGCACGAGCTGATGGCGTTGGCGCGACGATTCCCACGACATCGGTGACCTACTTAGCGTCGGAAACATACACTGCGTATGTCGTATACTCCGCGTATGCCTCCTGTCAAGAGCCGCCGGGAGCAGTACTCCCAGGCGACCAAGGCCGCGCTGCTCGAAGCGGCAACCCGTCGATTCGCCGACCATGGCTTCGCCGCCACCGCGCTGGAAGACGTCGCGGCCGACATCGGCGCCAGTCGCGGCGCGGTCTACCACCACTTCGCCAACAAGTCGGCGCTCTTCGAGGCGGTGCTCGACCTGCTGGAGAAGGAGATGATCCGCCAGGTGGTCGAGGCGACTGCGAGCGCCGGCAGCCCGTGGCAGGCGGCGATGGCGGCGACCGAGCAGTTCCTGGAGTGCTGCTGCGACCCGGTGTACGGGCGGGTCGCCTGGCAGGAGGCGCCGCAGGCACTGGGCTGGCACCGGTGGAAGGAGTTCGAGGCGGAGTACGCCTACGGGCTGATCGAGACGCTGATCGCCTCGCTGGTCGAGGCCGGGGAGCTTCCGGCCATGCCGACGGAGCCGATGACGCGCATCACCTTCCACATCCTGGGCGCGGCGGGGATCGCGCTCGCCGAGGCGCCGGAGGCGGACAAGCAGCGGGTGAAGGCCGACTACCTGCTGACCATCACGCACCTGCTCGGCGGGGCTCGACTTTGATGGCATGTTGAAGGTTTCCGCGCATTCACCTCGGTATTTTCCAGGAAACCTTTCACGGCAAGGTCAATGGAATAATTCAAGACATGCAGCCTTCGGACTACGACGCCGCAGACAACCACGACCTCATCCAGGTCCGTGGAGCCCGAGAGAACAATCTGAAGGGGGTCTCCCTCGATCTGCCCAAGCGCCGGCTCACCGTCTTCACCGGCGTGTCCGGGTCGGGGAAGTCCTCGCTCGTCTTCGACACGATCGCGGCCGAGTCGCGCCGGCTGATCAACGAGACCTACACCGCGTTCATCCAAGGTTTCATGCCGCCGCTGTCGCGACCCGAGGTGGAGTCGCTGCACAACCTGAGCGCCGCCATCATCGTCGACCAGGAGCGGATGGGGGCCAACGCCCGTTCGACGGTCGGCACGGCGACGGACGCGTACACGATGCTCCGGATTCTGTTCAGCCGGCTGGGCGAGCCGTTCGTCGGGCCCGCCCCGCACTTCAGCTTCAACCGGGCCGAGGGCATGTGCCCGGCGTGCGAGGGCCTGGGCAAGGTCACCGACATCGACGTCGACGAGCTGATCGACAAGGACAAGACGCTCAACGAGGGCGCGGTCACCGCCCCCGGCTACGCCGTCGACACCTGGTACTGGCAGATCATCGTCAACTCCGGCTTCTTCTCCCCCGACCGCAAGCTCAGGGACTTCACCCCCGAGGAGTGGCAGCTACTCCTGTACGCGCCGGTCACCAAGGTCAAGGTCGGCACGAGTAACCTCACCTACGAGGGCCTGGTCCCCAAGATCAGGAAGCAGTTCATCGGCAAGGAGCGCGACTCCATGCAGTCGGCCGCGCGCGCCTTCGCCGACCGTGCCATCAAGCTCGGCACCTGCGCGGACTGCGGCGGCTCCCGCCTCAACCAGGCCGCCCTGTCCTGCCTCATCGACGGCCGCAACATCGCCGACTGCTCCTCCATGCAGATCAACGACCTGGCCGAGTTCGTCCGCGGGCTCAAGGGGTCCGGCGTCGGGCCGATGATCGACACCCTCGCCACGACACTCGACTCGCTGGTCGAGATCGGCCTCGGCTACCTCAGCCTCGACCGCGAATCCGGGACGCTGTCGGGCGGCGAGTCGCAGCGCGTCAAGATGGTCAGGCACCTCAGCTCGCCCCTGACCGACGTCACCTACGTCTTCGACGAGCCCACCGCCGGCCTGCACCCGCACGACATCCAGCGCATGAACGACCTCCTGCTCCAGCTCCGCAACAAGGGCAACACGGTCCTGGTCGTCGAGCACAAGCCGGAGACCATCGAGATCGCCGACCACGTCGTCGACCTCGGCCCCGGCGCCGGTTCCGCGGGCGGCGAACTCTGCTACGCCGGCGACCTCGACGGGCTGCGCGCCTCAGGCACCCTGACCGGCCGCTACCTCGACCATCGGGTACGGCTGCGCGAGACGTTCCGCACCCCGGCCGGTCACCTGCCCGTCACCGGCGCCACCCTCCACAACCTCAGGGACGTCGACGTCGACATCCCCCTGGGCGTGCTGACGGTCGTCACCGGCGTGGCCGGATCGGGAAAGAGCTCGCTCATCCACGGTTACGTGTCCGGCGGCGACGGCGTGGTCGTCGCCGACCAGTCGCCGATCCGCGGCTCCCGGCGCAGCAACCCGGCGACCTACACCGGCGTCCTGGACCCCATCCGCGCCGCCTTCGCCAAGGCCAACGGCGTCAAGCCCGGCCTGTTCAGCGCCAACTCGGAAGGCGCCTGCCCGGCCTGCAAGGGCATCGGCATGATCTACACCGACCTGATGATGATGGCCGACGTCGGCTCGGTCTGCGACGAGTGCGACGGCAAGCGGTTCACGGCCGAGGTGCTGTCGTACCGGCTGCGCGGCAAGAACATCAGCGAGGTCCTGTCCATGTCCGCGGAGGAGGCCCGCGACTTCTTCACCACCGGCCAGGCCAGGACGATCCTCGAGCGCCTGAACGCGGTCGGCCTCGGCTATCTCGGCCTCGGCCAGCCCCTGACCACCCTGTCCGGCGGCGAACGCCAGCGCCTCAAGCTCGCCATCCACATGGCCAAGAACGGCTCCACCTACATCCTCGACGAACCCACCACCGGCCTGCACCTGGCCGACGTGGACCAGCTCCTCGCTCTGCTGGACCGGCTGGTCGACGATGGCAACACGGTCATCGTCATCGAACACCACCAGGCCGTCATGGCCCACGCCGACTGGATCATCGACCTGGGTCCGGGCGCCGGACACGACGGCGGCCAGATCGTCTTCTCCGGCACCCCGGCCGACCTCATCGGCCAGGGCTCCTCCCTGACCGCCCAGCACCTGCGCAAGTACGTGAGCGCCGGCACCTGATCGACCTGCTCACCCGCCTCGTCGGCGAGCACCCCTGACGCGGCCCGGGACGTCAGGCCGGGGAAACGATCCCGCCGGTCAGCTCGCGCAGCCGGGCGGCACCCGGCGTCAGCAGTTCCGCGACGGCGAGCGCCGACCTGACCGCGCTCTCCTGGCTGTCGCTGCCGGTCAGATGGCTGCCCGCCAGGTAGATCCCGCCATGTCCCTGGCGGGCGGCCAGCGTGGCGCGGGCCCGTACGGCCGCCGGGGTGACGACGAGCTGGCGGAAGGAGCGCTGGGCGACGACCTCGGCGGGCGGGCGGTCGCGGTAGGTGATCCAGCTCTTGAACACGTCCACCCCGAGGGCCGGGCCGTACCAGTGGGCGGCCTCCGCCCAGCCGTCGTGCACCTGCAGGTTCACCGCCGACCAGTGCCGGCGGTCGGCGGGCTGGTAGGCGGGGTCCAGGTGGACGGCGACCTCGGCCGGCGTGTACGTGAACGCGCCCAGCGCCAGCCGTAGCCGATGCGTGCCCGCCAGCGGGGACAGCAGCGACAGCGCCGCGGGCGCGGGCAGGGCTAGCACCACGCAGTCGGCCACGACCGCGCGGCCCGCGGCGTCCACGACCTCGAACCGCCCGTGGTCGCGGCGCAGCGCGCCGACGGGTGAGCCGGTGCGGACCGCTCCAGGCGGCAGCGCGTCCGCCAGCCTCCTGGTCACGTCCTGGCTGCCGGGGACGAGGGCCGACCACAGCGGCGCGTGCTCCCCGGAGGCGGCCGACACGCTCAGGCAGAACTCGATCGCCGCCCGCGCCGACACCTCGGGCGCCTGCTCGTTGGCGCATCGGACGTGGTGGGCCAGCAACGGGTAGAGCAGCCAGTCCTTGGTCTCGCGCGCGAGCGGCAGCGGCTCGACCAGCTCGGCCAGCGGGATCTCCCAGCTCGGATCGGTCGCCTGGAACTTCGCCGCGGCGGCCAGAAACGTTTCCAGCGCCTTCCACGGCCGTCCCGTCACCGGTGCGCGATCGCCGCGCCGCTCGTCGGGCAGGTGCGGGGTGACCAGCATCGGCGCCGCCCGGTCCGGCCCGGTCACGGTGAGCGTCAGCGGCGCGGGGGCGAGGTCGGCGCCGGACAGTCCCAGCAGCCGCAGCAGCCGGCCGTGCGTGGGAAAGCCGGTCGGTGAGAGGTACTGCGCGCCGAGGTCGACGGTGACGCCTTCGGCCCGCACGCTGTGGGCCTGCCCGCCGGCGTGCCGGGCCGCTTCGAGCACGACCACCTCGTGCTCGTCGTTCAGCAGCCACGCGGTGGTCAGACCCGCCAGCCCACCTCCCACGATCGCGATCCGCATGCGTCACCCCTATGGCAGGCCTCTGACGAACAGTCAGAAGAAGAGTCAACCCACCACACTAGGCCGCATCCGCGGAAATGCCCACGCCTTGGGCCCTACCGGCTCCCCCGGCGGCCGAGCGCCCAGCGCACCGCCCGGCGGCCGGCGACGGCCGCGACGGCGCCCAGAAGCAGGAGCACCAGCAGGACGATCGTCGCCGGCCACAACCAGCCGCTGCCGCGCAGGTCCACGTCCATCACGGGGTACTCCAGCGTCTTGGCCGCCCACCGGGCGGTCGGCACGTCGTAGGTGCGGGCGATGTCACGCAGGACCGGGTCGAAGGCGAACTCGGCGCCGGTGTGCAGATACACCGCGCCCGCCTCCCGGCCCCGGGCGGCAGCCGTACCGGGCACCAGCAGACGGTCCAGCCCGCCGGCGTCGCGGGCGCGCGGGACGAACGTCAGGCCGTGCCGCGACCTGATCGGCCCCTCTCCGACCGCGACCGTCCGCCCGATCATGGAGTGTTCGGTGTACGTCGCGAACGCCGAGGCCAGTTCCAGCTCCCCCGTCCCCTCGACCAGCCGGACGCCGATGGCGGAAGGACCGACCTGGTAGGAGGAGTTCAGGGCGACGACGGCCACGTCCGCCGGTTCCCAGCTGGAGACCGGGACGGACCCGGACACGCCGGGCGTGTAGTGGCGCCAGTGGACCCGGCGGGCGGCCTCGCGGGCGGCGTCCATGCCGGCCAGCCGTTCCAGGACACGCAGCCCGCCGTCGATCCCGGACAGCACGCCGGCCGTGGAGATCACCTCGCCGTCGTCCACGTAGCGGCGGCCGCCGACCCAGCCGACCTTGCCGTAGTCCGCGCGCAGCTCGGGCAGCCGCCACCAGTGGGAGGTCGCGGGCCGGCCGTCCAGCAGTCCGCTGGCCGCCAGCGTGCGGGCCCCCGCGCACACGCTGACGGCCAGCGCCCCTGCCGCCGCCTGCCGACGCAGCCACGCGGTGATCGCGCCGAGCTCGGCCGGGTGGTTGAGGGCGGGGACGACGACGGCGTCGAGGGTGTCGCGCCGCTCGGCCAGCAGCCGGTCCAGCTCGCCGAAGGTCAGGTCGGGCACCAGGTCGAGGCCGCCGGTCAGCGGCACCAGCCGGGCTCCGGGCGAGACGACGTAGGTGTTGACGCGGCCGGAGCCGGCCAGCACCTCGTACGGGCCGAGCAGGTCGCCGGCGTTGGTGCCGCCGCCGCTGACCAGCAGGGCCACGGTGGGCTTGGCCGGGTCGTGCCTGGCCTGGTTGCCCGCCGGCCGTACCGTGACCGCGTCGGCGCGGGCGGCGTACAGACCGGCGAACTTCCCCGCGGTGTTCACCCCCGAGACCGACGCGGGGACCAGCAGCGCGACCAGCACGACCCCCGCGCGCCCGAACCAGCGAGGATCCAGCCGATGCTCATGGTTCAGGTACTGCTCGCGCCGCCACAGCATGACCGCCGCCATGGCGACGAACATGAGCACGTGCCCGATCGTCATCACCAGATGGCCGGACATCACCCCTAACCAGTACGGGACGAGCAACAGGAGGAACGGGGCGATCATGGCCACGCTCATCTCGGCGATGGCGGGCCAGGCGTGGTGGCGTACGCGCATCCACAGCGCCATGCCGACGGTCATGTCGGCGGCCATGATGAGGACGTCGACGTCGGTTCTGCGGGTTCCGGGCAGGACCGCGTCCCACAGCAGGCCGAGCAGCAGCATGCCGGCGAGCATCGCGACGGCCATCTCGAGGTAGTGCAGTCCGAATCGCAGCCATCTCTTCGTCTGAGTCATGACTCGACTATCGGAGCGGGCGGGGCCGTACCCCAGGAATGGGCGTGCGCAGGTCCGGAATCTTGGGTGTCCGGTCTTTCCTGCCGTGGGTCAGCGCGGCTGGCGTACGCCCCGGCGCCAGACCTCGGCGATGGCGCGCGTGGCGGTGATGCCGCGGGTCGGGTCGCCGTCGACCAGGACGAGGTCGGCGCGCAGGCCGGGCAGGATGCTTCCGCGGTCGGTGAGTCCGAAGTGGAGCGCGGGCAGGCGGGTGGCGGCGGCCAGCGCCTGCTGGGGGGTGAGGCCGGCCTCGACCAGCAGCAGCAGTTCGCGATGCATGCTCGCGCCGTGCAGCGGGGCGAAGAAGTTCGCGTCGGTGCCGGCCAGCAGGGCGACTCCCGCGCGGTGCAGGACGGCGGCCGTGCTCAGGGCGTTGACGACGCCCTGCGGATGGACGGGGACGACCGAGTGGTCGCGGTCGAGCGCGGCCCTGGAACGCTCGGGCAGGCGGGCGGCGATCCGCTCGTCACGCACGAGCTCGGCGCCGCGCGGGTCCTGAGTGATCGACTCGATGTACGCCAGCGTGCTGACCACGAAGACGCCCTGCCCGGCGACGCGGGCGGCCAGCTCTTCGGTCACCGGGTCGCCGGGCGCGCTGTCGTGGAAGACGTGGGCCAGGCCGTCGATGCCGGCGTCCAGCGCGATGGCGGTGTCGCGGGCGGTGGCGACGTGCGCGATCGTCCGCAGCCCCGCCGCGTGCCCCGCCTCGACCAGGGCCTCGACGACGTCCGGGCCGATCACCGGCAGGTCGAGCCCGGCGCTCGTGCCGTTGTCGATCACAATCTTCAGGTAGTCGGCGCCCTCGGCCACCCGTGCCGCCACGAACGCCTTGGCCTGCCCGGCGTCGGCGATCGTGTCGAAGGGGCCCACCGCGTCGCCGAGCCAGTCGAGCGCGCCGCCCTCGGCGGCCATGATCTGGCTCGGGTGCCCGCCGGGCGCGGTGGCCAGCACGCCGGAGCTGCGCAGGTCGGCCACGTCGTCGCGCTCGGCCGCCAGCCGGCGCTGGCGGGCGAGGTTGCCGGGCAGGCAGAACATGTCGAGCTCGGTGGTCACGCCGAACGTGAGCGCCTGGGCGAGCATGCCGTCGGAGACGTGCACGTGGGCGTCGATCAGGCCGGGCAGCAGGGTCTTGCCCGTCCCGTCGATCTCCACGTCGGCGCGCAGCCCGTCGGGCTCGGCGATCCGGTCGCCGACGATCAGGACATCGGATTTGGGGAGGATGCGCTCGCCGGTGAAGACGCGGGCGCCACGGATCAGAGTACGCATACGTCTGATAGTACGACCTCAAACTATCTGGTGTCGAATTTGCGGCGGACGATCACGACGACCAGCAGCGCGATGGCCAGCACGTCGAACGGCGCGCCGAGCGTGTCCCCGAACCGCTCGGGCCCGAGCAGGACCAGGAAGGTCGCCTTGGTCACGATGGCCGCGGCGGCGACCGGGATCCGGGCCAGGGACTGGAAGGCGGCCCAGACGAGCGCGGCGCCCAGCGCCGCCTGCAGCATGCCGCGGTGCTGCAGCAGCGCCAGGGCCATCGGGTCGGACGGCACCGCCATGCCGTACGCGGTGATCAGGGACGCGGGCACGAACAGGGCGGCGACCGGCGTGGCGGTGATCACGCCGAGTGCCACCAGGATGATCCTGTCCAACATGTTCCCTCTTTCTGATTATCAGTAGAGCTGATTATCAGCATAAGGAATCGATGTGCCCGCGTGAAGGCCCTAGATTGGGGTTCATGGAGCCACGCCTCGACACCCAGACGGGCTACCTGCTCGTCAAGCTCGGAGCCCAGGCCGGGGCGCGGTTCGACGGCGTGCTGGCGCCGCTGGGCCTGCGCGGCCGGCACGTGCGGGTGATCGAGGAGATGCGCGGCGCCAGTCACTCGCAGCAGGAGTTGTGCCAGGCCACCGGCCTGGACCGGACCACGATGGTGGCCGTGCTGGACGACCTGGAGCAGCGCGGGTACGCCCGCCGCTCGCGCAGCACGGCGGACCGGCGCAAGCACCTGGTGACGCTCACCGGCGCGGGCGAGCGCGCGTTCAAGGAGGCGGCGCGGGCGCTCGCCGAGGCGCAGGAGGCCTTTCTCGCTCCGCTGAGCGCCGGGGAACGCGACCAGTTGCACGACCTCGTCGAGCGGCTGCGGCTTACGACAGGGTGACCTTCTCCAGGAACGCGTTGACGTTGGCCACGGTCCGCTCGGCCAGCTGGTCCAGCGTCAGCGACTCGTGCAGCCGCGCGCCGGGCCCGGCGTCCTTCTTGCCGCGCAGGTAGAGGGAGCAGGCCAGGTCGGTGCACATGTAGGCGCCCACGGAGTTGCCCTGCTGGCCGCCCTTCCCGGCTCTGCGCGCGGTCAGCAGGGACACGCCGTCGCCCATGTGGCTGGTCAGGCAGATGGAGCACATGCTGCGCCGTACGTGCCGGGCGTTCGGCGCGGCGCGGCGCAGCGCGACCCCCGCGAACGTCACGCCGTCGTCGGCGACGAGATAGGCCCGCTCGGGCGCGGCGGGGTCCTGCCAGCCGAGAAAGTCCAGGTCATCCCAAGGCCGCTCGGCCAGATCCCTGGGTACGGCCAGCCGTTTGGCCTCCCCCTTGCTGCAGTTGACGAAGGAGGCACGGATCTCACGCTCGGTCAGTGGTCTCATACCGGCGAAGCTAACTTTTCCTAGAGATACTATGCAAATGATTAATCCCTCTAGGAAGATGGTCACATGGCACGCGTGGGACTGAGCGCCGACCGCCTGACCAGGGCGGGCGCGGAACTGGCCGACGAGATCGGCTTCGAGAACGTGACCGTCTCCGCGCTCGCGCGCAGGTTCGGCGTCAAGGACGCCAGCCTGTACTCCCACATCAGGAACGCCCAGGACCTACGCGTACGGATGGCCGCCCTGGCCCTGGCCGAGATGGCCGAGCGGGCCGCCGCCGCGCTGGCCGGCCGCTCGGGCAAGGACGCGCTGGCCGCCTTCGCCAACGCCTACCGCGACTACGCCACGGAACACCCCGGCCGCTACGCCGCCGCCCAGATCGAGATCGACCCCGAGGGCCCCGCCGCCGACGCCGCCCGCCGGCACTCGGCGATGGCCCGCGCCATCCTGCGCGGCTACGCGCTGCCCGAGCCCGACGAGACCGACGCGGTACGCCTGCTGCACAGCACCTTCCACGGCTACGTCAGCCTGGAGCGGACCGGCGGCTTCAGCCACGGCGCCCGCGACTCCGGCGCCTCCTGGGCCCGCATCCTCGACACCCTCCACTCGCTGCTCACGACCTGGCCGGCAGGAAGGTGAAACAGTCGACCTTCCAGCCGTCCTTGACGAGGTCGCTGTGGGCGACGACCCGCCGGGTGAATCCCGGGGTTGAGGAACCTGCGGACAGCCGTTGGCGGTACCCGCGAGTAACTTAGCTGGACGCTTCCGCCGCCAACGCGATCCTGATCGAGGCCCAGCGCGGCGGGCTGCTCGCCTCGGCAGACGGGCTGCCGTCGACCTGCTGCGCGCCCAGGGCATCCTGGTCAACGATGAGGACGCTGCCCGGCTCAGCCCGCTTGGCCACGCCCACCTCAACGTCCTGGGCCGCATGCCATCGCTTCCTCCGCACCCACCGACGGCCTGCGCCAACCCGGCGAGACCCCCGAGCAGCCCGATGACGATGGCGCAGTGGATGAGGGCGTATAGACCCCCGGAGCTTTGCGCCGATGGCGCTGGCACCGGAAACCCCCGCGTTTCCGAAAGGCGGGAAGCATCGGCTATATCGGCCGTGATCACGTCCCCGGCGGCGTGGTCAGTCCATGTTCCTGGGCGAGGATCGCCGCCTGTACGCGATTGGCCAGCCCGAGCCGTCCAAGTAGGCGGTTGACGCGTCCTTTGACGCCGGTCTGGGTGAGGTTCAGGGCTTGGGCGATCTCGGCGTTGGAGAGCCCGCGGGCCAGCAGGTTCAGGACGTCGAGTTCTCGTTCGGTGAGGGCGGCGAGAGCCTCGGGTACGGCCTTGGGAGAGGGCGGCGGGGTCGCGGCGAAGGTGGCGATGAGGCGCCGCGTGACGGTGGGGGCCAGCATCGCCTCGCCGGCGGCGACTACGCGGACGGCTTCGGCGAGCTGGTCGGGGGTGGCGTTCTTGAGCATGAAGCCGCTGGCTCCGGCCCGTAGTGCGTCGTGGACGTACTCGTCGAGGTCGAAGGTGGTCAGGATGAGTACGCGGGGGCAGGGCTCGGGGTGTGGCCACTCGGTGAGGATGCGGCGGGTGGCGTCGACGCCGGTGAGGCCGGGCATGCGCACGTCCATGAGGATGACGTCGGGGCGCAGGTCGAGGGCGGCGGCGATGGCTTGTTCGCCGTCGCGGGCCTCGCCGGCGACGGTGAAGCCGGGGCGGCGGGCGAGGGTGGCTTTGAGGATGGCGCGGATGAGTTCCTGGTCGTCGGCGATCAGCAGCCGGATCGGGGTCATGTCTCCTGCCAAGTAAGGGCGGCTTCGACGCGCCAGCCGCCCTCGGGCGTACGGCCGGCGCTGAAGGTGCCCTCGAAGAGGGCGGTGCGCTCGCGCATGCCGATCAGGCCGAGCCCGGAGCCCTGCGGGGCCGGAGGCCGGAGGCGCGAAGGTGGGCCATTGATGACGGTCACGGTCAGTCTTCCCGGCGCCTGGCGCAGGGTCAGGTCGACGGTGGTGGCGCCCGCGTGCTTGAGCACGTTGGTGAGCGCCTCCTGGATGATGCGATAGGCGGTGATCTGCACGGCGTCCGGGGCGGTGAGGCTGCTGGGTACGGTGATCTCCACCCGGCACCCGGCGGCGTTCAACGGGGCGGTGAGAGCGTCGAGGTGGGCCAGGGAGGGCTGCGGGCCGTCGTGGTCGTCGGTCAGCAGGCCGACCATTCTGCGCATCTCGGTCAGGGCGGTGTCGGCCGAGGTTCCGATCACGGCCAGGCCGGGTTCCTCCGGCAGGGTCTCGGCGGTGGAGCGGGCCTGCATGGCGATGACGCTGACGTGGTGGGCGATCAGGTCGTGCAGGTCGCGGGCGATGCGGGCGCGTTCGGCCGCGACAGCGCGCCTGGTGCTGCGCTCCTGCTCGGCGCGCAGACGTACCGCATAGAGGTGGGTACGGCGGTGCGCGAACCCCAGCGACCACGCTCCCGCGGAGATCGCGAGCAGGAGCAGAAGGGCCGTGACACTCCAGCCCGGGTCGGTGGATGGCGGCATGCCGAGCCAGGTCCGGATCAGGTCGGGCAGAAGGAGGGTGGCGGCCACGAGGGGAATCGCCGCCGCGCTGAGCGGCGGGCGGGCATGGCGGGCAACGGCGTATCCGGCGAAGGCCACGAACAGTCCGCCGGTGTGATCGTCCGGCGGCGCGGTCACGCCCTGAACCAGGCTCAACGTGCTCACCAGAGCCAGGACCGTCCAGGGGTGGGTGCGCCGCCAGAGCAGCGGCACCACCTGCGCCACGATCAGCGCGGGCCTCAGGAGGCCGTCGTCGGTGCTGTAGTCGGCCCAGACCAGCACGTCGAAGGCGATCAACGTGCTCACCAAGAGGAGATCAGCCGCGCGCGGATGCCCGGTCAGCCACCGCCGCAGCGCGGACACGGACGCCGGCACCTGGGTTGTCATGGGAGGCACCAGCCTAAACGAGCTCCGACTTAGGTCGCGTATCCAAAGACACGCGGCCGCGTCCGGCTCCTTCCGCGGGCTCTGCCCCGGATCGGTCTCTGGGCCGATTTTCCCGGTCAACGGCGCTTCTAGGGTCGAACCATCCCCATGAACGAGCGGGCCGCAGACGGCGCCGCCGTACCGATGTGTGAGAAAGGCGAATCCCATGAAGAAGACGTTGACCGCGATCCTGGCCGCGGCGGCGGCCGTGACGGCGACCTCGGCACCCGCTCAGGCGGCGCTCGACAGCCGTAAGGCCGTCGTGCAGCGCAACCTGGACGAGCTGACCGCGCTCAGCCAGGCGGGCGCGGTCGTGCGCGTGGTCCAGGACGGGCGCACGTGGAGTGCGCGTTCGGGGACCGCGGTGTGGGGCAGGAAGACGCCGGTGCCGCTGAACGGGCACTTCCGGATCGGCAGCGTGACCAAGATGATCGTGGCCACGGCAGCACTGCGGCTCGTCGGCGAGGGCAAGGTCCGGCTTGACGGCACGGTGGACACCTACCTGCCCGGCGTGCTCAAGGACGGCGGCAAGATCACCGTGCGGATGCTGCTACGGCACACCAGCGGCCTGAGCGACGACGCCAGCAACACCAAGTACCTGGGCGACGAAGGCACGCAGAAGTACCGTTACACCCACGTCAAGACCGAGGAACTCGTCAAGCTCGCCGACGACTCGCCCCGGCGGTTCGCCCCCGGCGCCAAGCATTCCTACTCCAACGCCAACTACTACCTGCTCGGCATGATCATCGAGAAGGTGACCGGCAACCCGTGGGACCAGGAGGCGACCCGGCGACTCGGCCTGCGCTCCACCTGGTATCCCGGCGACAAGGTGAGCCTGCCCCGGCCGCACGCGCGCGGCTACCTGTGGATCGGCGGCAAGCCCGTGGACTTCACCCGGCTCAACACCACCGCCGCCAACGCGGCGGGCGGGATGGTGTCCACGACCGCCGACCTGGACAGGTTCATCGAGCGCCTGCTGGCCGGCAAGGTGCTCAAGCCGGCACAACTGCGCGAGATGCTCGACGTCACGGCCCCGCCGGCCGGTGACCAAGGCGACGGTGAGCCCGGCCTGGGCATCTTCCGGTATGCCACGTCCTGCGGCAAGCAGGTCTACGGGCACAGCGGCGGCATCTCCGGCTACGCCACTTATGTCGCCTCCACGCTGGACAGGCGCCACCGGGCCGTGCTCAACCTGACGACGGCCAACCCGAAGTTCGCCGAGCCGGCGCAGCTCTTCAAGGTGATCGACTCGCTGTTCTGCGGCTGACCCGCCTTCGCGAAAGACAGGAACATCATTGATTTCCGCTCTCATGGCGATCACCACGGTTGTGTCCGTGCTGTCATCGCCCTCCCCCGCGCAGAGCGCGCCTGCCTGGTGTCCCACCGTCGCCGGCCACCGTGTGGAATGCGGATCCGAGTCGCGCCCCCTGGTGACGGGCAAGCCGGCGCTGGGCACCGTCGACGTCGCCTACGCCCTGATCCGCCGCAAGGACGAGTCGAAACCCGCCAAGAACACCATCGTCGTCAACCCGGGCGGCCCCGGCGGCGGCGCCATCGAGTCCGCGAAGGGATACACCAAGCTGACCAGATCGCTGGCCGCCGACCACGACCTGCTGCTGATCGACCCGCGCGGCACCGGCCAGTCCGGCAAGCTGACCTGCGGCCTGACCCGCCTCGCCCTGCTCACCCGGCCCGAGCTGCGCCGCGCCGCCGCCCGCTGCGCCGCCACCCTGGGCCCCCGCGCCGAGGGCTACACCTCGGCCGCGACCGCCGACGACATCGACGCGGTACGGCGCCGCCTCGGCCTCGACCAGATCGTCCTGTACGGCGTCTCCTACGGCACCTACCTGATGTCGATCTACGCCGAACGTCACCCGGAAACCGTGCGCTCCATCTTGTTCTCCGGCGCCTACCCGGTCGGCTTCGACCCCCTGGGCGGGCCCAGCGCCAGGGCGATCTCCCTCACCCTGCGGCGCATCTGCGAGCGCGCCGCCGCCTGCGACGGCGACGCCGTCGTCGCCGACCTGCGGACCGTCAACGCCCGGCTGCGTGCCGAGCCCCGCCCGATGACCATCACCGTGGACGGCAAGCCACGCGCCCTCACGCTCACCGAGTCCACACTGGCCCTCGTGCTCACCTTCCCGGCCAGCCACGCCGTGGGCAGCACACCGGGCAAGTCATCGCTGCTCGGCCGCCTGCCGGCCCGTCTCCACCACGCGGCCCGAGGCGACTTCCGCCCGCTGGTCAACGAGATCGGCGGCGTGTTCAAGGAACTAGCCGCCGACCAGGACGACCAGGCACTGAGCACCAGTGTGGTGTGCAACGACTACGCCAGGCCGTGGTCGGTGCACGCACCCCTGCGCGAGCGGTGGCGGCAGTTCCACCGCTCCGTGGAACGTGCCCGCCCCGCCGAGTTCGGCGCTTTCAGCCCGCGCGCCTTCGCCACCAGCCCGCTCGACGGCGGCGACCTGTGCATCGCCTGGCCCAAGGAGGGGACGGCCCGGCCGTACACGCTGACCGGGAAACTCCCCGACGTGCCCACGCTCGTGATCTCCGGCGACCTCGACAGCAACACCTCCGACGAGAACGGCAGGCGCAACGCGGCGCAGTTCCCGAGCGCCCGATTCCTGCCGGTGCCCAACACCGGGCACATACCTGAGCTCGACGCCACCGGCTGCGCGAAAGCGATCGTGACCGGCTTCATCCGCCACGAACGCCTCAGCGACACCTCCTGCCTGCGGCGCATCCCACCGATCAAGGTCAAGCCCGTCCGCTAGCCTTCCGCCGGTCCGACCGCCCCGCCTGCCACCCGACAGGGACAGCATGCTCATCCCCGCCACCTCGCTCGCCGCCGGCTGGCCACCCGGTACTTCCCCTCCGACCACCGGCCAGGCTTCAGCGTCGGCGGGACGCCGGGTCGCGGCCTTCCTGCCAGCGGGCCCGCGCGTCAGGCGAGACCCGGGCGTAACGCGCCAGCGAGGCGACCGAGGTGTGGCCGGAGAAGTCGAGCAGAGTGAAGCTGTTCGCACCATCTTCGGCGGCGTGTAGGACGGCCGGGCCTGGCCGGAGGCGGGGTCGAGGTCGCCGGGCGGCGGCGTTGACCCCGCAGCCGGTGCCCATGTCGAGGACACGATCGTCGGGGCGGACCTCGTTCAGCACCGCCTCCCCCAGCAGATGGGACATTCCGGTGATCGGCTGCACCTCCGGCGGAACCACCAGAGTCCTGCCCAGGTACGTGAACGTCTGGCCCGAGCCCGCCTCGGCTTTCGCGGCCTCGTAGGCCCGCTGATGCCTCTGGCGGATGCGTTCCCCTCGGCGGAGAGCGACGAGGTGAACATTCCCGAACTCTATGCCGGGCGTCTGGGCGTCACCCGGCAGTTGGTGTGAAGGTACTGGGCCGCGCCGTCCTTGAAGTCGTAGATCGCGACGGTCTGGGTGTCCTCCTCGGTGGGCATCAGGAAGTGCGTGTCGCTCACCGGCAGCAGTTCGTACGTCAGGCGGTCCGGTTTGCCGAGGAACGCGGCCTCCATCGGGTTGAGGAAGAGGGTCATGAACAACTTCTCGCCCTCCGCCTTCACCTCGTAGCGGACGTCCGGTCGCTCGTAGACGCCGTCGTACCGCGAAAGATCGAGCTTGAGATCCGGGACGGGCGCGGGGAGGGCGGGGATCGTGACCGCGCCGAGCTCGGCCAGGATCTCGTTGAACACCTTCCGGTACAGGCCGTCGCGCGGCCCGCCGTTGGTCAGCATCGTGAGGGCGAGGTTCGAGTCCGGCAGGACGCGCAACCGGGCGTTCTGGCCGATGGTGCTGCCGTCGTGCGCGTAGACGGTCTCGCCGTGCCAGTCGCACACGATGAGTCCGAGCGCCCATTCCGGTCCGAACATGTACGGATCAGGCACCGGCACGCGTGACCGCATCATCTCCTGAACGGCCGCGGCCGAGACGATCCTCGTGCCGTCGGCCGCCTTGCCGCCGTTGAGCAGGACGTGGGCCAGCGCGAGCACCTCCCCGGTCGTCGAGCTGAGGTTGCCGCCGGGGCCGAAGGAGCGCGGCAGGTAGTCCACCGGCGAGACGATCGGCCCTTCCTCCGGCGAGCGGACGACGTGCCCCGTGGCCGCCCGTGTCCGGTCCACGTGCTCACGCCGGCTGCTCGTACTGGTCAACCCCATCGACTCAAAGAGCCGATATTTCATGATGTCGTCCCAGTGCCGCCCGTCGGCCACCTCCATGATGCGCGCGAGCACCGCGTAGCCGAGCGCCGCGCTGTATCCATGGGTGTACGCCAGCGGGTGCACCTGCGGCGCCCCGGCGATGTTGCGGATCATGCGCTCATAGACGTCGTCGCCTTCACCGGGATCGCCGAAGGACTCCTCGATGCCGTTGGTGTGGTTCAGCAGGTGGCGCGGTGTGACCGCGGCGCCGACCTCCGGATCGGCGACCGCGAACCCGGGCAGATAGGTCCGCACCGGCTCGTCCAGGGCGACCTTGCCCTCATCGACGAGCTGCATGAAGGCGAGCGCGGTCCAGGTCTTCGTCAGGGAGCCGCACTGGTAGATGGTGCCGGGCGTCGCGGGCTCTCGTGTCACGACATGCCTGACTCCGGCGGCGAGCTCGGTGATCTCACCGTTGTGCAGGATGCCGACCGCGGCGCTCGGGGTCTGGAACTCGTCGAGGATCTCCAGCAGCCGTTCCGGGGTCATCCGGGCAGCCCGACCGCGTTGGCGCTGTCGGCCTCGACATACTCCGTCGTGGCGTGGGGGCCGTCGAGGATGGCCTTCACGCTGTCGATCGAGTCGTGAACGATGACGTTGACCGCCTTGGTCCCGTCGGTGCTCGCCACCGCCACCAGCCACCGCGCGCCCGCGGGCAGCCGGCCGTGCGCCTGCTTGAGCGTGTCCCAGAATCCCCGCTCGTCGCTGATCGTGGAAATCGCCATTACGTGCATGCTTGTCGCACCCCTTTCGAATCGCGGAAAGGCTACGTTGCGTTTCACAGATCGTCAACGGAAAGTGCGGCTTTTGCCCTGATAATTGCAATGGTATTGACGGGAAACGCAACGAGTGTTGCAATGACTTGTCGACAAACGCACCCAGGAGGCGCACCGATGCCCGGAGGCAGGCTGACCCACGACGAACGCCGGCAGATCGCCGCCTGCGTCGCCGAAGGCCTCGGATACGCCGAGATCGCCAGGCGGCTCGGCCGGCCGACCTCGACCGTCAGCCGCGAGGTCGCGCGCAACGGCGGGCCCGGCGGTTACCTGGCCGACCACGCCCAGCAGGCCACCGGGCGGCGGGCGGGGCGGCGCCGGCCGTACCGGACGGTGTCACCGACCGTGACCCACGACTTCGCGGAACGGCTCGCCGCGCTCATGTCCGGGACCGGCCTGCCCCGCATGCCGTCCCGGGTCTTCGTCTGCCTGCTCACCACCGAGTCGGGCAGCCTGACCGCGGCCGAGTTGGCGGCGCGCCTGCGGGTCAGCCCCGCGTCGGTCTCCAAGGCGATCGCCTACCTCCATCCCCTGGGACTGGTCGGCCGCGAACCCGACCCCGGCGGCCGCCGCGAACGCTACATCGTCCACGAGGACTCCTGGCTACGCGCCTGGACGGCCGACACGCGCGCCCACGACAAGGTCGCCGAGGCGACGCGAGACGGCATCGAGATCCTGGGCGCCGACACGGCGGCCGGAGTCCGGCTGGCCCGCATGGGCCGTTTCTTCACCTGGATCAGCGAGGAGATGTCCAGCACCGTCCTGACCGAACCGGCCGTGCACAACGCGCTGACGGTACTCGCCGCCCTGGTCCACGCCGCCCGGCCACTCACCGTGGACGAACTCGCCACCGCACTGGCACTCCCCCGCGAACGCGTCGCCGACGGCCTGAACGCCCTCATCCAACGCCCGGCCATCGCCGACCCTCTGACCGTGCTGCATGCGTCCACCGGCGCCTACTCGGTCACCACCCGCCCAGACCGCCTCACCCCAGCCCAGCGCACCGCCCTCACCACCCCATGACCCGAGCGCCCTCCACCGTCCTTTGACCTGAGTGCCCGTCACCGTCCGGCCCCACCGCCCCTTAGCTCCGCGACGACCGCCCGCTCCCGCAACTGGGCCGCCTCCGCCCTGACCGTCTCCAACTCGGCCCGCAGATCCTCCAGCCGAGCCCGATCCACCAGCGACTCTCCCCTGACCCGATCCAGCTCGGCCCGCGTCCTGTCCAGCTCAGCCCGTACTTCGTCCAGCTCGGGGCCACTGCCGGCGGCCACCCGAGCCTCGACCTCGCCCAACTCCGCCCGAGCCGCGTCCCGGGCGTCCTGCGCCTCGGCCAGCCGTACCCACGCCTCATCCCGGGCAGCCTCCGCCTTGGAGAGCTCCGCGACCGCAAGCCGCCGACCTTCCTCCGCGGCATCAGCCCGCGCGCCCGCCCGCTCCCGCTCCTGCACCGCCGCCTCGGCCCGCGCCCCGGCCGCCGCGACGTCCCGCTCGGCTTCCTCCCGCCCCCGCTCAGCCTCCCGCCGCGCAACCGCCGCCGCCTCCGCACTCCCCCGTTCCCGCTCAGCTTCCTGCTCAGCCTGTACGGCCCGCGCCTCCGCCACCGCAACCTGCCCAAGAGCCGCCTCAACCCGCCCAGCCAACTCCTCCCGGGCAAGTTCGGCCGCCTCAACCCGCCGAGCAGCTTCCTCGGCCACCTCCTCAGCCCGCCGAGCCGCCCCGTCCGCCAGCTCCTTGGCCTGCCGCACGGCCTCATCGGCCCGCTGCTTGGCCTGCCGTTCCGTGGAAGCCGCCTCCCGCAACGCCGCCAGCGCCTGCTCTCTGGCCTGCTCGGCATCACCGAGCGCGGCATCCCGCTCCGCTTCGGCCTCGCCCACCCGCCCCCGCATACGCTCGGTCTCCCGCTGCGCTTCCTCGACGGCTTCGCGGGCCAGCCGTACCTGCTCAAAGGCCTGTTCCCGCTCCGTACGCGCGATCGCCACCCGCGTATGCGCCTCAGCCTGAACCGCACTCAGCTTGGCCTCAACCCCAGCAGGACTGAGCTCCTGGGACAACGCCCGAGCCAACGGCTCAACAGCCGCCGCCAGCCCGGTCTCCATCCGGTCATACAACTGCTCAGCCCTGGCCAACGCCCCTTCAAGCCCAGGTGTGGCCCGCCGCAGTTCCCGCTCCCGCTTGGCCGCCGCCTGACAATCCCCCTCAGGACAGTACGCCTTGGGCCGCCCCCGCCCCGCCCGCTGCTCAATCGGCGTCCCACAGTGCTTACAAGGCGTCACCACGCCCGTTTCCCCGCTCACAGAAGCACTCTAGCATTTTCGATTTTCCAGAAAATCAAAATCAGAAATTAAGATCCGTTGTGTCGCGAGCCGTCAGGGCAACTTGCGGGAATGGAGAATTCCCGCAAGTAACCGCTCTGACCGCCCCTGCGCGCCCCTGCATCGATCTGACCAGCTGAGAGTTCTCACTTGATGTCAGCGGGATTCTCATCACCGACAGGCCCAGGGGGAGGCTGTTGCGCTGCGCGGATTCGGCGTGAGCGATGCCTGTCGGCGGCTGAGCAGCGATGATCTGCTTTATCGCTCCTCAGATTGTTGATCATGGAGAACCATATGAGCCCCTCCCCCACCGCCGACCTCACCCCACGGGCGGCAGCGCGCTCCACCGAGCACACGTTGGAGAGCGAGACCACCCGCTTGGTGGAGGACGGCCCGCAAGCACCCAGGCCATGGCCGGGGCAACGCGCCGATGCTGGCGGCTGACCGCCGGTGGCTGGCCCGGGTGACCTTCGAGCGCACCGGCCGCCGCGCTCCGGAGCCGGGGCCGAGGAACATCGGTACAGCCGTTGGCGCTGAGAGTGATCTTGAGGATCGAACCGGTCGCTAAGGACGCTGTCACCCGGTACACGCGAGCTGGGTAAGGCCAGGTAGAGGCCCGGCTACCCCCATGATCGCGGCCACCACGCCGATGCCGAACCCGGCGCCCAACTCGGCCACCGCCTGTGCCGCTCCGGGAAGCGCGAGCACGCCGAGGGCGGTGGCGTGGGTCAGCACTAGGCCGTGTTCTGAGTTCGGATCACAATCGGAGTGATCCAGTCGACCTGCCTGGTGGCACGTGGCGATCTCACCGATGACGAGTGGCAGTCGATCGGCCCGCATCTTCAGCTGGCGGCGATCACGACCAGCAATGTCCCCCGCCACGGGCGGCGACTGGCCCGAATCACGGAAAGTGTGCCTGATCCAGTTTTCAGGTGTCGAGAGCGTCAAGGATGTCGCGAAGTGCGGTCTTCTGGTCGTCGGTGAGCTTGTCGACGACGGCGGCCATTGCGTCGCGGTGATCGTCCCAGAGGCGGTCGGCGGCCAGACGTCCGGTATCGGTGATGTGTAGGACGATAGAGCGCTTGTCTCGGGTGTGGGCTTGTCGGGTCAGCATGCCTGCGGACTCCAGGCATACCGCAAGGGTGGTCACGGCCCGGGGAGTCACACCGAGTCGACGACTCATCTCGGTCATGGTGAGGTCGCCGTCATCGCGGAGAAACGTCAGCAGTCGGAGCCGTTCGTAGGTGACCTGCTCGTTGAACAGCTGCCTACTGGCCCTCTGTCGCAATTTATGGACCGCCGTGAAGAGGCTCTCCGCGAGCGCCGCGCCATTCGCGGCCTCATCGGGACCCTCTGTGTGTGCTGCTGGATCCACGCCCGACTCCTCACGAGGTAAATACTGTATATGTTCAGTAATTAATGTACTGTCGGGGTTCAGTATCTATGAAGGAGGCGGCAGATGGCAGGTCGGGCGTCGACAGGGATTTGGACGATGGACGGGCGGACCGTCCTGGTGACGGGGACGACCAGCGGGATCGGTCGGGCAACTGCGGCGGCCCTGGGTCAGGCCGGGGCGGTCGTCTTGGCCCACGCGCGCGACCAGGCGCGGGCCGCTGCGGTTGCCCGAGAACTTGGAGCTGGCGGGGGACGGTTCGTGCCGGTGTCGGGTGACCTCGGGTCGCTGGCGGGTGTGCGGGATCTCGTCGAGCAGGTGCTGCAGGCGACCCCGGAGGGCCTGCACGTGCTGGTGAACAACGCGGGCGCGGCGTTCTCCCAACGCGCGTTGTCCCCCGACGGGGTGGAACGGACGCTGGCCGTCAACCACCTGGCAGCCGCAGCTCTCACTTCGGCGCTGCTGGACACTCTGCGCAACGGGGCCTCCGTGACAGGACGGCCTTCGCGCGTGGTCAACCTGTCCTCGACGTTGGAGAAGCGCGGGAACCCGAAACTGCAGGACTGGACCTATCCCACTGAATTCAGCCAGCTCCAGGCATACAGCGACTCCAAGCTGGTCAACCTTGCCTATACCTATGCCCTGGCCAGGGAACTTGCCGGTAGTGGAGTGACCGTCAACGCCGCAAATCCCGGCAGCGTCGCGACTGCGTTCGGGCGCAACGCCGGCGGCGTCCTCAAGATGGTTCAGATAGTGGGGAAGGCGTTCTTGGCCGGCCCGGAGAAGGGCGCACGCACTAGCATTCGACTGGCCAGCGACTCTGCATGGGACGGCGCGACCGGCGGCTACTACAGCGCCGCAGAACTCGACACGTCATCCGATGCCTCCCGCGACCCCGCCTTCGGGCAGCAGGTCTACGCCCACACCACCGCCATCCTCGCGCAGGCGCCGCGGTGACCAGCCCAATCCTGACCCGGCTGTTACGCGCTTCTGGCGCTGAGGGAGACCTAGGGCCTGTTCGCAGTTGAGATCATGATGTTGCGGATCCGCCTGCGCGGTGGCGTCCGACCCTGGCAGGCCATCGCCATGGCACGCGGCGATCTCACTGACGACGAGCGGTCCTTGATAGATCCTCACCTCCCGTTGAGTGAGCGAGGTCCGATCCCGGACCTGCGGCGGCAGTTCAACGCGGCGATGTGGCGGTTCCGCACGGGCAGCCCGTGGCGGGACGTGCCCCGAGAGCACGGGTCCTGGTCCACCGTCTACGACAGGTTCCGGTTGTGGGCGATGGCCGGCGTCTTCCAGGATTTGATGGAGGCCGTGATCGCCGAGGCCGCTGCCCGCGGGCAGGCGGACCTCGGGCTGGTCAGCGTGGACTCCACCACGGCCCGTGCCCACCACCACGCCGCCGGGATGGCCCTGGACCCGAACTCCTGGCGGCGTTGGAGAAGGCCGCCGAGGAAGAGCAGAGCTCGACCAAAGGAGCACACCGCCCCCGACGGCGGGGGAGAGCACAACGGGGAGCAGACTGCACGCCGGCAGGTGCGGCTCCGGAGTAGGGCACGGTTGAAAGCGGCCGGGCTGGGCCGCTCTCGGGGTGGGCTGACCAGCAAGGTCCACCTGTCCGCCGACCGGCGATGCCGTCCGCTGTCCTTCGTCCTGACTCCCGGCCAGGCCGGCGACAGCCCGCAGTGCCGCGCCGTCTTGGCCCGTATCAAGGTCCCCGTTCGTGCCGGCCGTCTGCGCACCCGCCCCGGCGCGGTGGCCGCCGACAAGGCGTACTACATCGGCGAATGCCAGATCGCCACCTCGGCCGCCGCGCGGATCACCATCGCCGGTGAACTTCTCGAATGGCGGCCCCATGACTTCCGTCGAATCTTCGTCACCGATGCCCTGCGCTCCGGACTTCCATCCCACATCGCCGCCAAGATCTGCGGACACGCCCTGCTCGATACCACGATGGGCTATGCCGCGATCTGCCCCGACGACGTCATCACCCACCACCGTGCGTTCATCGCCCGCCGCCGCGCCGAACGGCCCCAGCGAGGAATACCGTACTCCCACCGACCAAGAATGGGACGCCTTCCTCGCCCACTTCGAGAAGCGGAAAGTCTCGGTAGGCACCTGCGGCCGCGCGTTCGCCTCACCCTGCATCCATGAACACGCTTGTGTCAGATGTTCACTCCTGAGACCGGACCCCGCCCAGCGGGGACGCCTTGAGGAGATCCGTGACAACCTGCACGACCGCATCGCCGAGGCCGAACGAGAAGGCTGGCTCGGCGAGGTCGAAGGACTCAAGGTCGGCCTCGCCGGGGCCGAAGACAAGCTCGCCCAGCTCGGTGAGCGGGCCCGCCACACGACCACGATCCATCTCGGCATGCCAGCCTTCCCGGACATCGCCGGCCGTACGGCCACCTCTCTCCGCTGCCCGGCCAGGAGCTCCATCATGACCACGCTCGAACGAACGCTGACCAAGGTACTCATGGGGATCGTCATCGGCCTGGATAGCAGCGATGACGACGCCATCGCGCCCAAGGCCATCATGCCGCTGCTCCAACCGGCGATCGCCTCGCTGGACGAGCTCTCCGACGACGACAAGTGAACCCTCGTCAAGATGATCATCGACTGCGCCGACGAGGAAACCGATCCTGACCGGCAGTTGACGGCCGGGGAGATGCCGGAAACTCTGGGACTTCTCGTCTGACAGTCCGCCAACGTTGGGGGCAAGATCCTCACGAGATCGAAGCCCCCACAGAGGACGATATGAAGCCTCTCTCGATCATGGTTACCGTTACCGTCGCGGTGATCGTCGTCGCGGTCGGCTGGATGCTCGGCCCAGGCGCACCCTGGTGGCTGGAGCACATCGACGGCGTGACTGGCCTGCAGGGCGAAAAGCTCGCCGCCGCCGTCGACACCATCCGCGGCCGGGTCCTGGCGGTCGCCACCGGCCTGGCCGCCCTGATGGCGGTCTACTACACCGCGCGCAACTCCAAAACCGCCTGGTACACCTTCCAACTCGGCGAACGCGGCCATGACACCGATCGCTACGGCAAGGCCGCTGAACAGCTCGGCCATGCTCAAGCTCCAGTCCGGCTGGCTGGCCTCTACGCACTGGAGCAGCTGGCGCAGAACAACCCGGGCCTGCGGCAGACAGTCGTGGACGTGTTCTGTGCTTACCTCAGGATGCCCTACGCCCTGCCGGAAGAACTCGACCGTGGTGAGCAGATCCGTGGGGCGCCCCCCGCGGCCCCGGGCCCGGAGGCGGAACCACGGGGATTTAAAAAAAAGACGCAGGCGACCGCAGAGGGGGGGTTGATGTAGGGGGGGGGCGGGGCAATAAA
>NZ_JBHYJD010000048.1:17244-82913 GCF_042740555.1 Nonomuraea sp. NPDC059007 | reverse complement strand
TGCAAACACCACACCCCGTAAGATCGCCGATCTTCAGCACGGCTCAGACTGGCAGGTGATCACTTGGCGCCACCACCGATTACGGGCCAGAGCCGTTCACACTGGACGGACCCGTGCCCGGCCCTACCGCGGCATCGGCCAGTCAAGCCCATCCCAAGCTGAAGCCGGACCGCCCTCGCCAGCCGACCTGGCCAGCCATCAGGTCCACCGTAGAACCATCCTCGGTGGCCTCATCAACGAGTACCGGATCGCCAACTGAAGCCACGAAGAACCCGCAGGCCAGACGCCGAATCCTATTATTGAGCCCCACAGGGTCGCCGCCCTCGGCCCGGGTGGTACGTCGCGGATCCGGTTGAGCGCCACCAGGCTGGCGAAGCCGCCGTCTCGACGGCATCCAACCGGCAATCGAGCTGATGCCGTGTGGCTGCGAGCCCTGTCGGCGGACCAGATCCTGACCCTGCTGGCCGACTGGTTCAGTCTGCTGTCCGGGGTCAGCTGTACGGCGGTGCCACACCCTGTGGAGCTCGTCAGAGTGTTCGAATGGCGTGGGAGGATCGGGTCGTCCGGTCATGCTCCGCCGTGTGCGCTTCGGTTTGACCAGCGGCCCACGATTCGTTGGTCAAGGGCTCGCCGGGCATCGGCCAGCAAGTCGTCGGCGGAAGGCTGGATGGCGGCCTGCGTTGCACGAGGGTCGCGGAAGTCGGTATCGGGTTCCTCATCGTCTGGTGGTGCGGCGTCGGAGGCAAGGTCCTGCTCCGACAAGGCGTTTCGTACCGCCTCGAGGATCAGCGCATCCGGACTGCCGGCCCGGTCTCCGGCGTCGACGACTTCTCGGACCAGTTCGAAGCGAAACCCGTTAAGGCTCGCGGTGACCTGGCCCTGCATGCGTGGAGCCAACGCGGCCATGGTGAAGCTCAGCAGGGCAAGCACACCAAACCCGCCAGCAAGGGTGTCACGGTCTGTGAGCATCGCGACGGTGGCCAAGGCGATGAAAGCGGCGCCTGCGACGAAGAGGATCAGAGCTCCGAAGCGGCTTGCCCTTTCTGAGCGCATGCTTGACGTTAGCATCGTCAAGAGGGCAGCCGCTCGCTCAGGAATCGGGTTGCAGACGGAACGGAGTAATTCGTGTTCGGGAAGCGCTCGGACGGGTCACGAGACGCTGCGAAGCGGTTACGGGCGATCCTGCGCGACTCGCGCCGGAGTAAGAAGGCGAAGGCGCAGGCCCTGCTTGAACTGGCGAGCGAACTGTTTCCCTTGGGTGATCACCAGGTTCGAGCCGAGGCGCTGGATTGTGCCATCCGTCTTTATATGGAGAGCGGCGACCCGAGAGCCAAGGACGAGATCATCGGTCGTCTCGGCAGTGAAATGGCGGCGATGGCGGATGCGGGGTTGCGGTACGGAACCGAAGGAACGCAGACGCTCGGGGACTCCCTCTACGCATACGCTCGAAGTCTTAGTGACCCTTCTCTGGCCAGGACCTTGCTCGAGAAGGCCCTCGCCGTGCACGAGGCGTACGGGGACATCAAGGGTCAGGCGGATGCTCTAGAGCGACTCGCCACGTTGGATGTGGCGGAACGTCGTGACACGACACACGCGGAACGAGCGCTGGCGTACTACACCGAGATCGGCGATGGTCAGGGACGGGTGAAGGCCCTGCACCTGGTGTCCAGCGCGGCTAAGACGCGCGGAGACCCAGGACGGTCACAGGCGTACCTGGAGGAAGCGCTGCGGATCGCGCGGGCCTGCGGGGACGTCGATGCCGAAGCAGTGACCTTGCTAGGACTCGCGACCCGGGTCATGGTCGACCGCCGAGACACGGTGCTGTCCCGGCAATACGTGGTCGCAGCAAGCGAACTCCTGCCCCGCCTGAACGATCAAGATATCGCGAGCGGCATTTACTCAATGCTCGCCAGTTCCGATATGGCACATGGTGATTTCGCCTCGGCTGAACGGAACAACCGCCGAGCGCTGGAGTACGAGTCGACCCCCTGGGCAGGCATGGCAGCACACGTCCATGGAGCCGCGACCGAGTACCTGATCACGCAGGACCGCGCTGAGGAAGTAACGCAGGAAGCGCTCAACCAGGTAAGGCTGCTGGAAGCCGAGCGGCGCAGCCTGGGCACGGCCCATAACCAGGCCCGCTGGTACCAGGAACATAGGCCCGCCTACCTGAGGGCCATGAGACTCGCCGCGGCTTCCGGGGACGGGCACGCCGCGCTGGAAGTGGTGGAAAGCGCACGGGCGCAGGCACTGGCGGCGACCTTAAGCGTCGATCCGGCTGTACTCGCCGAAGCCGATTTCACCTCTGACGGCGAAGTGGACCGGCTCCTTAGACGTATTTCCACCTTCGAAGACGCCGGTCCGGACGCCTTCGGAGGCGCTGGAAACCTGAGCGCCGAGGATGCCACCGGGTGGAACAAACTGATGGCGCACGCTCTGGAGGAAGACCACGCTCGGCTGGCCGACATCATCGGTACCCAACTGCTGCGACAGGCTGGCCCGGTGGAGTCGGTACGGGATCATCGCGCCAAACTCAGCCGGGGAACTCATGCGCTTGTGTACGACATTGAGTGGAATGGTGATGTTGCCACCGTGTACACGGTGTGGGTGCCGCCGCTCCCCGGGGAGCCTACAGTCGAACGCATCGCACTCGACGCAGAACAATCTCACTACATCCGCACCTTCGCGGACCAGAACGCCGCCGTGGAATTGCTCAACCAACCGGCACATGCCTGGCAGGCTCGACTCACCCAGCTGATCCCCGAGGGCCTGCAAAAGGTGCTGACCGCGCCCAACCAGCCCCAGAATGGCGCCGACCTGGTCATCGTTCCGGCAGGCGAGATGTGGGCGGTGCCGTTCTCCGCGATCCGCGTCGGACCCGCACCTCTCATCGAGGTGGCCACACCTGCACTTGCCCCGTCGCTGGCCGTCGCGGCCACCGCGAGCACGCGCAAGGTGCGCCGCGTACGGCGTGCTGTGGCGTTGCTGGATACCGGGCTGCGTGGCACGTCATGGGAACGGGACGCCCTCACTCAGCACTTCCGGTTGACCGAGGTGCAGCCTCTCACCAGATACCTGGTTGACGCGTTGAACGCGCCGAACACGTACGAGCTTGGTGTGGTCAGCGCACATGGCGACCACGTCCGAGGGCTGGCGCACGCACTGCACATCGGTGAGCGGGGTCGCCTCTTCGCCGGAGTGCTGCTGCGGTGCCGCGTTCCATTGTGGTGGGTCATGGGCGCCTGTTGGTCTGGGCACCTCGACCCCGTCCCCGGCCATGAGCCGGTGGGATTGCCCACGGTCGCTCTCCTGCGTGGCGCCCGCGCTGTGATCGGCGCCCTGCACCGCGTCCCGGACCGAGCGACCGGCCGGATCCTGGCCACAACGTACGGCGGCATGGCCAACGGTGCCCCCGCTCCCGCTGCCCTCCGCACGGCGCAACGCGAATACCTGGTGGCCGCCAGGGGCAACCGTCCACTGATCCATTGGGCTCCCCTCGTGGCGATCGGCGCGCCGGGCACCTCCTCCTGAACCTGTCCCGCTCGAAACACGGTTTCGGGCTCTGAGCTGGGGTTCTGCTGCGCGATCAGTTCGGCGGCTGTCCCCGTCGCGGGATGTTTTTGTCGCTGATCTACCGTGTGGTTCGGTACTTGTGCGGGCATGTGGCGGTGCTGGCCCGCTCTGATCTGACCAAGGAAGCTGAGCTGTTGGTGTTGCGTCATGAGAACAGGGTGCTTCGGCGTCGGCTCGGTGGTCGGCCGCGGTGGGGTCATGCCGACCGGCTCTGGCTTGTGGCGTTGTCTCGGCTGGTCCAGCGCCTGCGGTGGGTGGAGGTGTTTCCGGTCACCGCGCGACGATCTTGCGCTGGCATCGCCAGCTCGTGGTGCGGAAGTGGACCTTCGCCGACCGGCCTCGCCCGGGCCGGCCTGGCACTCGCAGGCCGGTCAAAGCGCTCATCCTTCGGATGGCGTGGGAGAGCCCAACCTGGGGGATCGGCGGATTCAGGGCGAGCTGACCCGGCTGGGATACTCGATCGCAGCCTCCACGGTGTGGGAGATCCTGCACGCGGCTGGTATCGATCTGGCGCCTCGCCGGGCCGACCTGGCGGCAGTTTTTGACCGCTCAGGGCCCAGGCGATCATCGCGTGTGACTTCCTGGTGGTTGAGACGATTCTGCTCAAGCGGCTGTATGTGCTGGTCTTCATCGAGTAGGGCACCCGGCGACTGCACCTGGGTGGAGTGACCGGGCATCCGGCCGGCGCGTGGACGGTTCAGTGGGCCCGCAACTTGGTCATGGACCTGGGGAGTGCATCGCCGGTCTGCGGTTCTTGATCCACGATCGCGATCCGCTCTTCACCGTCGCCTTTCGGGAGGTCTTCACCGCTGAAGGGCTTCAGGTCATCGCCACGCTCCCGTGGACGCCGAGGATGAACCCATCTGTGAGCGAGTGATCGGTACCCTGCGCCGTGAACTTCTGGACCGGATGCTGATCCTCAGCGAACGCCATCTGGCCATGGTGCTCGGCGAGTACCTGATTCACTACAACGGGCACCTGCCGCACCAGTGCCGGCAGCAACGGCCCCCGTACACCGCAACGCAGTCCGCCCGCGACTTGACCGAACTGAACGACCTGCGACTGTCCGCCGAAGGCCCGTCGTCGCGGCCACGATCAGTGAATACCATCACGCCGCTTAACCGCAGCTCAGCCCACGTAACTCAATATTCGAGCGGCACAGGGTGCGGACCGGGCCTCGGCTCCCTGGTAGGCCTTGTCGGCCAGGGTGATGATGCCCGCACGTTCGAGTGCGCGCAGGATGCCCCAGATGCAAGCGGCGCTCAGATCGTGGGCCTTGCCCGGCAGCGCGCCGGACGTCCACAGAATTGTCCCGTCCGGTGAGGCGAGGACCTGCACGTTCATACCGTGCACGCGGTGCTTGCCGGAGAAGTAGGGTCGGTCGGCCGCGATCCGGTCGATGTGGATCAGGGTGCCGTCCAGCACCAGGTAGTGCAGCCCGTCCCGCTTGGCCTTGCGCAGTGCCTGGCCGAGCTTGGGCGAGCGCGCGGACAGCAGCATCACGGTCTCCTCCACATACCGCCACGCGGTCGCCGTCGAGACCCCGAATCCGGCCCCGAGCGCAGGGAACGTCTCTCCCTTGCGCAGGTAGGCCAGCACCAGCAGGGCCTGCTGTCCCGGGTTGAGCAGCCGCCAGGTCGTGGTGTGTACAGGGTTGGTACGGGCGAGCACGGAACGGCTAGAACTATGTTCCGCCCAGGCGGCCAAGCGCATGTTTTCCCAGGTCAAAGCCATGATTGAAGCGCGCCCTGCAGGATTCGAACCTGCGACCGTCGGATTAGAAGCAAGATCCTTTAGTGTCGTGGGGTGTCATCTAAGGACAGCTCATACCGTTTCCGCGCACATTGCGTGTCAGGCAGTGCCGGGCCCTGACGACACGTGACGGGGCGTACGAGCACGCACCGAGCACGACCGACAACCCAATGATCATTGCATTGGGGCTCCACGGCATGGATCCCGTACCCCAGAGCGCATCGGCACTACGAAGAAACGGACCACCGTGCTCGGGGCGTGCTCCAACATCGAACGATCTGGTGTGCCCCTAGTTTGATGAAGGCGCTTCACCGAGTCCGTAGAGTTCTAATTTTCATTTTCACTATCAGTCCACGAATCACAGTTCCGCATCCCGCAGGCTGCGGAAGGATATGAGGAAGCTATCGGGACTGAAGCGTCTATCCCCCTCATGGCTTCGCGCCAGACCCCTGGCGTTCGAAGCTAGGGTATGGAAGGGGCCAGCGTGATCGATGATGTCGTGGCTGGTGTGCTCGTCGAGGTGATCGCCGCGACCGAGCGGAGGCATTGTCACGACTCGACCTCTCTACGAACGCGCGCTGCGTAATCGGGCGCGGAGGTAGTCGATGCGCCGGTACAGCACCTGGTAGTCGGGGGGTTGAGTGCTCCTCCACAACTGCACCTTCCTGTCGGCGCCTGCTGTGGCGAGCAGATGGCCATGCGGGTGGAAGGCGAGGGCCCGGATGGGACCGGTGTGGCCGTCGAGCGGGCGCCCAACTTGTTTCCCGGAATCGAGATGCCACAAACGGACCAACCCGTCATCGCCCGCGCTGGCCATCAGGTCCGCTCCCGGGTGAAAGGCCACCGACCGCACCGGGCCGATGTGACCGACGAGCGGATCCGCCATGGCGCGTCCCGAGTCGGGATCCCACAACCGCACCGTTTCGTCGTCGCCGCCGCTGGCCAGCAGGTGCCCGTCCGGATGAAAGGCCACCGTTACGACTGCGCCGTTGTGGCCCACCAGGGGGTCGCTTGCCGGCTGTCCGGACGTTGTCCTCCACAATCGCACCATGCCGTCGTCCCCGCCGTTTGCCAGCAGGTGTCCGTCGACGTTGAAGGCGAGGGCCCAGCCTGCGCCGTTATGGTTGATCAGAGGCTCCCTCAACGGCCTTCCCGTGGTGGTGTTCCACAGCCGGACGGTCCCGTCTATGCCGCCGCTGGCCAGGATGTTCCCGTTCGGATGGAAGGCGACCGACCAAACACTGCCCGTATGGCCGTGCATCGGCTCACCCACCGGTTGTGATCCGCCGACATTCCACAGGCGTACCGTCTTGTCGCTGCCGCCACTGGCAACCAGATCCCCATCGGGATGGAAGGCCACCGCCACGACGGCACTCGTATGACCTTGGAGGGGTTCCCGCCACGGCTTTCCCGTCGCCGTGTCCCACAGTCGCACGGTCCCATCGCCTCCGCCACTGGCCAGGATGTTCCCGTTCGGGTGGAAGGCCACTGACCAGACGGCGCCGGCGTGACCTTCCGGCAATCCGCTCTCCGGCCGGTACAGCTCCTCTTGCTCGTGTAGTGGATCGAGGACCGGCTCGTCCTCCGGCTGAAGCGTGAGCTCGGTCCCGGGACCCAGAGGGCGATTGCGCTCGGAACGCATGTTGTGGGCGGCGATCCACAGAGCCTTGAACTCCATGACGTCGCCTTTCAGCGCCTGGTCCACCAGCTCCAGGTTGCCCCACCGAGGCAGGTTCGCGCAGCGGATCACTCCGTGGGCAGTGGAGTGGCTCATCGCTCCCGTCTGCTTGGTCAGAGTCCGGCCGCTGGGCTCGCCGGCATGCAGATGCAGATCCCGCAGCCGCTCACGTAGAACGGCCAGGGGATCCTCCGGCAGGGGGCTGGCGGAGCCATGGTGATGTCAAGATTCCAGCCTCTTGGAGAACGTAAACCCACATCGTCACCTGGGCTGGAACTGTCAGCTTCTGTCAGCCGACGTACGGGTTCATCGGATTGCGTAAGACCTTGGCACAGATCGTCAACGGCTCTCCGGCGCGCTACATCCTGATAGCGCACCCTCGGCATCGGTCGAGACGATGCCGAATTCACGAAGGGAAGCTTCATGCTGCTGCTGCCCCACCTCGCCGCACTGGTCGTGGCAAGCTCCGCGTTGCTGGCACTCCCCGCCGTGATCTACATGTTCTCGGCCGACTCAGGACGTCGGTCCCGAGCACTGCGCCTGCTGCTGCGCCGGTAGCACCTGCCCGACTTCGGTGAACACTACTGGTGCTGGGAGCGTAGAAGGCGACGAAGACCGGGTGCGTTGCGCGCTCTCAAAAACAGTCATACGCCAGATACGGGAGTCGGTAAAGGGACTGACGGTACTGCCGTGAAATCAGTGAGCGGTTCGCCGCTGGAGACGGAAGGTATTGAAGGGGCCAGTGAAGTGCATCTGTGCATTAGAGCTTCAACTCATAGATATTTCGGCTGGCCCGTATTAAGGCGGAGGGTGCAGAATGAAACGATCTCGCGGAATCTTCGGAAAAATGTCATACCTCTTAGTCACACTTTGCTGGTGAGGCTCGGGATCACGGCGGTCCTTAGGAGGTGACGTGGAGCAGCCCCGACGATGGTGGCAAGCGGTTTTGCCTGCTGACTGGACGGTGTTCGCCCTGCCCGACGATCTGGCGCGGGAACGGTACACGGCGCTTTTGGCCGCTCTCGAAGAGCTGTCGACTCGAGGGCCCATGTCGAGTCTGGAGGAAATCACGGCGCAGGTGCGCAACGTCGGATTTCACGATCCGCTGCCGGAGCCGGAGTTGCGGGAGACGCTGGATCAGCTCGCCAAGTGGGGGTTCGCCGAGCCGTTTCGCGACTACACGGCCCCCGTGCGCAACTACCAGGGCCTGATCGTCCGACGGGAGGCCTGGGCGCTGACACGCAAGGGACGCGGCATCGTGGCCGCGGTCCGGGCGGCTGTGGTCGATACGCGACGGGCGCTCCAACTTCCGAGCAGGCTGCTTGACAGCGTCGAGTTGACCATTCGCAAACTCATCGATCATTTGACGGATCAGAGCGGCATCCTGCCCATGGATCTGGACGACGTGCGGACTCGAATTGAGGAGCTGCAGCGGGTCACCGCTGATTTCTACACCGCGTTGGCGCAGATGGTGCAGTCGGACGTGACCGATGACGAACTGTTCGGCGACAACCGGGACCGGGTGATCGAGGCTCTGCGACAGTTCCCGCGCGAATACGGGCGTGCCTTGCGGCGAGTGGAAATTGCGCTGCTCGACCTTCGCGGCGCAGGGCATCGGCGGATCGTCGAGGCGGCCGTCGCACACGCAGGACTGATCGATGTTCGTGACCAGCAGTACTGGGTCGAGGAGCGGGTGCGCTGGATATCGGATCTGGAGGCTTGGTTCGCGCTGGACGGCACCGTTCACCGGCTGATCTCCTCTGCGACCGGGGCAGTGTACACGTTGCTGGTGGCCATCGAGCGCCGCTATTCGGCGCGCCGCCGGGGCTCGGATCTCGGGCTGGACTTCCATGTGCTCGCGCGGAGTCTGTTCAGGCAGCCGAGCGACGAGGAGGCCAGGCGTGTCTTCGCGGCGGCCTTCGGCGACTGGCCGGCATGGCACGCAATGGCAGGATGCCTGGAGGAGGACGTGGCCCACGGCACCGCAGCGGCCGCAGGCGACTCCCCGTATCGAGTCGAAGTGACGTTGCGCGAGCACGAGCGGCAAGGGCGCGCCAGCGGGCGCCCGCGCAAGGTGGCCGACACGTCGGCGGCGCGCGCAGCCGCGGTGACCGAAGCCGCCGCCGAAGCCACCCGGCGACGCCGTCTGGCCGCGTTCCTGGTCACGGATGGAGAGGTAGGGCTGGATCATTTCGCGGGTCTGGAATCGGAGACCGCCGCCGTGCTGCTGCGGGCGATCGAGATCGCGCTCGCACAGTTCAACCCCAGGGAAGGTCGTGGAGTGGTGCCTGTTGACGGCGCGAATGTCCTGGTCGAGGTGCGGCCAGGTGTCGCCGGCCGCACTGTGACGATCGAACTGGCCGAGGGACGGTTGACGGGTCCGGATCTGAGAGTGCGTGTTACCTCCATCGATTCCGGCACCGCGGCTGGAGCGTTCCGTCCGGCGGGCGAGCAGGACGGAATGGTCGCATGAGCGGACTCTATCTCGACGCCGATCTGTGTGAGGCCGCTCGGACCCTGGCCGCGACCGGGCGGCTTCGTGCCGAGTGCGATCCCGAGTACTACCGAGCTGCCGTCAAGGGGCGCCATGATCTGGCCGCGTTCTTCCGGCACCAGTTCGGTTGGACCTTGGAGGTCTTGGAGGTGGCCGAACTGGTCCGTCTCCACAAGCGACGTGTGGATGTTCCCGCCGATCGAGGACCACGGTTGGAGCGTGGACGCGGCGATGGCCCCTTGGCGCCCAAAGACGTGCTCGTATGCGTCGCGCTGGTGTGCGAGCAGCTCTGGCGACGCTCCCGGATGAGCCTGCGGGAACTGCTTCAGGCGATCGCGCACGTCTGCGCATCGGAGGCGCGGCAGGGCACGCTCCCCGAGTTCCAGGTCGTGGCTCCGGACGGTGTCGGTAAGCAGGCGGCACGGCGGAACCGGCAGCACCTTGTGGATGCGCTCAAGCTGCTGGTGGCTGAAGGAACGATCACGGTGGACGCCGACCTCGATCATGCCGTGGACGATGAGGACAGTGATCTGGTGGTCACCGCGGCCCGGGATCGCTTGGCCGCCAAGTTCTCCTCTCTGTCCCCGGTGTTGCTCGGCTTGGACGCGCTCCCGCCCGAGCGGCATGTCGCCGCCCTGTCGGCGCGATCGCTGCTGGATCGGGAGGACGTCACCGATGCGGGTACGCCGCCGAGCTTGGAGGATCGCAGGTTGCGAATGATGCGCCGGCTCGTCGATGACCCGGCGACCGATCCCAGCGACGATCAGACCGAGGGTTCGCCGTACCTGCACACTTTGTCGGGCCGGGAACGCGCCCTGAATGTCATCGGCTCCCTCGGTTACGCAGCCGCGGTCAGGCGGGACTGGTGGCAGGTCACCGACCCGACGGGAGTCGGAACCGGCACCTCGTTCCCGAACGGTCGCCGCACCGAGCGGCAGGCCGCCCTAGCGCTGCTTGCGGCTCTCCCCCACCGCGAGGATCCCATGGCGCCGCTGCCCGTCAGTGAAGTGCTGGGCGTGCTGGAGAAGGCTCGTGAAAAACTGCCGCGGTGGGCTGCGGCCTATTCCGGGCGGCTGTCGGCCCTCGCCCGCGCCGCGGCCGCTGAACTGGTCGCAGTGGGGCTGCTCCGCGAGGACCGGGAAGACCCCGGTATCTGGCACCCAACCCCTGGAATTCACCTGTGGCGAGTACGAGTCCGCCCCAGTGCCACCACCAAGGCTCAGGGCGAACCATCCGATGCCGGGCTCGCGCAGGATCCCCTTCCTCTCACCGCCGAAATCCCAGGAATCCCGTCATGACGAAGACCGAGCATCCAGCACACCTGCTCGCCGCGGGCGACATAGCGACGCTCGGAGTCCCGGGCACCGATGACCGGTGGCAGCCCACGCGGGCCGGCATGGTCAACTCCTGGGCATGGGCCGACGAGACGCTGCTGTTCGCCGATGGATGGCTCGCCCTGGCCGGTCCCAACGGCTCGGGAAAGTCCTTGACCGCGTCCATGCTGATCACCCTGTTGCTCGACGCCGAAACCTCCCAGACGGCTCTGTCGGTTTCGGGTAAGGCAAGCGGGACTCTCACCAGCAGGCACACCGATCGGAACGAGCGCGAGGACCGGACGGGGGCGTGGTGGCTGGAGTACGGCCTGCGCGACAGCGTGAGCGGTCAGACGTCGTACTTGACGACCGGTCTGTGGCTGCGATCGACCGTCAGCGAACTGCAACGTGCGTTCTTCATCGTGCCTGGCCGGGTTGGCCGTGATCTGATCCTGCAGCGCGATCACGAGGCGATCAGGATCGCCGACCTGGCGGAACAACTCGCCACGCTCCAAGGAGAGCTGTTCACCTTGTCGTCGGCCTTGCGCCCGCAGGCGACGGCACATCTGCAATCCGTCGGCGACGAGCGCGGTTACCGGCAGGCCGTCCGGACCCGGTTGTTCGCCCCTCTGGACGAGGTTCAGTTCGAGGCGCTCATCGGTGTGCTTCGGAGCCTGCGTAGCGTCCGTACGGCCGAAGCGATCTCGCCGGTGAAGATGCGTGAGGTCCTCACCGACGCCCTGCCCGCCCTCGAACCCGATCAGCTCAAGCTCATCGCCGAGGCGATGGAACGCATCGCCGAACTTGAGAACCAGCTCGATCGTGCCCGCAGCGAAGCCGGCCTCCTGAAGGACGCGCACCGCCTTTACGGCCGCTATCTCAACGCCGTCAGCCAGCTTCAGGCAGCTGAGCTGTCATCGGCCAACAACGCCTACGACGACCAGACGCGACGCGCCAGGGAGGCGACCGAGCAGCTGAAGGAGACGGAGAGCGCCAAAGCCTCGGCCGAAATCGGGTTGAAGGCGACTCGCACTGCGGTTTCTCGGCTAGAGGGCGAGCTCGGAGCCGCCGACCAGGTTCTCAGCGAACACGCCGGTGCGGAGCTGTCACTCCTGCAGGAAAGAGCCGACGAGTTCACCTTGGCGGCGAGTGAGGCGGACGTACGAGCGGAGCAGGCCACGAACAGCGCATCCGACGCCGCCTACCAGGCTCGGGAGTCAGCCGATTCCGCCTCGGACGCGCAGCGTCACCTTAACGACCTCGCCGACCAGCTACGGCGCGATTCGTCCGCGGCGGGAGCGGAATCGGCTTTCGACCGGCTCTTGGTTGCCCTCCAAAATCTTGCAGTTGGCGAGCCGACGGCTTCGGCTCCTTCGTTGGACCTGCCGCAGCTTTGCGGGACGCCGCTCGCGTGGGTCGAGGCCCGTGTCCGGCAGATTCGCCGAGTTCAAGACGTACTACATAAGCACAGCGAGGCGCAGCACACCGAACAGGCAAGGGCCGAGATCAGGCGCCGTGCGGAGGAGGAAGAGGACAAGGCCCACGGGGCAGCCGAGGATGCCACGCGAGCCGGCCGACAGGCCGAATCCGCGTTCACCGACGAACTCACCGTCTGGTCTGCGACTCTCCGCCACCTCGAGCCCCCGCCCCAGGAGCTCAGTGCTCCCGATCCCATGTCGGCAGATGGGCGCTTGTCACCCGGCAAGGTGAGCGAGTGGCTGGAGCTGGCCGCTGCCAGGACTCGCGACCGTATAGATGTGGCAGGGCACCGCGAACGCGCCACGACCGATGCGGCACTGGCCAGCCAGGCTGCCAAGGTCGCAGCCGACGCCCGGGCCTCACATAGAGCCGAGTTCATCCGCGTGGAGAAGTCCGCTGAACGGCTTCAAGAGGTCGGTGCCGAGATCGAGGCCGAGTCCGTGGTGGACGAGCAGGAATGCTCGCAAGCGTATGAAGATCACGCAGCAGAACGGGCCGCTGCTGAAGCCGAGGTGGCTGCTGCTCGGCAGCGCCGCTCCGATGGTGCGGCCGCTGTCGTCGTCGCCGCAGGCGACTGGCTCACGAAAGCGCACCGCTGGCGGAGTTCTCTGGTGTTCCTCGACCCGGGAAGGATTGCCCTGCCAAGCCCTGCGGCACACATCTCGTCCGCGCAACTCGACGCACTGGATCCCACTGCGATCCGCTTGGCGGCGCACAACGCGTATGCCCACGCGGTCCCTGTTCTTCACGATCGGGTGTCTGCTGCTCAGAACCAGGTGCAGCAGATCGCTGATCACATCGACACCGTCGAGACCAACCTGGCACAGGCTCGGCAGGCAGCCCCTGTTCCGCCCGGGCCTGTGTGGCGGAGCCGGCATCCTGATGACGGCGTCCCGCTGTGGGCCCTGGTCGACTTCGCCGATCATCTGACGCCGCACGATGCCGACCGGCTGGAGGGCGCGCTGCTGGTGTCCGGCCTCCTCGACGCTCTGATCACTCCTGATGGCCGGTTGGCGGCTGGAGACCTCGTCATCACCGCACGGGCACCGGCCGCAGGACGAACACTCGCTGACCTACTCCGTCCCGAAAGCCACCCTGACCTGTCGGTCGGCCAGATCACGCACGTGCTGCGTACCATTCCGGTCGACGCGCATGAAACCAGCCAAGTCCCCGGCACGCTGACCCATGGCGTGCTCACCGCCTCCTGCCCATCCGGCTATCGCGCGGCCTACATTGGGCGGACGGCTCGCGAGCGCGCCCGCCGTCAGCGCGTCAGCGATCTGGAGGAGGAGCTGGCGCGGCTCGAGGGCGACTTCGCCGAGGCCCAAGATGAGCTGACCGCACGGAAACGGGACGTGGAAGCCGCCGCCGAGGAGCGGGACGGCATCCCACCGGACGGTCCTGTCAGCGCCGCCCGCCATCAGCTCGACGAGCTCACCGCAGCCCTCGCCGGCGCCGAGCAGGCGGCCACCCGCCGCACCACTCAAGCCGACCGAACGCTTGCCGAAATCCTGGCAGGTCTGGAGGCCAAATCCGCTCAGCGCTCCGCACGACTGGCCGCGGTGCAACAAGACATGCACCATGCCGAGCAAAGCGCCCTCGCGGCCCATGCCCGGGCCACCGAAGCGGAGATGCAAGCGGCCGAACTCGCCCAGATCGCGGCCGACAGCGATACCGCGCATGCGGAGGCTGCCCGTGCGCAGGAGGAGGCCGATGCTGAACGGTCGGCCTTCCCCCACGTGTCGCTGGCCACCGTGGCAGAGGCACACCAGGCCGAAGATCGTGCTGACGCCACCCTGATCGGAGCGCGCGCCGCCGTCATTGACGCCTGCGAACGACACACACAAGCCACCGACGCCGTCAAAAAGGGACTCCGCACGCTGAACCAGGCGGCGGCTCTGCCCGACGGTTCCCTCTTGCCCACCTCACGGGACACGCTCGACAATCATCTTGAGGCGGTCTCATCCCTGACACGTGTCATCGACGGCTGCTCCGCCGCCGCCCGGCGCTGCGGTGAGCTGATCCAGCTCGCCCAGCGAGATGCCCGCAATGCCGCCGCTCAGCAGACCGCCGCCGCCAAGGCCACCGAGTCCGCCATGAAAGCGGGACTCGCGGCGACGAAAGCAGTCGCGCACGTCGCAAAGATCCGCACGCTGTACGGCACCGAATACCAGGAGTTGCTCGAGGAACGTCAGGATCTGGCCGACCGGCTTCAGAAAGCCAAGAACGCGGTGGAAACGCTGCTTACCGAACGGCAGACCGCTGAGGTGGACGCCGTGCGGGCTCGCTCCACCCTGGAAGGTATCGAACCCCATCGCGCCGAGGCCGAACGTCGCCGAGACCATGCTCTACGTCTGCTCGGCCGCCTGGTCGACGAACGCCTCGCCACGCTGCCGGACGATATGCCGGCCGACGAAGGGGGCCGACCCGCGAACCTGACCACCGGCCTCACCTGGGCCTACCGCTTGCTCGCCGGCAAACCCTCGGGCCCCGAACGCCTGAACACCCTCACTCAGAACCGCAACCGGGCACTCGTCGCGCTGGAGAACAGCGTCCGCACTGCCAGCGCCGCCCTCGCCCGCTTCAACCGCCAGGTCGTCCTCGTCACCGTGGAGGACACCGAATGGCGACGGGCCATCATCGCCGACCCGGACGCCACCCGGGGCGACGACCTCGATCTCGCACTTCAAGCCCTGCACGCGAGCATCGCCCAGCTCGAAGAAGACCTGCGTGACGATGTCAAACAGACCATGAAGACCGGCATGTTCACCAAACTGCGCCGCGACATCCAGGTGCGCCGAGATGCCGCACGCGAGCTGGTCCGGCAGATCCGGGCAACCCTGCGGGAGGTCCGTACCGGGGTGGCCAACGTCGGCGTGCAGGTCGACTGGGATGTCCGCAAGGACGAGGACGCCCAGCACATGATCAGACTCATCACCCAGCCTCCCTCCGAGGCCACCTTCGAGCAGATGTACACGGTCCTGCGGCAGCGGATGGACGAAACGGTCGGCGAACCGTGGCCCGACCGCGTCGCGCACACCTTCGACTATCGGGCCTGGCATGAGTGGGACATCTCCGTCACCCACTCTTCCTTCGGCGACGGCAACAGTGAAGCCTTCCGGAAGGTCTCCTCGCGCTCCAACCCGCTCGAATCGCTGTCTACCGGGGAGCGTCGGCTCGCCACCATGTTGCCGCTTCTGGCCGCCGCGTGGTCGATGTACTCCGGCGACGCCTATCGCGGACCCCGGCTGCTGTCGATCGACGAGATCGACGCCGCCTTCGACGAGCCGAACCTTCGCCAGATTCTCGGGCTGCTTCGATCATGGAACTTCGACGTCCTGGCCACAACGCCGTCCATATCCCCAATGATCAAACGAGAATCCGGCCGCACCATGATCCACGAGGTCATCGCCGCCGGACGGCAACGCATCACTGTCCCCTGGCTGTGGGAAGGACACGGCGATCCGCAACCCCTTACCCTCGAACTGAACAGCCCATCATGAGCCACGGCCTCGACCTGATCGTGCACGATCCCGACTTCGCCCCGCTGTGGGCCGCCCTCCACGACCGCCTATGCTCGGGAGAAGAAGCCAACGCCATCGCCATGCTCAGGGTGCGCCATCTTCCGCCGTCCGCGATCGCCGAACTAAGGTCCTGGTTGGACACCACTACCCGGCGCCGCCGCAGCCGATCGGCGATCCCCATGACCGGCACAACCGCACACGTCCCCATCCGGGAGCTGCTGTCGGTGCTCGAAATCTCTCCACACGAGCTGATCCCACTCACCGAGAAAGCCACCGGCAAGCAGATCGTGAACCGAGCCGCCGCCCGCAGGGACGCCGCTGCGCTGCGCCAGGACCTCTGGGCGTACGCCACCGACCAACTCCCCCGCCTACCACGCTTGGTCGCCCGCATGCGCTCAGCAGGGGTCAGCGACGACGAACCCGCACTCCGCCAACTGATCACCGCCCTAGCCGAAGTCATCAAGAAACTTCCCGCCCAACCTCCCGTCAGCCTGCCCAAACTCGCCCACGACAGCGCCGGCGACCCCCATTACTTCGACCTGAACACCCCCAACGGCGCACGACTGGTCTCGGCCGTCGCCGAATTCACCAGGCAGCCAGAACCCATCCGGCCCGATCTCGTCCGCGCCCTCCTCTCGGACGCTGGCATCGTCGCTGACCGGCTGTCGGCCACAGTTCTCCTATACCGAGTCAAGGTCGTCGGAGACGGCGTTATAGACCGGCGGCTGCGGGAGGCGACGACGCCAGTGGCGGTAACCCTGCTTGATCTCGTCATGCAGCCACCCGTCCTGTCTCAACAGATCCTGACCGTCGTCGAGAATCCGTCCGTTCTCGAAGCGGCCATGGCCTTGGACAGTGACCTTTCCCTCGCCTGCACCAGCGGCCACCTGCGGGGAGTCGATCACGCCCTCCTCCAGCTCGCCTTCGACCAGAACATCGCCCTGCGGTACGCGGGTGACCTCGATGCCGACGGCTTTCAGGTCGCCAACTACATTGCTCAGCACTACGGCGCCGAACTCGTGGCGATGGACGCCGAGATCATCGCCGAGGTTGGACCGACACCCTCCGCGGTGCCACTCGGCCCTCACACTGATCCGACGTTAAAAGCAGCACATGGACTGCCCGAGTACGTCCTCTTCCAGGAACACGACGCCGTTCTCCGGCGCATCTTGACCGACCAGGAGTCGCCCTGAGATCGGAACCGACATGAGCGCTGCACCGCGTCAAGAGCAACCACGACAGCTCCGACCTGTGGTTGACGAGTTTCATACCCGCCGTGAAATCAATCGGGCGGCAATCGGGAGAGCGCCCGACGGTAGCGGCCTGGACCGAACAACAGCTCGCGACCTTCCTGGCCAGCATCGCGCAGAACCGCCTGTACGCCGCTTGGTGGTTGGCTGCACTGCGCCATCTGCAGCGGGCCGAGCCGGGCGGGCTGTGCTGGACGGACATCGACCTGCAGACGGCGGAGCCGACGGTGGCACAGCAGCGGGTGCACGCCGACGGCCAGGTCGTGGTCGGCCCGCATCCGGTGTTCGACGCTCCGGAGCATCCCTATTTACCCTCGACGCAGCCATGCCTGGCGATCTCCACGAGCTCGAAGACTCTTGCCAGATCACCTAGATTCTTAACCGCCTGCGCACGCGAGCAACCTCCTTGGTGAACGCCTTCAATCTACGTTCGTCTACAGATATTTCTAAAGTGATCTCGATATGCCGCGGCGGCGGATTGAGTATCGCGAGCCACGCGGGAATCTCTCCAAATTCCCGAATGACTCGATCCATGAAGAAGAGAATTTGACCTATAGGTTGTCCAAGGATTGCCGATAGCATATCCGCGGCCTGACGAAACTCGTCCGCATAAACTGTTCCTCGGACCTCACTTGCAAGATTGAGAAGGTCTTCGCAAGTGGAGACTATGCGACCAGCGAACTGCACGATGGTACCGACATCACCAGCGAGTCCCGGCGGCCCAAAGGCGCGGACGTTTATGTCGGACGCAAAGATTGCATTTAGTCCTTTCGCTATCAGGAGTTCGTCATTTAATACTCCCTCAAGCTGGGCCAGAGATGACGGCCGGTCTAGATATCTGCCCGTTCGGCGCCCATAACCATTCTGATAGTCACGCCACCTTAGATCTAGAGCGACGCGCCCTTGCAAGAGCACGCCGGCGAAGAGTAGGTATTCCCAGGCGCGTGGCATCTGCTCGATCAGTGCCCGCTGCTCATCCGAGTTTCTGGGCACCCAATTTATTGCCAGCGGCTTCGGCAGAGCGAGCGAGTCCAAGCGCATCATGACATCGTCAAGCTTCTCGGCGACCTCGTTAGCCATAAGATTCGGGAAGAGCTCTCGCAGGCCCTTGAATCGCTGAAGTCTATCCGCAAAATACTCCGGCCCTCGCCAACTTACTTCAATACCAGCGGCATTACCAGCTTGCACCATACTGGCGGCGATATGTTCCGGCATGGGATAGTTCGAAAGGAAGGTCCAGCGCTTTATATCCCAGGCCCGATCTTGCTTGAGCTGGATCGCCTTCTTCAGGTCGCCAGCCATCTTCGTCCTGATCTCGGCGTCAATGCTGCGGTTCTGCGCTCGCTTAAAACAGTGTGCGGCAAACATTCTCCGCTCGGACTTCAAGAAGCCGTCGTTTCCCCTGTCGGGCCGGTCATCATCAATCGGAAGGAAGTCGTCCCCATGCTCTGCCTGCAGAACCGCATTACACAGTCGGACAAAGTCCTGTGGGTTGGTTATGAGCTCAATCTGCGCCTGCAAGTTCACAGGCGGAATTGTACTAACTGAGCCACCAGAGATCTACATCGTTGGGATTTGCGACGCTTGTTCCGCTCGAGAACACGGTTTCGCGCTGCGATCTGGGGTTTTGCTGCGCAAACAGAGCGGCGGCTGCGACCATCGTCAGGCGTTGTTGTCGCTTGTCTACAGGCGGGTGAAGGGCTTGTTCGGCCTGCTGGCGGTGCTGGTACGCGTGATCTGTCCAAGGACGTTGTGGGGGCTTAAGAACTCGAGTACAGCAAACGCAGAGCCCTTCGCCCGGTGGAAGGAAGGGCTCTGAGGCGCCGAATGGCTGGTCCGGGCCACCTGGGATCACGTTCCGTGATCTTGTCGATAGTGGACGCCGTCACCTAGCGTCTGTTGGCTGAGGTGCCCACCTCCAGCTCATGCTGAAACGCCGGTAGCGCTGGGCCCTGACCGCCCTGCCCGACATCGAACCCGTCATTCTGGAGGCCATCAAAGCCTGCCCACCGCCTGGCCACCACTCAAGATTCGGCGCGACGAGCCGCGCTCCATCTCACTCAGGCGAACCGCCTGCGCAACACCCGCCAGCACCAGAACACCTTAATGCCTCTCAGCAGGCTGTCGATCTGTGCGGCGAGCTGGCCCGACTCAACCTGAGTTTCCCCGGCACTCCGGTCACTCGTCCTGAGGCCATCCCCCGATCGAGTGCAAGCCCTGGCTGACGCGTCTGTCGTGGCACAGCGTGAAGGGTGGAGGTGGGACAGATGGCAAAGACTCGTGTGCAAGTCAGCAGGCGATGCGGCTGCGTGAGCGCGGAAACGGGACGTCAGCGAGGGGTGACGTGTCCGCGTCTGCCGTTGGATGACGATCACGACAGCTGGTATTTCGCGGTGCAGGTGCGCGGTCTGGACGGGCAGCGGCAGCGCATCCGCCAGGGTGGCTACGCCGACCCCGAGGAAGCGCAGGCGGCAGGCCGCGCCTTGGCCGCTATCGACCGCGACGGCGCGAGGGCCGGATGCACGCTTGGGCAGTGGCTGGCACGCTGGCTGGTCACCAAGGACGCTCTGCGTCCGTCGACCCGGCAAGGTTACGCCACGCACATCCGCCTCTATCTCATCCCGCAGCTGGGACGGATCCTGCTCCACCAGCTCACCTCCCGCGATGTCAACGGACTGCTCGCGACGCTCGCGTCCCGCCCTTCGCCGACCGGCCGGCAGCTGTCGCCCGCCACCGTGGTGCGGATCCACGCCACCTTGCGAACCGCACTGAACGCCGCGGTCCGCGCCCGGCTGATCCCGGTCAACCCGGCCAACGGCGCCGAACTCCCCCACCCCCGGCGACCGCATCCCGTCGTCTGGACCGCTGGGCGGACGGCCCGGTGGCAGCAGGCTAGAGAGCGACCGGCGGTGGCTGTGTGGACCGCACAACAGCTCGCCACCTTCCTGACCGGCATCGTGCAGGACCACCTGTACGCCGCCTGGTGGCTGGCCGCGCTGCGCGGCCTGCGCCGCGGTGAGCTGGCCGGTCTACGCTGGACGGACGTCGATCTGCAAGGTGCGGAGCTGACGGTGGCGCAGCAGCGAGTACACGCCGACGGCCAGGTCATGGTCGGTCCGCCGAAGAGCGCCGCCAGCTGCCGGGTAGTGGCCCTGGACGCGGAAACCATACAGGTGCTGGCCCGGCACCGCGAGCGCCAAGAGGAACTGGGCGCGACAGCGGATGCAGGCTGGCAGGACTCTGGGTACGTGTTCACCACCGCTACAGGTACGCCACTGCGGCCGGACTATCTCACCGGCCGGTTCCGCCGGCTGGTGGCCGCCTCCGGGCTGCCACCGATCCGGCTGCACGATCTGCGCCATGGCGCCGCCACGCTGGCGCTGGCCGCGCATACCGACCTGAAGGTGGTACAGGCCATGCTGGGGCACGCCAGCATCGTGCTGACCGCCGACACCTACGTCTCGGTGCTCCCGGACGTGGCCCACGAAGCAGCCCGCGAGACAGCCCAGCTGGTGCTGAACGCGGCGTCCGCACTGGGGCGACAGCTCGGGAGCTGACTCAGGATTGCCCCACATTTGCCTCATGCCGCCAACAGACGCGACAGCGTCTGGAGTTTCCGCAGGTGAAGAAGCGCGCCCTGCAGGATTCGAACCTGCGACCGTCGGATTAGAAGGGCCGAGCACGGCGACCTACCCGGTAGGCGTTGCGGGGGAAGTTATCCGGCATGAGAACGAGGCTGACACCTGCGACTCTGACCAGCGCGCGTGCTGAATCGCCCCCACGGCGTGGAGACGAGCACGCAGGCAGCAGGTTCAGCTGGTACTAAACGGATCACCCCACGTGGGGGTGAACCGCAGACCGGCGTCGAGCGCCAGCCCATCCTGTCGAGATCCTCACGCCCGTGGGGGTGAACCGATGTTGCCCGGTCCCCGGCCCGCCACGGTCACGAGATCCCCACGCCCGTGGGGGTGAACCGCAGTGGGGCGCCCGCGCCCCCAAAGAGATCGAGAGATCCCCACGCCTGTGGGGGTGAACCGTCGAGCAGCATCAGCCGCACCCAACCGGCCGCGAGGTCCCCACGTCCGTGGGGGTGAACCGACGCAGTTGTCGCTGCCGAGGTCATCAGTGACGAGACCCCCACGCTTGTGGCGGGAACCGGCGCACAGCCGCTCCGGTTCGTGCGGCTGTGCGAGATCCTACGCCCGTGGGGTGAACCGGACGGTGAGCGGGAGGACGGGGGCGCGTTCCTGAGATCCCCACGCTCGTGGGGGCGAACCGGGTCTAAAGGGCTGCTACTGGAAGCGGACCTCGAGATCCCCGCGCCCATAGGAGTGAACCGGCGAACATGCCCACCCGCATGAAGAAGGTGATGAGATTCCCACGCCCGTGGACGCACCTCGCGCCAACATCGCTCGGATTGAACCATGCACCCGAGGGGCCACGACTCCCGAGTCCGTGCATGTCGATAGGTAGATGCGCAGACGCACCTCAAGGTTTCTGGCCTGCAGGTGATGCTCTTGTCACCCGTCCGGTTGTGGGCTCTCGGTGAGGCTCTGACCCGACCTCAGGGGCGAAGGCCCGATCAGGGGCCGATCCACTCGGATGCAAGGCGGCCTATCGTCCCAAATCGTTTCGCCTCATCTTCCAGGCAGTCATCCTCCTCATACGTGAAATCGCTCTCGCGATGGACGCCTCAACATCGTTTCGCGAAGCTCCTTCGGCCGTACGCACCAAAGCTCCTCCTATGCCTCCTGGCGCTTTAGTTCCGCGCAGCGGGAGCAGCCGTTCTTTCGTCGGGTGACGTGCTTGCGTCCGTCGCCCTTGCTGGCGTTGTTGTGCATGAGCAGCGACGATGGTGGTTCCCAGCCGGGAGGGACGCCGAGACCGTGATGGAGGCCGTCGGCCGGGACCGCGTGCGCGGGGTCCTCGAACGCGGGTCTCGACTTGAGTTCGTCGCCACCATCCCCGTCGCGTTGCCGGAACGAGAGGCCGACGAGGTGCGTGAGCTGTCGCTGCGCGCCTTGCGGGCGATCGGTGCCTACGGCGTCCCGTGTCGACTTCCTCTATGAGGATGACCTGGGACGCCTGTACGCGTTGGAGATCAACACCATGCCCGGCTTCACCTCCCGTTCGGTCTACGTCAGGACGTGGGCCGCGAGCGGTGTCCCCTACCTTGACCTGCTGTGCGGCTTCATCGACCTCGCGTTCGCCAGGAGCGGCCCATGATCCCCATGACGCTGGACACGATCGCGCGGGTCGTCGGTGCCCGCTTGTGCGACGTGCCCGACCGTAGGCGACGGTGACCGCGCCTTCATGCAAGAACTCCATGAACGCCCACCACCGTGGCTCCCGCTGCACCGAGACCCGCGAGCAGCGCTTTCGGCCAGCCCATCCCGTCATTCAGGCACAGTGCCACGGTGATGCCGCCCGCGACCACGGAGCTCAGGAGGATGAGCAGTGTACGCGGCGTGAAGAGCGGTGGCTCGGCGGATGTCAAGAGGCCAAGCACGTTCGGATGGTTATAGGTATTGCCGGGGATGTCCTGCTCTAGGATCCCTTGTTGCACTCCCTGCATCAGGCACATGCGAAGCCGTTCCTCTCTTTGGCATCTGGGGTGACTCCACCAAAGACGACGTATCGCTTGTATGCACTCATGTGTCGCGTTTGTGCAGGTGAGAGCACGACATCCGACTTGTCTGATCGACAACAGGAATCCACCATGGCCAGAACACCGGCGAGCAACAGCGGGAGAAAGCCCGTCGTCCGCAGCGAATACGCGGAACTCCAGCAGTTCTGCGAGTGGTTGTGGCAGCAGATATACGACGTCGGCCTGACCCTTCGCACGCTCGAACCGCTCATGAACCGCGGCAAGGACAGCATCCGCGTCCGAATCAATGGAAGTCAGCGCCCCACGTGGGATTTCGTCGAAGAGCTGATCAGCCACCTGTCGGGCAAGGACAAGAACAAGCAGCGGATATTGCTCGCCAAAGCCCGGGACCTGTGGGAGAAGTCCGATCCACGAACGGCCGCGCCGATGGCCGAGCTGGAAACCTCCGCAAGGCGGATGGATACGTATCGCGCGCAGGCCCAATGCGAGATCGAGCGTCACCAGCAGGTGATCTATGCGTTGATGTATCTGCTGGGGGCCATCAACAGCCAGGCCAAGCGGCTGTGTGGAGAGCACACTCGCATCCAACAGCAGCTTGCGGATGAGCAGGGCAAACGCGAGGCCGCCGAGAGCCGGCTGGCACAACTGCAGGACATCCAGACCCGATTGGACGCGGCCCAGGCCATCGGACAGGAGACAGAGGCCAAGCTGGAGGAGGCGCGCCGACAGAAGCTACTGGCCGAAGAGCTGCGCGACACGGCGACCCGCCGCCAACAGGAGATCCAGCCGCGAACGGACGACGAAGCCTTCGCTGCAGAATCGGTTCCCGAGGAGACCGGCCACCTGTTCATGGGCAGAGACGATCAGCAGGCGGCGGAGCAATACTTGGCTGCCGTTGGCGCGCAACTCGATGACGGAGCCGAGCACCTGCACGATCTCCAGTCTGCTCTCTACGAATCAGACAGTGCCGCGACAACATCAGACAACCCCCAGCCCGACAGCGTCAACTGGCTTCAGGTACGCGAGGCAGACCGCAGGGTCGGCCGCCGGACGCTCCTCCCAGCTAAAGGTGAATCGTCCCCCCGCTCGGTTATCGGCCATTGGCAGGACATCGTTGTCGTGCCGGAGCCCGAGGAGGGCCCCTCGGGCTCCCCGGATCGACGCAAACAGATCCTCGTCGCCTGGGACGACGTCGAGCGCGAGGTGCAACACGCCGCCGACCTGATGGGTATCAACACTCGACGCCAAAGCCGATTGCATTGGCACCGCAGTCTTCGGAGGATCCGCGCGGTCGCGCGTGATCCTCGGTGGTCGGCGATCTCCCAGAGAATCAGCTCGTTGGATATCCGCCGGAAGAGATACGCATGCCGTTCCGCCAATTCCCCAGACGAAGAGGAACTGCACGCGTATACCGATGAAGTCCTGGACGTCTGTGCGCAACTTCGGGCTCTGGCGACCTCACATTCCGAAGCCGTCGCCAAGCGAATGGGGCGACGGGGGCGCTCGCTGTCCGTGATCGCCCGCCGCGGCGCCTGCTGCACCACCATCGTCGCCGCCATTGCCGTGGTCGGCCTGATTCCCACCTCGGCCAAGCTATATCCGCGTCACGACGAGCTCCCCGCGAAGCCCGCGCCCCGGCGCGCCTGCATCAAAGACGACTGTCCCAAGGGGATGGCTGAGGAGTTTCCTCCGGTATGGAGGCTGGCACCCAAGGCAAGCACCACGACCGAGTTCGCGCTTCATCCCGCGGACTTCAGTTTCTCCGCTCCGGCACGGCTCATCGGCGCGCTGAAGATCACCGATGCGTGTCCCGGCGCTCGTGTCGCCTGGAGGATCACGGTCGACAGGGTTCCCGTTGTCATGGGGACGCTGGACGACCACAGACGCGAACAGCCGCTCTGGCATCCGATAGGCGTCCTGAACAGCGGCACGACCGTGTCTGTCGTGGCGGGGCGTGAGGACGGGCGTCCCTGCACGGCGACTATGTCCTGGGAGGCCGCGGGCGTCACCAACATTCCCTCGACCGAGGTCCTTCTGCGCAAGATCGGCTGGGTCGCGGGCTAGGCCGTGTGGGTGCCCGAAACTCGGCCGTGGGGGCTGACCTGGGGTTTGCCGTTCCCGTTCTGGCGGGCATGATCGCTGTTTATGGCGCTGCGGCTGCTTTATCTGATCTTCGTCCGGCTCGTGGGTTGGGTGGTGCTGCTGGCTCGCTCGCAGAGGTCGAAGGACGCGGAGATTCTGGTTTTGCGTCATCAGCTCGCGGTGTTGCGTCGGCAGGTGGCGAGGCCGCGGCCGTCGTGGGCGGATCGGGCGGTGATCAGCGCGCCCGGCCTCCACTCCGGCGCCGCCCGTCCGAGGACTGGGGCGAACGCCCGGATGGTCCGGGAAGCTCTAGCAGGCAACCCCCGGACCATCCGCCTGTGCGTCGCCTTCGCGATAGAGAAGACTAGGGCCGTGGTCAAGTAGCAGCTTGACCGGCCCCGCACGTGCTCCGACCCCAGGTTGGAACATGGTTCTAGCGCCGGATGTCCTGACAGTGATCCTCACTCATCGCACCTGTGGGCAGGAAGAGCCAGGGGTGAACACCCCGCGACTTGTGCCGGTGCGGCGGCGGAGCGCCTTCAATCACGTTCAGCACACGATCACCCACCGTGCTCGTGCTGTCGACCGACCAGGTTGGTGGGACACTGGGCATTTACTGGCCGAGAATCGCCACGCGTTCAGCTTGGCGCTCCAGCGTTCCGGGAGATTGTGTGGTGTTGCCGGGCCATGGGGGCCGAGCTGTAAAACCCAGCCGAGCGCGACCAGCAGGCGGAATCCGCGCACGCGCTCAGCTTCGGCCGGGGTCAGGTCGATGTGGGCCAGGAGCCGGTCGGCGTCCAGGCCGCTGGCCCCATACATGTCCATGCATGGGCGCGAGCCGTGGGGCAGCCGCGCCGACCGTGAAAAGCCAGCGCAGTACGGCACGCGGCTGCGGTGTCCGCGCCCTTTCGGCGGTCGACAGTGCGGGCAATTCACCGCCCGGGCCGCCGGGGACGCTCCTGAGGGGCAGGTCGGCGGGTGACCAAGCTACGCGGCTGTTGTCGTTCCCGTTGGAGGGCGAGCGGCCAGCGGGAGACCTCCCGACCGGCGAGGATCAGTCGGGCGTGCGCCAGTAGGCGAGTCGTTCGCTCGTGCTCTGGACGACGTGTGGCTCGGATACGTCCTGGGGCCAGATCTGCAGGAGATAGCGGTCGATGATGTCGTCTGAGGTGTCCACGTCAGCGGCCTGGTCCATGTTCTGGGCGTGGTAGCGCAGCCGATAGCAGCCCGGTCCCGCGCTCAGGTCAGGCAGTTCATGCGTGTCTCCGTCCCACTCGTGCAGGGATACCTGCCCGGATTCGGATTCGAAGCTGATTTCGACGATGTCTTCGTATCCGTCGATGTCCGCGCCCGGATCGTGGTCGGCCACCGTCACCGAGAAGGCGACCGTCCCGGTGTGTAGTCCGGTGACCAGGAAGGCGCTACCGGCATCGTCGACGCGGATGATCCCGACGGGGTGCACGGGGTGATCGTCGGGTATGCCGTCCGGGCTTTCGGCGTCCTCGGAGTCGTTGACGAGGTAGGCCTGGCCGTAGTGGACGCGCAGGTCGAACGAGGCGGTCTGGATGTCGCTCATGAGCGGTGATCTTACGGTCGGGGGGCGACACTCCCCGGCTGGCCATGGTGGGCCCCCATTCACGGGTGCCGCCGGCGAGCGGTGGCCAAACGCCGGTGGGCGTGCTGGGCGGGGCCGCGGTGCAGGCGTTCGTCGTGGATGTAGGTCAGGGTGGTGCGGGGGTCGGCGTGTCCGAGGCGGGCCTGGACGGCGTCGAGGCCGTGGCCGGAGGTGAGCAGGTCGGTGGCGACGCTGTGCCGGATGGAGTGCAGGGACAGGGTGTGTGGGTCGGGGATACCCGCCGCGCCGAGACGTGTCTCGTTGAGCGTTCCCTATACGGACACTCCGGAGAAGGGATCGTGAGAGCCCGATGAGCGTGATCACCAGAACGTAACTATCGGCTCCCAGAAAACGTGCACGCGATCTGCCCCGTACCGGTTGATGACTGCGGCGGCAAAGGTGGAGTCGCGCGGCGCGACGCCCACTCCAACCTTGTTGATCTCTGGGTTGACGTCGGCCCCCACGATCACGGGGCTCTCCCTCACGCTGCGCCAGAACTCCTCCTCGGAGGCGTATCGGCCAGATTCCCAGAGCGCTTCCCAGCGGGTGATCTGATCCTCGAAGATGATGTCCGCCAGGCGCCGTAGCTCCCGCAAGGTGTAGCGCTGTGCAACCACGTTGAGATGGTCAGGATGGGCGAGCACGGGGCGGACCTGCGCGGCCACCGCAGCGGCGTCACCGATGACGCCGAGACACATCTTCACGCTGCCCTTCGGCTCGGCGGTGTACTCCCACCAGACGCCTCCCAGACGATCAGGATGATCGTCACCCCAGCGCGACAGCTCGGCCATGTCCGACCTCAGCTCCGACCGTTGCCGTAGGGCGGAGTCCGGCCACTCTTGGTACTCCTTCGGCGCAAGCGACGCGCCATCGCCACTCATCTCCCACCTCCAATAGATCCACAGCACCGGTGATGGGCAGGTCGGCCAACAGCGATCTGGACCGGACCTGGCTCAGCTGAGTCCGTCAAGGCCAGCATGCGACTTGAGCCGGCCAACTCCACGGATCTCGGCAGCGGCCAGCCCGGCATGCGAAGCGATCCCGGTGAACGGGGGAGTGAGGCTTGGGCTATGCGCTGGCGGCGGCGTGCCACCGCCGCAAAATGGCGTCGTCGTCGGCGTGGCCGAGCCGGTTTTGTTCCTCGGTGATCGCGAAGGGCAACCAGGCGTCGTAGTCAGGCTCGCCGGGCGCGATGTCGCGCAGGCCATCGATGCGGGTTCCGTCGGGCAGCGTGGCCGTGGTGGGGACGCGGAGCACTCCATCCGGCAGCAAGATCGCGCTCATGTGCAGTGTCTCCCTTCCGTCTCATCGCTCACGTGCTTGTCAGCATAGCTTCCCCCGCGACGCTGGGGGAGAGCACCGATCAGCCGATGCCATAGCGGCCCGACAGCCACGCATAGACCTGCTGGGCCGCGCTCTCCTCCCCTAGGAGCTGGATCAGGCGCCGGGCCCGGCGGGTCAGCAGGCACGCGAAACACTCCGCGAACAGCTCCGCGACATCCTGCCGGTACGGCGGAGCCAGGTGCGCGGCGCGCCGGGCGTGCAACGCCAGCCAGAACGTCTCTTGTGACGCTCTGTCGTCCATGTCGTCGACCGCATGACCCAGCTCGTGGGCGGCGACGCTGACCGAGGGCGAGGGGACGCTCCCCACCCCGATGGCCCGGCGGGCAGGGTCGTAGACCCCGGCGCTGACCTCCCAGGTACCGGCTTGCAGCGGAAGCTCGACCTCGCGCAGATAGGTAAAACCGGGAAGATCGGGAACGGCGCCCGGACCGACGACGATCCCGCCGCTCAGATGGGCGGCCAGCTGCGTAGCCAGGCGGCGGGGAACGGCCGCGATCGTCATGATCGCTAACAGAGATTCCGCGGGCGGGAAGACGCCTGGCTCCCACGCGCGGGTCAGCCGCCCCTCCAAGGGGCCGACGTGCAGCCAGCCGGGCCGTCCTCTGCTGTGGTCGGCCACCCTGTCCCCTTGTCCTGCCACGCTCCTCTGGTGATCACGAACTGTATCGGTCCAGGCCGGGTGATGCCGTCCGTACATCCAGTAGGCCATGCGGCGCCTGCGGGAAAGGGGCCCCGGGGAAGCGGTACAAGGCGCCTCTGACGAGTCCCATGGTGACGTCCAGGCCTGTTGCTTTAGTGGCCGCAGATCCTGGAAGCCTCCGGTCGCCACCTCCACGATCTGGCACGCGCGGCTGAGCCTATGAACCATTTGCCCCAATCATCACTCTCTGTACATTCAATAACTCAATTCTGATCTTGTGGTTTGTCTGCGGAGATAGTTACGATCTGCCCGTTTGGTCTTGGCTCTGAGCCTCCGATGGAGTGGGCGTTGTCCATGTCGGTGAGCAGAGCGACGTCCGGCAACCCCGCTTGTCGGGGCTGCCCCTCGTTGGTTCGGAGTGTGACGGCGCATGCGTCGCTATTCGTCATGGGCTCGTTCCCAGCTTGCCTTGCTGTCGCTGGCCGGGCTGGTGCCCGGTTTGCTGTCATTTCAGGTGCTGCCGGCCGTCGCCAATGATCGTGTCGCTTCGACAACGTCCGCAGATGGACCGATCCAGACGCCCCGGCAGGCGACCGGTACGGCCGCGGGCCTGCCGTCGCTGACTTCTGCCGAGGCGACGCGGACCACCGCGAAGGCGGGCATGCCCGCGCAGGAGGCGGAGCCGCCGAAGGACGCGTTGCCGGAGGAGCAGCGTGAGGGGTTGACGCGCGAGCTGGCCGCGGTGGAGCCGCCGTGCGGGAATGAGCAGCGGTGGCAGTGGGGCGCGTCGTACGCGTACGGTGCGCGGGTGTATTCGGGTGGCCGCATCTGGGCGACCACGATGAACATCCCCGGAAATCTGAACTCGCATCCGCCGCACGAGGATCAGACGGGCTGGCGCCTGATCGGGCCGTGCCCGCCGCCGCCGGCGCCGCAGATGGTATCGATGACGCCGGCCAACGGCGCGTTGCTGCTGACCGAGGAGCCGACGCTCAAGATCAAGGGCTCCACGTGGCAGGGCGCGACGATCAGCTTCCAGTTCGAGGTGTGTGACGGCCCGGCGATGACCGGCTGTGTGACCAAGGACGTGTGCTGCGCCCTGGACGCCGAATGGAAGGTGCCCGACGGGACGCTGTCGTGGGGCCGGCAGTACTGGTGGCGGGTCAAGCTTCACGACGCCTCCACGGTCGGCGGTCAGAACTCCACCACGCCGATCCGGTCGTTCACGGTGGGGGTGCGCCAGCCGACGATCACCTCGCAGCTGGCGACCTCGGGCGTGTCCGGGCAGGAGTTCCACCAGCAGGCCGGTAACTACACCACCAGCTTCACCGATGCTTCGGTGCCGGTGCCGGTGGCCGGCCCGGCGCTGTCGGTGGTGCGCTCCTACAACAGCATGGACACCCGGCGCACCGGCGTGTTCGGGGCGGGCTGGTCCACCCGCTGGGACATGCGCATCACCCCGGAGAACGTTCGCGGCCGGGAGGCAGCGCTGGTCACCTTCGCCGACGGGCGCGAGGTGCGCTTCGCCGACAAGAAGAACGGCAGCTTCCAGCCTCCGCCGGGCCTGTACGCGACGCTGGCCAAGCCTGCCGAGGGCGGCTGGAGGCTGATGGACAAGGCCGCCACCACCTACCTGTTTGATGCCGTCGGCCGGCTCACGAAGATCACCGACAAGCGCGGGCGCGCCCAAACGCTGGAGTACGGTGCCGACGGCAAGCTGGCCAAGGCCACCGGGACCGGCGGCCGGTCCCTGACCTTCACCTGGACCGGCGCCCACGTCACCTCGGTCGCCACCGACCCGGTCGGCGGCGCCCCGCTCACCTGGACCTATGCCTACACCGGCGACGTGCTGGACAAGGTGTGCAATCCGGCCAACGAGTGCACCATCTACGGGCACAATCCCGGGTCGCTGTATCGCAGCGCCGTACTGGACTCCGACCCGATGGGCTACTGGCGGCTGAACGAGGCCTCCGGCACCACGGCCAAGGACCTCGGCTGGGGCGCCGGCGACGCCCGCTACTCCGCCGCCGCGCTCGGCAAGCCGGGCGCCTTGTCCGGCACCCCCGACACCTCGGTCCAGGTGACCAACACCGCCTACGTCGATCTGCCGGCCGACACCGTGCAGAAGGCCGGCGAGTGGGCCACGCTGGAGACCTGGTTCAAGACCACCGCCACCGGCACCCTGATGCGCACCAGCGGCCCGTTCGTACCCGCGCACAAGGTGATGCAGGTCGACGCCGGCGGCAAGCTGGCAGCCTCCTACGAGCCGATCGGCAGCCCTATTGTCTCCGCCGCGCCGGTCAACGACGGCAACTGGCACCATGCCGTGCTGACTATCGCCGGTGACACGCAGACATTGTATGTGGACGGCCAGGTCCAGGGCACGCTGACCGAGCAGGTCTCCAACACCGACTACGTCACCAACCTGGAACTCGGCGGGATCAGCGGGCAGGTCGACGAGGCCGCCGTCTACGACCGGCCCCTGTCCGAGGCCGAGGTCCAGCGCCATTTCGCCGCCCGCGCCGAGGCGCCGCACAAGCTCACCTCGATCACCCTGCCCTCAGGCCGTACCTGGGCGGCCAACGCCTACGACGTCTCCACCGACCGGCTGAAGACCCACACCAGCCAGCACGGCGGCACCTGGACGATCAACGAACCGGTGATCAACCGCAGCACCGGCATGTCCACCGTCACCGTCAAAGACCCCGCAGGCGAGACCATCACCTCGGTCTACGACGCCTGGCGCGGCTACCGACTGGTCTCGCAGACCGACCAGCTCGGCAAGAAGACCAGCTACACCTACGACACCGGCGGCTACCTGTCCAAGGTCGTCGACCCCAACAACGTCACCGTGCAGCGCACCAACGACAAACGCGGCAACGTGCTGACCACCACCACCTGCCGCGCCGCCGGCAACTGCCAGACCCAGCGCACCCAATACCACCTCAACACCGGCGACCAGTTCGACCCCCGCAACGACCGCCCCATCAAGCTCCGCGACCCGCGCTCGGCCAGCGCGACCGACAACACCTACGCCACCACGATCGACTACAACACCTTCGGCGAGCAGACCAAGCTGACCACCCCCGCCACCCCCGACTTCCCGCAAGGCCGCACCGTAGGCCTCACCTACACCGACGGCAGCGAACCCGCGGTCGGTGGTGGCACCACCCCGGCGGGTCTGGCCAAGTCGAAGACCGACCCGCGGGGCAACGCGTGGAGCTACCGCTACACCGCCGCCGGGGACCTGGTCGAGCAGACCTCGCCGGAAGGGCTGGTCACGAAGCTGGAGTACGACGCCGTCGGGCGGCTGGACAACTCGACGCAGGTGTCGGCGGCCTTCCCCGACGGTGTGAAAACCACCGTCACCTACGACGGCGCCGATCGGGTGGCGACCCGCACGGAACCCGCGGTGAAGAACGAGGTCTCCGGCATCACGCACACGAAGAAGACCACGTTCGCTTACGACCCGGACGGCAACACGCTGAGCGAGACCGTCACTGACTTGACCGGCGGCGATGCCGCCCGGTCCACGGTTTCCACCTACGATGGCCAGGGCCGGGCCGAGACGATCACCGACCCTGAAGGCGGCGTGGTCCGGCAAGCGTGGAACACGCTCGGCCAGCTGGCCCGGGTGACCGACGCCCGCGGAACGGTGATCGAGAACGGCTACAGCAAGCGTGGCGAACTCACTACGCGCACGTTGAAGGGGTGGACGGGCAGCCCGGTCAATCCGCAGCCCGCCCAGGACGTGGTGCTGGAGGCCTTCGCCTACGACCCCGGCGGCCGTCTGGCCATGCAAACCGATGCGATGGGCCGCAAGACCTCGTTCACCTACTTCACCGACAACCTGCTGTCGAAGAAGATCGCCGACGACGCGAAACTGAACGGCGTCACGACCGCCCGGGACGTGGTGCTGGAGGAGCACACCTACGATGCCGCGGGCAACCAGGTCAAGCTCGTGGCGGGCGGCGGTCTGGCGACAACCGAGGTCGTCTTCGACGCCGCGAATCTCATCACGTCGCAGACCTTCGATCCGGCCAAGCTCAAGCGCAAGACGGTCTTCACCTACGACGCCAACGGCAACGTCGTCAAGACCAGCCGCAGCGGCGCAGGATCGACCCGCGCCGAAAGCACAGAACACGTCTACAACAAGGACAACAAGCCGACGCGGGAGACCGTCGAGAACGGCGATGTAGACCTGGTCTCCACCCTCACCTACGACGACCGCGGCCTCGTGACGGCGATGACCGACCCGCGGGGCAATGTCGCGGGCGCGTCGGCTGCCGACTTCACCACCACCATGCGCTACGACGCGCTGGGACGCCTGGTCGAAGCGGTCGGGCCACAGGTGGCGGTGGACAAGGCCGGCTCCAGCACCAACGGCAAGCCGACCATCCGGCTCGGATACGACACGGTGGGCGCGACCACGCACAACACGGACGCCGAAGGGCGAACGGTCACCTCCGCTTTCGACAAGGCGGGCCGGCTGACCAGCCAGATCGCGCCCTCCTACACCCCTCCCGGCGGCACGGCAGTCACCCCGACAGTGACCCACACCTACGACGCTGCGGGCCAGCTGATCAAGACCACCGACCCGCGCGGCAACATCTCCTCCTTCGAATACGACCAGCTGGGCCGGCAGGTGCGCAGCACCGACCCCGCGCCCGCCGGGCAGAGCGCGGGCCAGTCGGTGACGGAGTACTCCCTGGCCGGGCAGACGCTGGCGAAGATCGACCCGACCGGAGCGCGCACCGAGGCGACGTATGACGACCTGGGCCGGGCCATCACCGCCACCGTGGTGGAACGCAAGCCGTCCGCGGCGGCGTATACGACGAAGCTGGAGTATAACGACGCCGGCGTGCTGACCAAGGAAATCGCGCCCGGCAACCGGACCACGGGGTTCGCGGTGAACGCGGCCGGTGAGGTCACCACCCAGACCGACCCGGCGACGAACAAGACGGTCATGGACTACGACCTGGCCGGACGCCTGGTCAAGACGACCGACGGCGAGGGCAACGCCACCGTCGCCGAGTACGACCTGGCCGGGCGCCTGATCGGTGCCCAGGACCTCAACGCGACCGGGGCGATGGTCCGCTCCGCCTCGACCGCCTACGACGCTGCGGGCAACCCCGTGTCGGCGACCTCGCCCGAGGGTCACATCACGCGGCAGACCTACGATGCGCTCAACCGGGTCACCTCGCTGATCGAGCCGATCGCAGCCGGCGAGTCGATCACCACGTCGTTCGGCTACGACGCCAGCGGCGCGCGGACCCGGCTGACCGACGGTCGCGGCAACGCCACCTGGACCAGCTACAACACCCTCGGCCTGGCTGAGAGCGTGACCGAGCCGGCCACCGCGGCGCACCCGAACCTGGCCGACCGCACCTGGACCAGTATCTACGACCAGGCGGGCAACCCGACTGCGTCGCTGCTGCCCGGCGGGGTGCGCATCGACCGCACCTTCGACCACCTGAACCGCCCCACCGCCGAAACCGGCACAGGGGGCGGCGCCGCCACAGCGGAGCGCACCTTCAGCTACGACCTGGCCGGGCGCGCCACCGCGATCGGCGACCTGACCGTGGACTACAACGACCGCGGCCTGCCCCTGAACGTGAAGAAGGGCACCGTCCAGCAGACCGGCTACACCTACAACGAGCTCGGCAACCCCTCCCAGCGCGTCGACGCCGCCGGGACTGCCACCTTCACCTGGGACAACGTCGGCCGGCTCGCGACTGCGGTCGACCCGGTCACCGGCCGCACGCTCACCTACGGCTACGACAAGTCCAGCCGCCTCAAGACGCTGACCGGCAAGACCAGCGCCGGCGCCGCCGCCGACTCCCAAACGTTCACCTACGACGCCGTCGACCGTCTCGAAACCCAGACGTTAAAGAACGGCGCGGGCGCCCAGCTGGCGAAGATCACCTACGGGTGGGACAAGGACGACAACCTCACCGCCAAAACCACCGCAGGCACCGCAGGAGCAGGCACCAACACCTACACCTACGACCACGCTGGCCGCCTCACCTCCTGGACCGCCCCTGGCGGCACCAAGACCGACTACGGCTGGGACGCCTCCGGCAACCGCACCAAAGCCGGCACCAAAACCTTCACCTACGACGAACGCAACCGCCTCACCACCGGCGACGGCACCGACTACACCTACACGGCGCGCGGCACCCTCGCCACCGAAACCAAAAACGGTCAGACGACAAACCTGACCTTCGACGCCTTCGACCGCCTGATCGCCGACGGCGAAAGCCTCTACAGCTACGACGCCCTCGACCGCGTCAGCTCCCGCATCCGCGGCGCCGCCAAGCAGACCTTCGCCTACTCCGGCCTCGGCAACGACCTGGCCGCGATCAGCGACACTTTCGGCGGTGTCCAGGGCCGCTACGGCCGTGACCCATCCGGTGCCCTCCTCGGCCAGCAAGAAGGCACAGAACCAGCGGCCGGCACGCTGACCGACCTGCACGGCGACCTCGTCGCCACCTTCACCGGCAGCACGCTGACCACCACCGCCGCCTACGACCCGTTCGGCACCGTCACCGAACGCACCGGCGCCAAGACCAACCTCGGCTACCAAGGCGAATACACCGACCCCGACACCGGCAAAACCAACATGCACGCCCGCTGGTACCAGTCCGGAACCGGTACCTTCACCAGCCGCGACACCGCCACCCTCAACCCCAACCCCTCCGTCCAGGCCAACCGCTACACCTACGCCAACGCCTCACCCCTCACCGGCATCGACCCCACCGGCCACGCCCGCGAATCCACCGGCCTGGACCCCGGCTACGCAGGAGACCCGTGCGGCGCCTCCGGATCGATTCAGCGTTGCGGCGTCGGCGCCACCGATTTCATGCTCGTCGGGGGTTCCGTCGGCGGAGGCGGCGGCAGCGTGGCTTGCAGCGGGGCCGGCCTGGATAAATGCGGTGGTTTCGAGCTCACCGGCATCACGGTGATGACCGAAGAGGAGATGAAGCGGCTCGGTCACCTTCCCAACGGAATGTGGATCGAGGACCTGAAGGGATTTTGGGAAGGATCTAAGAAGATCCGCCAAAAGATCATCGGCATGGCCTACGCAGGTAAGAGCGAGTTGGAAATCCTCTCGGCCTGGGCACAGTACAAGCTCGGCGGAGATATGGGCAGCGCCGGGGGGAAGAATGTCCCGGAGCCCAGCACGTGGGGAATGGCAAAATGCAAGAAAGAGTTGGGCGCTAAGGCCTGTGATGCGATGCAGGCAGCAGCCAAGCTTGCCAGGCAAGCCCTATACTTTGACCAGTACTGCCTCGGAGAGGGAGACGCCCATAATACGGGTTGCAATGGAGCCGCGGTCGCGCTAGGAATCAATAATATTGAATGGGAGATCCTCAAGCAGGCCAGACTCAATCACATTAAGCTTCCGGATCACTGGTTCAACCGGTTTATGATCTCCGTAACCAACTTCTTTTTCGAGGATGCGGACAAGTGCGTAGCGGGAAGCTTCGTATCGTGTGCCCTTTTCCTCTCGAACTTCATTCCGGGCGGGTCTCTAGCCAAGCTGGCGGGTCGCGCCACAGGAAAGCTCGCAGGCCTCTTCAAAAAGTTCGACAACGCCTTCGAGGTCGCAGCCAAGGCATGCAAACATAGCTTTACGCCAGAAACCAGGATCCTTATGGCGGACGGAAGCTATAAGAAGATCTCCGAGATAGAACTCGGTGAACGCGTGGTCGCAACCGACCCGACTACCGGGATCACCGCTGCGCGGGCCGTAGTCGATGTCATCGTCGGCCAGGGCGTGAAGGGCCTCGTCAAGATCGCCTTCGGCGACGAGTCAGCTTCAAAGCCTCAGCGTTCCACAGTTACGGCGACAGATTCGCACCCGTTCTGGGCTGCCGACTCCAAGGAATGGGTCGACGCGGTTGATCTGCAACCTGGCAGATGGCTTCGGTCCACGACCGGGGCCTGGATTCGAGTGCAGAGCGTCGAGCGGTGGACAGCACCGCAACAGGTCTACAATCTATCGGTCGAAGGTATTCATACCTACTACGTGAAAACGGAAGACGCCAGCGTCCTCGTTCACAATTGTGTAACCGTCGACATGAAGATCGTGAACGAAAGCTGGCGGCGTATGGGATTCAATTCCATGCCAGACTTTGGCGACGTTGCATGGGGAGGTCGCAGCAAGGCCGATGCCATGAAACTGGCAACACCGGAACAACTGGCCAAAATGAGAAAGCTTGGTCTAACCAAGGTAGAAGCGGAGCAATGGCGAAACTTCTATCTGAACGTCCATCAGAAGTCGGCCGCGAAGCACGCCAATGATCCAAGCAAAATCAACCCTAGCGCTCGTTCGCGGGCGGAATTGTTTCAGTGGTACATGGACAATCTTTAGAGAGAGACAGTGAAGTTTCATATTAAAACCGACAAGAAGATCACAGTGGCCTTCGAACCCACGGCGGCCGAATACGAGCTTAATGCAGGAGAGAAGATACTTGTTGAGTGGTTCGAAGGGGGGGATGATGGGCAGGTGTCTCTAGAATCCGATGAGTTTGTCATATGGGCGCCCGGCGGTGGGTATACACGTGCTTGGAATTCAAATGGGGTCGAGATTTATATCGGCCCTGAGTCGGGTCCGGAATCTGAATAGCGATGCGCGTCTACCTCATATCGACAAGCCCTTCTTCGAAGCGTCGCATAATGAAGGTGGCTGAGCGAGTGCCGACGTTCACGCGATTCACCTGAGTCGCCGCTTTCCGAGGCCACGGGCGAGCGGAGGTTCGCAACAGGTGCATGCTCGTCGTTGGCGGTTCCGGTGCCGGACGTTCCGGGACGGCGCCCACCGCCGTGCATGTTCAAGAACGTCGTGGCATCGGTGTTCTGTGGGCCTGCGCCTGCCGAAAATTACGTCCGTGCAGTTCAAGCGGCGTGTGAGTATTCGTGGAGGATTCCTCCGAGTCGGTCGTGTCGGCGGATGTTCAGGGCTGTGATGCGCGTCGGGTCGGTGATCGGGTCGGGTGCGGCGCGGAGTGGGGCGGCCTGGTCGAGGGCTTGATGGGTGCGAGGTTCGTTGTAGAAGCGTTCGTACTCGGCCAGGGCGTGGCGTAGGTGGTGTTCGTTCCAGATCAGGTAGCGGTCCAGGAGTTCGCGGCGGCAGGTCTGCACCCACCGTTCCATGATGGAGTTCATCCGTGGCATTCGGATGCCGGTGAGCACGGTCTGGATACCGGTTTCGGCGAGAATCTCGTCCATAAGGACGGGGAACTTGCCGTCCCGGTCGCGGATCAGAAAGCGTACCCTGCAGCGCGCATCCTCCAAGTCCATGACGAGGTTTCTTATCGCTTGAGCGACCCAGGCCGCTGTCGGATGGGCGGTGGTGCCGAGCACACGAATACGTCGGCTGGTGTGCTCGATGACGGCCAGGATGTACTGGCGCTGCCCGGTAAGGGTGACGGTTTCGATGAAGTCGCAGGCCAGGAGCGCGTCGGCTTGTGATCGCAGGAAGTCGGCCCAGGTGGTGGATGCTCGTTCGGGTGCTGGGTTGATGCCTTCCTGCTTGAGGATCTCCCAGACCGTGGACGGCGCGACCTTGAGGCCGAGCGTGGTGAGCTCGCCGTGCACCCGCCGATACCCCCAGGAGGGGTTCTCCCGGACCAAACGCAGCACGAGCATGCGAATGGAGCGGACCGTGGGTGGGCGCCCTCGCCGCTTCGGCCGGCAGGTCCGGGCGTGCCGCTGTTTCACGATCTCGCGGTGCCAGCGCAGGATGGTGTCCGGGCGGACGACAAGCCGGAGCCGACACAAGGCTGCGCGGGGAAGCGAGGTCAGAAGTGCCGCCAGGAAGAGGCGGTCTTCGGGGGTGAATCTCACCCGCACATCGGCGCCGAGCTGCCGTTCCAAGACCATGATCTGGTGGCGTAGAGCGAGAATCTCGGCATCCTTGTCACGATCACTCATCGGCAGTAGCCGCAAGGCGGCGAAGGCGTTCGTGACGGTCAGATAGGCCAGACTAAGAAGCACGAACGATCATCATGCCGCACCCGTGCTCCTCCACGGACGAGCGAGGAGCGCCTACACACCCTGGGGCTTCGCAAGGCCATGACCTGGCCGGAGGGGATTTTCGGCAGGCGCACACTCGTCACCCGTGAAATCAGGCGGCGGCTGTAAGGGCGGTTTCAGTGAGGGGCTGGGCGGCGCCAGACGGTCACGTTCCGTCCTGAGGCGCTGTGGGGCGGCCGGTGGCGGGAGGCATCTAGGAGAGACGTAGATCGCGCTCTTGTCGCGTTCCATGATCGGTTGTTCAATGGCGAGAGGCGTGCGGAACGGTGTCGTGCGCTGTGGCTGCCTTCGGTGAGTCGTCGCCGCATATGTAACAGTATGTGACTATCTGATACAGAATATAGCTCTTGAGGCGATATAAGGCCGAAGTTAAGATTTGCGTGCTTATGTGATCTTTCTCTGAACCTCCGAGGCGGACGAGTGTGGTTCGTGCTGGGTGGTGAGGAGCCGTGTTCGCGCCCGTGTGTCTGGGGTGCCTCGCTGGTTCGGAGTGTGATGGCGTATGGGTCGCAGCGGTGGGCTGACGCGTTTAGGTCGTGCGAAGGCGTGGTGGGCGGCGTTATTGGTGGCGCTGTTGCCGGGTTTGACGTTCACCACGGCGTTACCCGTCTCGGCCGCCGTGGCTTCGGTGGCGGTCGTGGATGGCCAGGTGGTGCCGGATACGCCGGATCAGCAGCCGGGCTCGCCGCTTCCGCTTCCTTCGCTGGTGGATACCGCCGCGACGACGAGCAGGGAGAAGACGGAGCCGTCGGGGCAGGATCCGCGTAAGCGTAAGGGCGGGTTGCCGGCCGAGGGCCGGCATGTGGAGGAGAATCCGCCGCAGGCGGTTGCGAAGAGTGCTGATGGTGAGGCGCGGCTGGCGGCGGTGTTGTGTTCGTCATATCCGGCCTACAACTCTTCCAGCTCGTATGCGGGCTGGTCGCAGGTTTCGTATCAGCTGGGTATCTGGACGAGCCGGGTGGAGGTGCCCCGGTTCAAGCCGCCGGGTTCGACGTATTACGAGATCACCCCGGAGGGTGCGGGGATCGAGCGGCCGTATTGGAACCGGGAGGGGGATTGCTCGGATGCGCCGCCGCCGGACCCAGTGCGGTATCCGCCGACCTTTGATGATGTGTTCCCGGTCGATGAGATGCTGGTGGATTCGCTGACGCCGTTGCTGGTCGCGCACGCCTACGGCAACAACGGCGGCACCTACATCCGGTACACGTTCGAGGTGTGCGACAACGCCGACATGACCGGTGCGAGTTGTTTTACCTCCGGCCAGCTGGCCGCCGATGTCAACACCTGGCGGATACCTGCGGGCAAGCTGGTGTGGGGCAAGGAGTACTGGTGGACCGTCTCGGCACTGGATGTGGTCTGGTCGAAGACGGCCACGACGCCGACGCTGTCGTTCACCACCGGGGTGCGGCAGCCGGCGATCGGCTCGCAGCTGGCCACCTCGGGGGTGGATGGGCAGGAGTTCCATCAGCTGCCTGGTAACTACACGACGTCGTTCACCGACGCGTCGGTTGCTGCCGCGGGGCCGCCGCTGTCGATCGTGCGCTCCTACAACGCGATGGATCCGCGCCGGGACGGCATGTTCGGGGCGGGCTGGTCGACCCGGTTCGACATGAAGATCCAGCCAGAGTCGGTGGCGGCGGTGCCGACGCTGCTGCTGACCAACCCGGACGGGCGGCAGATCCGCTTCGCCGCCAAGGGCGATGGGTCTTATCAGCCGCCGCCGGGCATGTACGCGACGCTGGTGCAAACGTTCAAGGACGTGTGCACGGCGGGCACGTGTGTGAAGGAGCCGTCCGGGTGGCGGCTGATGGACAAGTCGTCGACCTCCTACCTGTTCGACGCCACCGGCCGCCTGACGACGATCACTGACAATCTGGGCCGGGCCCAGGAGTTCGCCTACAACGGTGATGGCAAGCTGGCGAGCGTGACCAGTCCGGGCGGCCGGTCGCTGAGCTTCACCTGGAACGGCGCGCATGTCGCCACCGTCTCCACCCCGCCGGTGAACGGCCAGCCGCTGACGTGGACCTACACCTACCAGGGTGACCAGCTGAAGCAGGTGTGCTCGCCGGTCGCGGCGCCGAACTGTGTCACCTTCGACTACACCGACGGTTCCCTGTATCGCAGCACCGTGCTCAACTCCGACCCGATCGGCTACTGGCGGCTCGGCGAGCAGACCGGCACCACCGCGGCCGACCTGGGCTGGGGCGCAGGCCCGGCCGCCTACTCCGGCGCCACGCTGAAGCAGCCGGGAGCGCTCGCCGGTACCGGCGACACCGCGGTGACCGTCTCGGGCAGTCAGAAGATCGTGCTTCCCGAGCATGCGCTGGCGCGGGTGGAGGACGCGGCCACGTTCGAGACCTGGTTCAAGACCACCCAGTCCGGTGTGCTGCTCGCTACCGGCGCAGCGTCGGAGGCCGGTTCGGGCCGCGTCTACGTCGGCACTGACGGGAAGCTGCGCGGTCAGTTACGCCGTGCGGGCGCGGGTCCGGGATCGCGCCCATCACCTCGGCCAATGTGGTGAACGACGGGCAGTGGCATCACGTGGCGATCACCCTGTCCGCGGGCGAGCAGCGGCTCTACCTGGACGGCCAGCAGGTCGGCACCCTCGCCGGAGCGATCACGGGCGGCTGGTCCGCCGACGCGGAAGTCGGGTTCGGCCAGGTGGTAGGTGGCCAGTGGCCGGCCACCCCCGGTACGGCCGGGTCGACGACGTCGTTCGGGTTCAGGGGTCAGCTGGACGAGGTCGCGGTCTACGCCAAGCCGCTGACGCCGGAGGACGTGCGCCTGCACTTTGAGGCTCGCGCGGCGGCGCCGTACAAGATGACCAAGATCACGCTGCCGTCCGGGCGGGTATGGGCCGCCAACACCTACGACGCGGCGACCGACCGGCTCAAGACGCACACCGACAACAACGGCGGCACCTGGCAGATCAGCACCGTCGACTATGCCAAGTCGACCGGGTTGTCGAAGGTGACGGTGACCGACCCCAACCAGAACACGATCGTCACCACCTACGACGCCTGGCGCGGCTACCGCGTCGTCTCGCGTGCGGACCAGCTGGGGAAGATCACCAAGTACACCTATGACACCGGCGGCTACCCGCGTGATGTCATCGACCCTAACGGCAACGTGTTCGGCCGCCAGTGGACCGCGCGCGGCAACCTGTGGGGCAAGGGATCGTGCCGGAGCAAGAGCCAGATTTGGTGTGAGTGGGAGTGGTTCGGCTACCACGAGAACGCCGCTAACCCGTTCGACCCGCTGAACGACAAGATGCACTCGCGCCTGGACCAGCGATCCTCCAGTGCGCTCGACAACACCTACGCCACGCACTGGTACTACGACGAGTACGGGCAGGTGAAGAACGAGACCTGGCCCAATGTAGTCGGCGATGCGATGTGGGGCATCTCCTACACCTACACCGACGGCACCGAACCCGCCATCGGCGGCGGTACCACCCCCAAGGGCTTGCTCAAGACCCAGCGTGACCCCAAGGGCGGCGAAACCCGCTACGCATACACCGCCGCTGGCGACGTCGCCGAAGAAACCAATCCGATGGGGCTGAAAACCGCCTACACCCATGACGCCCTCGGACGAGTCACCTCGAACTCGGTGATCTCCACAGCCCACCCGGACGGAGTGAAGACCACCTTCACCTACGACGGTCTCAGCCGTGTGGCCACCCAGACCGGGCCTGGTGTGCGCAACGAGATCAGCAACGCCACCCACACGACACAGGCTAGGCACATCTACGACGCCGACGGTAACAAGCGCACCGAGACGATCGCGGACCTGACCGGCGGTGACCTTGAGCGCACCACCACTTACACCTACGACGCTCAAGGCCGCCGGGAGACAACCACTGATCCGCAGGGCGGCATCGTGCGCACCATATGGAACAGCCTGGGCCAGCTCACTCGAACAACCGACGCTCGCGGAACTGTCGTCGAGAGCGGCTATTCCAAGCGCGGAGAGTTGCTCACGCGCACGCTCAGAGGCTGGACTGGCAGCCCCGTCGCACCGCAGCCCGCCAAGGACGTGGTGTTGGAATCGTACTCCTATGATCCTGCGGGGCGCCTGGCCTCCAAGGCTGACGCAATGGGCCGCAAGACGTCCTACACCTACTTCGACGACAACCTGCCCTCCCAGCTCATCGCCGATGACGTCAAACTCAACGGCTCCACCACGCCACGCGACATCGTCCTGGAGTCCCGCACTTATGATTTGGCCGCCAATCTGACCAAGAAGGTCACCGGTGGCGGCAAGGTAACCTCCGAACAGACCGTGGACGCGGCCAATCGCGTCACCTCCACCACGTTCGATCCGGCCGAACTGCAGCGCAAGACCACCTTCGACTACGACCTGGCCAACAACCCCATCAAGGTCACCCGAACGGGAGCCGGCCAGCCTCGAACTGAGATCACCGAGTACACCTACAACCCGATCAACCAGCCGACGCGGGAGGCCGTCAAGAACGGCGATCACGATCTGGTTGCCACGGTGACCTACGACGAGCGCGGTTTGGTCAGCGCCGTCACTGACCCTCGGGGGAACGTGGCCGGTGCGACAGCGGCGGACTTCACCTCCACGATGCGCTACGACGTGCTGGGGCGTCTGGTCGAGGCGGTGGGGCCGCAGGTGGCGGTCGACAAGGCTGGATCTAGCACCTCGGCGAAGCCGACCGCCCGGATTGGTTACAACGCTGTGGGAGCCGAAACGCACAAGACCGATGCAGAAGGCCGGACACTCACTTCGGTCTTCGATAAGGCTGGCCGACTGACCGGCCAGATCGCACCGTCCTACATTCCACCTGGCGGGACGGTGGTGACGCCCACTACCGCACACACGTATGACGCGGCTGGCCAGCTGACCTCGACCACCGATCCGCGCGGGAATGTCCGCTCTTTCGAGTACGACCAACTCGGCCGTCAGGTGCGCATCACCGACCCGGCGCCTGCAGGGCAGATCGCTGGTAGGAGCGTCATCGAGTACGACCTGGTAGGAGAGAAGCTGGCCACGGTCGACCCGACAGGGGCGCGGACCGAGGCCACCTACGATGACCTAGGCCGGGCAATCACCGCGACGCAGGTGGAACGCACCCCCACCGCCGTCGCCTACACCACGAAGCAGGAATACAACGACGCTGGCGCGCTGACCAAGAAGATCGCCCCTGGAAACCGCACCACCACCCGCACCGTGAACGCGGCGGGCGAAGTCACTGCGCAGACCGACCCGGCCGCCAACAAGGTGGTGATGGGCTACGACCTGGCCGGTCGCCTGATCAAGACTACCGACCCGGAAGGCAACGCCACCCTCACCGACTACGATCTGGCTGGTCGCCAGGTCGGCGCTCAGGATCTCAATGCCAGCGGCGCAGTAGTGCGCAGTTCCAGCACCACCTACGACCCAGCCGGTAACCCGATCAGCGCCACCTCACCCGAAGGCCGCATCACCAGGCAAACCTACGACGCGCTCAACCGAGTCACCTCGTTGATTGAGCCGCTCTCCGTGACCGAGTCGATCACCACGTCATTCGGCTACGACGCCACCGGCGCGCGCACTCGGCAGACCGATGGCCGCGGAAATGCCACCTGGACCACTTACAACAGCCTCGGCCTTGCCGAATCGGTCAGCGAGCCCTCGACGACCGCGCACCCGAACCTGGCAGAGCGCAGCTGGACCAGTATCTACGACCAGGCCGGAAACCCGGTAGCGTCGCTACAGCCAGGCGGGGTGCGTATCAACCGCACCTTCGACCATCTGGGACGCCTCACCGCCGAGACCGGTACGGGCGGCGGCGCAGCCAGTGCCGAGCGCACCTTCGGCTACGATCTCGCTGGCCGCGCTACGGCGATCGGCGACCTGAGCATCGACTACAACGACCGCAACCTGCCTCTTTCGCTGAAAAAGGGCACCGTCCAGCAGGCTAGCTATACCTACAGCGAGCTCGGCACTCCCAGCCAGCGTATCGATGCCGCTGGGACGGCCAGCTTCACCTGGGACAACGTCGGCCGGCTCTCCACGGCGGTCGATCCGGTCACCGGCCGGACGTTAACCTACGGCTACGACAAGGCTAGCCGCCTCACGTCGATGACCGGCAAGACCAGCACCGGCGCCGCCAGCGACAGCCAGACCTATATCTACGACGCCGTCGACCGCCTCGAGTCCCAGACGTTGAAGAACGGCGCGGGCGCCCAGCTGGCGAAGATCACCTACGGGTGGGACAAGGACGACAACCTCACCTCCAAGACCACCGTGGGCACTGCCGGTGCGGGAACCAACACCTACACCTACGACCACGCTGGCCGCCTGACCTCCTGGACCGCCCCCGGCGGAGCCAAGACCGACTACGGATGGGACGCCTCCGGCAACCGCATCAAAGCCGGTACCAAGACCTTCACCTACGACGAACGCAACCGCCTCACCAGCGGCGACGGCACCGACTACACCTACACGGCGCGTGGCACCCTGGCCACCGAAACCAAGGCTGGCACCACCACTCAGTTGACCTTCGATGCATTCGACCGGCTCGTCGCCGACGGCGACAGCCTCTACGGCTACGACGCGCTCAACCGCGTCACCTCCCGCACCCGCGGCACCGCCAAGCATGCCTTCTCCTATTCCGGCCTCGGCAACGACCTGGCCGCCATCGCCGACACCAGCGGCGCCATCCAGGCCAAGTACGGCCGTGACCCCTTCGGCGACCTGCTCGGCCTGCATGAAGGTACCAGCCCGGCCGCTGGCGCCTTCACCGATCTGCACCGCGACCTCGTCGCCACCTTCACCACCACCGCGCTGGCCGCCAGTACCGCCTACGACCCCTTCGGCGCCGTCACAGCACAGACGGGCGCCAAGACCAACCTCGGCTACCAGCGCGCTTACATCGACCCCGACACCGGCAAGACCAACATGCACGCCCGCTGGTACCAACCCGGTACCGGCACCTTCACCAGCCGCGACACCGCCACCCTCAACCCCAACCCCTCCGTCCAAGCCAACCGCTACACCTACGCCAACGCCTCACCCCTCACCGGCATCGACCCCACCGGCCACGCCACCGCGTCCACCGGCCTCCAACACAACGTCGAAGGCATCTCAAGGGACGAACTCTGCCGCACCCCCAGTCAGTTTTATCGATGCGAAGAGATTCTTATGGGCGATAGCGATATCCTCGCCTACACGGGCACCGGTGTGCCGAGCGGCGGAGGTTACGTCTGCAGCGGAAGCATCTGCTCGGAAACGTTCACCGGTCAGCAATGGTGGTCAGGATATATTCAATCTCCTGAATATATTCTTAGCCTGCCTGATTGGGATGAAGGCGAAGCTGCGCGTATAGGAGTAGTTCCCACAGGTCTTGGCAAGGGGCGTCCGGCCCCGAAGGGGTATTGGAAGGCGTCGGCTGCGAAGCGCCAGATGTTTGCCGACGCATACGACCCCAGCAGGAGCCAGAAAGAGCTCGAGAGGCTGTGGAGCAGCATTCTTTCGGGCGGTGCATCAGGAGGCGGTTCGTCCTACGGGCCGGACAATGGATGTGGGGGCTATAAGGACTGCAGCCCTGAACTTGAGTTCCAGGCATGCGCGCGCAAATATGGGGCGAAGCAATGCCAAGAAAAGAATTGGCGGAAGGGGAAATGGTATAGGCATCAACTCATCGTCGGCGTATGGATTACCGAGACTGCCGAGATGCCCGAGAGTATCAAACGCGACCTCCTTGAGTTGCTCTACAGTCAGGGAGGATTTCCGCGAATGGATCATAAACTAAAATACAAGGTTCAGTACCGCGACACTCTCGATATATGGGTGAGAACCGATTATCTTGAGGTATGCGCCAAGTACAGTTCGTCGGGCGCGTGCGCCAAATATGACACACTTACACGCAAGAGGTATATGTATAGAGAGATGCGAGAATATAAGGGGTGGATTGACATATCCTTCAGGTGGGCTTTCACGAACGAACGAAAGAACTATCTCACTCCTGTCATTACGCGGAGATATTGGGGCAACTGGGTACTAGGATATCCCGGTGATGAATACAAAGACGTGAGAGGTGTGTGCACCTGGGAAATGTCCATCAGGGGTGTCTGCTGAAATAGTGCAAATATATGTCGAGGATCCTATATATGGCCAACAATTGTTACGGCATGACTTGATTCATCCCTTCGATACCCCACTGGAAGGCGCATGCCTCGAAAGCGGTTACGCAGAATATTTCTAGCCACATCAATGATAGTCGTCTTTGTTGCACTCGAAATCCTCTTATTCGTTGTCTTTAGCCGACATATTATCGAACCTCTACAAAGAGGGAAGGATGCGGGCGACGTCCCGCTCTATGTGGCGGACCTGGTTAGTGTAATTTGCTATCGATTCGCTACGATGATGACAGTGCTTGGACTGTCAACCTTCGCTTCATATCGGCCGCGCGACATGTTCATGGGCATCATTCCAATATACGGCGAAATATTGGTGGGCCTCATGTGCTGGCGTCTGGCGTTCTATCCTTTCGTTGACTGGCAGCCCAGGCAAGAAGAACTTGCGCGACTGCACACCGATGTTGCCAGGAGCGATAGTGAATCACTCCCGCTGCGTAGGCGAGTGTCACGGGCCAACCGGCGACCCCGGTACTAAATCTGAGTTTGTTATGTTGAGTGAGCTCTTTCGATCCTGGCAGCTCAGATGGAGATGGGTCCGCGTGGAACGGTGGCGGACGAGAGGAAGCTCGCGATAAGACAGCGGTCGACTAAGATGCGATGCCCACACTGGGAATCGTTGCTGTCCTGCCGTGCCTCGATTCTGCAGTACAATCACACTGCGCCTGCCGAAAATTATGTGTAGTTTTCAAACTCGCATGTACGATCTGGGCTGGTGTTTCTTCGGGTTGGTCAGGTGGCGCGATGGTATTCGTTGATAGCTCCGCTGAGCACTCTGCGGTGCTGAATCCGGCCTTCCAGCGGCATCACGCAGTCCTCGTCCTGATCAGGTGGGCGTTGTTGGCGGGACTGGTGCGGGCGGTAGTCTCTCGTTGTCAGGCTTCGCTTCTGGTGCCCCCGACATCGGAGTGGGGGTTGTTCCGGACGGCGCCTACGCATCAAGGCTTGGAGAGGTACTCCGACAAGGGGAAGCGATCATGGAGCCCTTCTCATCCTCGGGTGAGCTCGTAGTTCTGTAGGACGGCGATGGCCTTGCAGAGCTGACCGGCCTTGCGTGGGCAGCAGGGGAGCTTGCGGAGGATGCGCCAGGTCTTGAGCTGTGCATTCGCGCGTTGGCCGGGGCCGCGTAGGCGAGCATGTGCGCGGTTGGCCTGCTTCTGGGAGTCTGGCTTGTTCTTTCCCTTGTATGGTGTGCCGATCGGTCCTTCGGCGCCTTGGTAGCCCTTGTCTGCGAGGACGATTCAGTCGGCCTTGACCCGGTCAGTGTGGACGAGCATGCCGTCCAGCACCAGGTAGTGCAACCCGTCACGAGCAGATTGGCGTAGGGCCTGGTGGTGCTTGGGAGCTCTGGCTCTCAGCTGGGCGAGGGTCTCTTCCACGTACCGCCAGGAGGTGGTCAGCGACACCCTAAACCCCGCGCCCAACTCGGCGAACGTCTCGCCTTTGCGCAGGTAGACCAGCACCAGCAGGGCCTGCTGGCCGGGGTGAGCCGCCGCCACACCGAGCTGATCGCCTTGCGGGTGCCGCCTGATGATCCCCGCGACGTAGTTCAGCGTTGAACGCGACAAATCGATCGCAACACGGTAGAACAGCATCCGAGACCCTGGTGTTGGCGGATGGATTGTGGTGATCAACCCGTCTACCAGGGGCTTCTCTATGTGATCAGACGAACGGCAGAGCCGCGATCATGATGAGACCCGCAGGCTCCGGCGGAGGATGAAAAGGGTTCAAAGGGAGCTTGAATCGCCCCGAGTTTGATGGAGACCTCAGCGGTTGATTGCTACGGGTTCGTTGGAGTGGTGTTGAGCGTAGTAGAGCGCCTCGAACTCCTGCGGCGGTAGGTGCCCGATGGCTGAGTGCAGGCGGGTGGCGTTGAACCAGGCGACCCATTCGGCGGTGGCCAGTTCCACCTCCGACAGGCTGCGCCACGGACCGCGGGGCTTGATCAGCTCGGTCTTGAACAGGCCGATCTGCGATTCCATCAGGGCGTTGTCGAGCGCGTCGCCGACGGTGCCGATGGAGGCGTCTGTCAATGGCCTGTGAGCTCGGCTCAGGCGCATTTTGTGTGGTGGAGTTACTGTCTGTGATTAGTGTGCGTGGAGGATGAGTTTGCGGAGAAGATCTAGGTTTGCCCGGCCGTAGCGACTGCGCTTGAGGGCTTTCACGCGTGTCACGTTGCCCTCAACTGGGCCGGATGAATAGGGCAGCGAGAGACCGTTGGTGACGGCGCTTTGGTCGGCGCGCAGGCTGCGGGCTAGGGAATGCAGGCGGGGTATGGGGCCGGCGTCGACCTGAGCCAGCCAGGGTTTGAGCGCGGTTTGCCCGGTTCGGTTGGCCATCATCTGGGCGAATGTGGTGACGTGCCGGTCAAGGGCGGCCAGTTGTGGGCTGCGTTTCAGGATGGTGGCGAGTCGTTGTTTCTCCTCGTCGGTGAGATGGTCGGGATGGCTGGTGATCCATCGGGTGACCTCGCGGACGGTTGGGTTGAGGACGGGCGAGGTCCGGTGCGGGGCGCCGCTTCGGAAGGGTTCGAAGGTAGGGGAGTGTCAACTTAACGGCTGATCTTGGTTATTGAAGTGTTCAGAGGTTGGCAGGGGTAAGACGGTCTTCGAAGGCGATCTGGAAGGCGTTCAAGGGCGCTTTCCAGCGCATGGTCCATCTCTTGCGGCCCTGCCCTGTGGGATCCAGGCTCATCAGGGCCATGAACACGCACTTCAGGGCGGCGGTCTCGTTCGGGAAGTGGCCGCGGGCTCGGACGGCCTTACGGATGCGGGCGTTGACGCTTTCGATGGCGTTGGTGGAGCAGATCACCTTGCGGATCTCGACGTCGAAGGCCAGGAACGGCACGAACTCGGCCCAGCTGGTCTCCCACAGGCGCACGATCGCTGGGTACTTCTTCCCCCAGGACTCCGAAAACTCATAGAACCGCTCCAGCGCCGCCTCCTCGGTCGCGGCGGTGTAGACGGGCTTGAGCGCACGCGCGATCTTGTCCCAGTCCTGCCGGGCGGCGTAGCGGAACGAGTTGCGCAGCAGGTGGATCACGCAAGTCTGCACGATCGTGCGGGGCCAGAGCGCCTCCACCGTTTGAGGCAGGCCCTTGAGCCCGTCGCAGACCAGCATGAGCACATCGTCGACACCGCGGTTCTTTAGCTCGGTCAGGACCGCCGGCCAGTGCTTGGCGCCCTCACCGCCGTCGCCGGCCCAGATGCCCAAGATGTCGCGGTGCCCCTCGGCGGTGACGGCCATGACGAGGTAGATGGGCCGGTTAGCGACGTGACCGTCCCGGATCTTGACGTTGATCGCGTCCACGAACAGGACCGGGTAGACGCGATCGAGCGGCCGGTTCTGCCATTCGGCCATCCCGTCCATGACCTTGTCGGTGATGGTAGAGATGGTCTGCTTGGACACGTTCGCCCCGTAGACCTCGGCCAGATGCGCGGAGATCTCTCCGTGAGTCAGCCCCTTGGCCGACAGGGACAAGACCATCTCGTCCACGCCGGACAGCCGGCGCTGCCGCTTGCGCACCAGCTGGGGCTCGAAGGTGCCCGCCACATCGCGCGGCACCCGCACCTCCACCGGCCCGACGTCGGTCACCACAGATGCCCCTATGGATGTCAAGCTCGTCGGGGCGCCATGATGATCTTGTGGATTTCGCGGGCGATGTAGCGTTTGAGGCAGCGGATCGCTTCGCGCCTGGTCTTTCCCTCGGCCTGTCGCCGGATGATGTAGCCGCGGGTGCGGGTGCACCAGCGCAGGCGGGCAATGACGATGGCGTAGAGGGCGGAGTTGGCTCGGCGGTCGCCGCCGCGGTTGAGGCGGTGGCGTTGGGTTTTGCCTGAGGACGCCTCGATGGGGCTGACGCCGCAGAGCGCGGCGAAGGAGGCCTCGCTGGCAAGCCGTTCGGGATTGTCGCCTGCGACGATGAGCAGTGCGGCGGCGGTGTCAGGACCGACTCCGTAGCAGTCGAGTAGCTGCGGCCGGTGGCTGTTGATCGCTTCGGTGATCTGCGTGTTCAGCTCGTTGATCTCGTCGGTGAGATGGATGATCCGCTGGGCCAGCGACCGCAGGGTGTGGGCTGCGGCGGCCCTGGCCGTGGTGATCGGGCTCGGGGTGAGGCCGGCGCAGCAGCGGATGAGTTTGGCGTTGCTGAGGCCGGTCAGTTGCTCGCGTAGGACCGGGTCGGCGCGGACCAGGACGGCCTTGAGCTGGTTGATGGCCTGGGCTCGGGACTTGGTCGCTGATTCTTTGGCGGTCTTGAACAGGCGGATCATCTCAACAGGGCCGTCGCTGGTCTTCGCGGTCGCGGTGGCGCGGCCGGAGAGCACGGCGCGGGCTGCGGTCTCGGCGTCGATCGCGTCGGTCTTGCCCCGGCGGCGGCGTTCGGCCTTGTCGGGTTGGTTGACCTCGAGGACCTGGATGCCGGCGGCGTGCAGGTGCCGGGTGAGTGCGGTGCCGTAGGAGCTGGTGCCTTCGACGCCGGCGCGCCGCAGGATACCGAGTCCGCTGGCCCAGGTCAGCAGGTCGTGGTATCCGGCCGTGGTGGTCGGGAAGCTACGGCTGCCGAGGGGCCGGCCGCTGACGGTGATGACGGCTGCGACGTGGGTGTCCTTGTGTGTGTCGACTCCCAGGACCACGCTCTCGTCGTCGTGGTGATGACTGGAGGTGGCGTCGTTGGGCATGCTGGGCATGGTTGGCCTGGCTCCTGATGGCTCGGGACGTGGGCTGGCCGACGCCGGGCCGAGGCGGAGCGGTCAGGACTGTGATGGCGCTCTTGTTCGCAGCAAGGCCCCTATCGGGACATGCCCGTCCGGACCGGCGGCAGCAAGCACCGCCACGGACAGTGGCCGACAGATCAAACGCAAGGCACATGGCCAGTCGTAACGCGGGTCAGACCACCGCCCGAGGCGGCACCCCTTTATCCTCACAGTCGTATCGGGTGGCCACGGCTCGGAAGTTCTTCAGTCGGTTGATCGCCCGTTCGACGACGTTGCGCGCTTTGTACCCTTCGGCGTCGAAGCCGGTGGGCCGTCCCCCGGCCGAGCCGCGCTGGTCACGAGGTTAGAAGACCCGGCGTCGGGCGGGGCTTTGCGCGGGCAGGAACTTTTCCAGGCGATCGCCCCGGTTGGACGCGACCACGCGGGCGACCTTGACGGCCCGCCGCAGGCGGGCAGTGCACGTCCCCAGCGTCGAGTTCCTCGCGGAACGACCACCGCCGCGGGCCCGTCGTTGCTCTGCCGCCGCCCGACTTCCAGTCTCGGGTCCCTGATCAGGGCTCCCGCGTATCTGTCCGCCGCGTTTACACTTGGCTTCCTCTGCGCCGCGTCATGATCCCGCACGGGGGGCTCTTGTGTCCGATGAAATCGCTGAACCGCACTCGCTTCCCCTTCTCCACAGGACCGCGCAACAAGTGGCGCTCGAGTACCGGAAGCGTCACCGGGGGTTCATGCTGGCTCCGTTGATCGGGGCCGCAATCGCCGGGATCAAGGCGACATTGGAATGGGGCTGGCTGGGTACCGTTGGCATGCTTGGCCTCGCTGTGATCACGCTCTCGGTCATCGTGGCTACCCGGAAAATCTCAGCTGTTCGGCTACGTGCCCGCTTTCGCGATCCTTCAGCTTTCGCGGTCGCGTTCTGGCCACTCGATCCCGGCTACTACCGGCGTTTTGGAGCCAAGCAGTGGCGTCAGCGGTCTTACCGGGCACTGCTGGTGATCAGCCGTGTCCAGCTCGCCTTCCTGCCCGACGAAAAGGGCCGCCGCAAGGGGCGGAATGATTTCTCCCTGCCGCTGACAGGCATCCGCAACATCGTCGTGAGCCCCGGCGTCCTCCGCCCAGGCACGATGGCCTTCGTCGGGTTGGACAGTGGTCGCGTGCTTCATTTCCACGTTCTCGACCGTGGCGTGCCGTTCATCGCGGCCCTGCGCGCCGTCGGAGTCGTGGTGCTTGAAGAACATCAGAGCGAAAGCCACGGTTAGGGCGGCGCCTCACGGAGGAGATCCCGGGGCGCCGCACGCTGCCCAGAGGTCTCGTCCGTACGATGCTGAAGGTGCGCCTGCGGTTCGCTCTCGATCAGCGGTAGGGGTGCCGGTAGGCGTCTCGGGCCCGCTCGGCCACTTCGGGCGGCATGACTTCCTCGTCGGCGGCGTTGACCGCCATCAGGATGTGCAGGCGTTGCTCGGGCGTCATCGGTGCCCACTCCTCGTCCGGGAGCCCGCCATGCTCAAACGCGTCGTCGCTCTCATGCACTGATCCAGGGTGCCTGGCCCTGCAGCCCGGTGGAGGCGGGACGCCGATAGGTCCGGATAGGTCGCCTCTTTGCTCGGTTTCTGGCCTGGCGTTGTCGGCTGGTGGACGACCAGCACTCGCGACTTTGCGTGCCCAGGATTGTGCCGAGCGGCGGGCGCTTACCCCGCCGAGGTGAGCTGAAGGCGTTGCAGCGCGGTGATGCCCAGCGCCTCGATCTCCGGAAATCTCCGCCTTGCTGTTCGCAGGGCCCGCTGAATCTGGTGAGGCAGCCGCAGAGCTTCCGCCGTCAGGATCGACTGCCTGAGAGCGGTCGTCGTGGCTGAATCGTCCGCGACCAGGCTGAATGCGTCAGCTACGGTCACCTGTTCAATGGCTCGCCATTGAGGAGCAACCCCGCCGACATCCGGCGCGTCCGCTTCCGCCAGGTGAACGGCTTGCCGCACTCGTCCGGTGGCGAGCAGCCCGCGTAGGTGGACCTCTCGGACGACGAACAAATTGACCAGTGGCGTCTCCTGGGCGGAGTCCATGAAGCGATGAAGGTCCCTGATGGCTGCGTCGAAGCCTGCTGTGTCGCCGAGTTCTGCGAGTGTCCGGGCGAGCGGGATGAGCACAGTCCCGCGTTCGGTTGCGGGCGCGACGTCTGCTGCCTGCTGCAGCCGTACCGCGGCTGCGGTCTTCCTCTTCACCTTGCGTAGCTCGTTGCCGTGGGCGCGAAGCGCCCGGGTGAGGAGGACGGCGTCATCCAGCACGCCAGCGATGTTCAGTGCGCGCCCAGTCCACCGCGCTGCTGCTGCCAGGCTTTCCTCCGGCAGGATGTCGCCGAGGGCCACGCCCAGCACGACGCGCGCCTGCGTGAGAAGGTGCGCAACGTAGCGATCTGAGTGTCCCGCCGTCAGACGGTTCTCCAACCTCCAGACCAGAGGCCACAGTTCGTTGATGGCCTCGGCACTGTGCCCGGCCTCGCGGGCGAGCGCGGACAGGCGGACGGTGGATTCCCCAAATTTGATCATCGCGGCGAAGTCAGCGTCTGCTTGGTCGGTGACGCCGAGCGCGTGCGCAGGCAGGCCCAGATGTTCAGCAAGGCGGCGAAGCGCGTCCACATCCGTGAGCGCGCGCTGGCCGTTCTCCAGCCTGACGATGTACGTCCGGTCGTATTGCAGTTCTTCCGCGAGGTCGGCCTGGGAGGTCCGGGTCGCCTTGCGGTAGGCGCGGAGTATCTCGCCGAGGTGACCCCGCGACAGCGCCGCCTGAGCTTCAGGGGACGTCCAGAGCCACAGCGGCGCGGCGCAGGCCTGGTGCGGCAACCGAGCTCCCGCCACGACGTGGCATGCCGGGCACAGCGGTGAGGCCTTCCATGACTCATCGATAGCTGCCCCACACGCTGTGCAGTGCATGGCTACCTCACAGGTTCCTGAAGCCGCTCGAACCAGTCGAAGATCGACCGCTTGTAGCCTTCGGGCATCGGCAGGTCGGCGATCTCGTCCTTGGCGAACATGCCGACTTCCTTGTGCTCGTGGCTGAGGACTGGGGCGGCGTCGGTGTCGATCGTGGCGCCGTACGTCACGATCAGCACGTCCACGCCCTCGCGGATGTGGTACTGCCAGGAGTCGAGGATCGGGCCGACTCTGGCCTTCCAGCCGGCCTCCTCGCTGATCTCCTGCGCGAGTCTGGCTGGCGGGTCCTCGCCCAGTTCCAGTTTTCCGCCGGGCAATTCCCATTCGTCGCGTTCATTGCGAAGGAGTAGAACGTGCTCATCTCGGACAATTACTCCCTTTACCGACACGGGGAAAGCGTGTGGGCGGTAAGTCATTGACGGGGACCTTTCCGACGCGGAGGCGGCTGTGTTTGGAACCTAACACGCTGCATGACCTCGCGTCGGGCCTCCTGGGGCGGTGTGACAATCTGTCACTTGTCTCCGGTCGAGAACCTCATTCAGGCTGATGCCGAGTTCCTCACCGGAAGGAAAATCCCACAATGGCGAGCCGATCTAAGGGTCTGTCCGCGCATGCAGATCTAGCGACCGTCAATGCTCTTCTGCGGCGTGACGGCCTGGTCATGTTCGAAGGCGTCCATGGGCGGGCTGACGTGGTTCGCCTCGCGCGCCGGCTGGTGGTGCCCTGGCAGCATCGCGATGCCGAACCCGATGGTGTGACGGTCATCAGCGACCGCGGTCCCATGGCGGGGCAGCCGGGCTTCGCTGGTTTCGGCGCGGGGGAGCTCAGCCCTCACACGGAAGCGTCGGCTCTGGCGGTGCCTCCCAGGATGCTCCTCCTGATGTGCGGTTCACCCGCCGCTCGTGGAGGGGAGTCGCTCGTGGTCGATGGCGCTGCTGTTTTCCGTGACCTCTCTTCGGATCCCGACGTGATCGCCAGGTTGCGCCAACCGCGTAGCGTCCAGTTCGCACCCGGCCGTTGGGGGTCGATCTTCGCCAACACCGCAGACGGCAACATGGCCCTGCGTCTGCGCCTTGATGATCTCGCACATTTCACCGAACCGGTCCACGCGGTGTTGCCTACGCTGATCGGAGCCATCCGTCGGCACCAGCGCCTCTTGCCGCTCAAGACCGGCGACGGATTCCTCCTCGACAACCGGCGCATGCTCCATGGCCGGAGATCATTTACCGGCCAGGCGGCGCGAGTGATGTACCGGGTCTTGGGCGACCCCACAGCGGACATCACGCTGCCCACAGGCTTCACGGTCTGCGGTCTCGCCCTCGCCGCCCCGGCCTGCTGAGGTGCCTATGCCATCCGATCACGCAGCCCCTGACGCGCCGATGATCGTCAAGGTAGGTGCCGCCCGCGGGTACAACGAGCTCCTGGGCGGCAAGGACGGTCTCGGGAGCCGTGCGGTACTCGCCGCTCTCAGCGAGCTGCTGCCGAAGCTGTCCGTTGCGGCCAAGGCGAACGCGGCGTTCGTGCACCGCGCGGTGGGGGCGGCGGCCGCCGCAGGCGTCCGCCAGTACCTCGACTTGGGATGTGGTCTTCCGGCCCCGGGCGGCCGTACCGTTCTTGCCAGCGCGCGCGAGCACCAGCCGGATGCCCGGGTCGTCTACGTGGACAACGACCCGTCCGTGATGGCCAACGCGCGAGCGATCTTCGCCGTACCGGGATCCACCTCCTGCGTGGAGGCCGACGCCCGCGACGTGCCGCGGGTCGTGGCGGCGGCCGGCGAATTGCTGGACTTCAACCAGCCGACCGCAATCATCATGGCTGCGCTGATCCATTTCTGGCCCGATGACCAGGACCCGCGCGACATCGTGCGCGAATACCTGGCCGCTTTCGAGTCTGGGTTCCTGATTCTCTCCGTCGCCTGTGACGACCTGCTGTCTGCGGAGGTCAGAGCCAAGGCTCTTGAGCTTTACGCCCAGCTGGCACCGATCTACCCGTTCAGCTCCGCCGCGATCCTCAAGCTCTTGGAAGGGCTCGACATCGAGGAGCCTGGCCTGGTCGAGGCGTCCAAGTGGCGGCCGGATTCCCCGCTGGAGCTCGATGTCGGCGACGCCCAGTTCCTCGCCGCGATGGCAAGGTTCAGCGGCGGCGGGCCCGGCGCGTAGTCCCCGGCCGGGGGAGCAAAGCGGTCCCCTGGGCGGTCACGGCGGGGCCCGAACATCGCGAGCGATGATCTAGTCCGGCCGTCCGGCGGGCCGAGCACGCCCCGATAGGCAAGCTCGGCCCGCCACCCCGAACCCCTGACCCTCAACCTGGAGGAGGCCCCACCATGAGCGCGCCTCAGCTCGTGCAGGGCAGCAGCAGCCTGAGTGACGCGAGAGCCCAGCTTCTGGCAGAGGACGTCGAACGCTGGTGCCGCCGGCGCTGGCTGGTGATGTGGCAGCCGTACAGCCGCGCGTTCGCCGGGTATCCGATGTACGACCACGCCATCGCCGTGCCCGTGGAAGCCAAGAGCGCCCGCAAGCTGTGGCGCCGCATCATCGACGTCGACCAGGCGCTGGCTGAGCAGGCGACGGCCGAGATCGCCGTCCTGCGTCAGCCCGCCGTCGGCTATGTGCCCGCCAGCTTCCTGCGGGAGGTGCTCGGGTGATCAGGCGAGACGCGGCGGGGCAGACGGCCCCGCGGACAGGCGGGAGTGCTACGCCGCGTCTCGGCGCTGGCCAATGCTGTGGCCAGCGCCCCACGGGCTCGCTGTCCGCGACGAGATCATCCACGCTCGCGGACAGCGAGAGCCACTTACGAGCCGCCCGCCGCGTGGGGGTGCGGGCGGCCCGCTCCGGGAAGATCGGCTTTCCCTCGGAACCTGGGTGCAGGTTGTGCTGTGGCGACGACGGCACAGCGCGCGCAGATGCCTGGTCGGCGCCGGTGACCCCCAATCACCGGAGTCCCGGGGGCAGCCGTCATGTCCCGGGCGCGTCAGCCAGCCGAGGCGGCCAGATCCGCGGCCGCCGACCCCGCCAAGGGGCCGGGAAGTGGCTGGGATGAGGAGGCCGCCCCCGCCGCCGCCACCCCAGCCACACAACGGTGCCGACGCTCCCCGCTGGCCCCCGGCGCGCAGCATCAAGTTCGGCCAGCGGAACGGCACCAGCCCGCACACGTGGGAGATCTGGATATGGAACGGCCTCATCCACCAGGAATGCTCCGCCTCGGAGCGCTCGGACATGCGCTACTGCCAGCTCGTCCATCTGCCACGCGGCATGACGCAGGAAGAGTGGCTCGCCAGGCGTATCGCCGAGCTGGAGGCGCTCGGCTGGGTTTTGCGTGGGGAGTGCGAGGTGAAGCTCACGTGACGAAGCATCCGGTGACGGGGGACCGGGCCGAAGCAGGGACGCGAGCCGGCGGGAGCCTGCCACGCACGGCCGGTTCGCGTCCCCCCGACGTTGAGGAGGTGTGGGCCGGGGCGGGTACGCCTGCCATATCGTTCTCGGCTCCCCGGCCTGCGTCGCCTCCCCGATCTCGTGGCCTGGGTGATGACCCGCTCTGCCCAGGCCGCGATCGCACTCCCGGTCCGCCGACGCACCGCGCGTCTGCAAGCGCGCACGGCGGCCCGGTCGAGAGGGGAGGGCGACGGCGCCGCCTCGCCGCCCTCCCCACACCAACCGGCCCGGCCCCTTCTGGTCGACGCCGATGCTGGCATCCACCGTCAGAGAGAGATCAGTCCACCGTGAGGAGACGGACATGACTGTGATCCACGCCCCGGCACCGCGCCCCTGGGGGCTGAGCCGGGCAACGGACCCCGCTACGCAGGAAGACCCCGTATGGGTCTCTACGCGGCTCGACCCGGAAACTCAGCGCACGACCTTCCTTGACAAGGATGGGGCGGCCGTCGACGTCTTCGACGCCACCAAACAGACCGCCCTGACGATCTCCTACTCCAAGCCGCATGATGGCGCCGAGAACGCCCCCGAGCGGGCCGACGACTCCCCCAACGACCCAGGATCTGACTAGCTGTGTCCTCATCCCGCGAGGTGATCATGGTCGTCACCTGCCAGGAGGACGCCACCGCGGACCTCGTCATCGGCGCGCTCAACACCCGAGACGCGATGGTGGCGCGTGTCGATCCTGCCGACATCGGCGAGACGCTGACCTTCGGCGCGCAGATCGGCGCCGGTACGGGCCAATGGACGGGACACCTGCATACGCCCAGCCGCCAGATCGCGCTGGAGGACGTCCGGGCCGTCTACCACCGGCGGCCCGGAACCTGGCGCTTCCATCATCTCGACCCGCAAGCCCGCGCGTTCGCGATGGCAGAGGCGCGCTACGGCCTGAAAGGGCTGCTGGCCAGCCTGTCCGACTGCCTGTACGTCAACCACCCGGCCCGCAACGAGTGGGCCGAGCACAAACCGGCCCAGCTGCAGGCGGCCTGCCGGGTGGGCCTGGACGTGCCCGCCACGTTGATCACCAACGAGCGGGAGGCTACGGTCTGGTTCGGCCGCGACCACGACCCCATGGTGTACAAGTCGCTGCGCGGGGTGCCGTACACCCCTGACGGGCGGGTCGGGGCCATCTGGACCCAGCGGGTCGGGCCAGCAGAGGTGGACGACACCGTCGCGCTCACCGCCCACCTCTTCCAGGCCGAGATCGCCAAGGCCGGCGACGCGCGCGTGACCGTGGTCGGCCCGCACATGTTCGCCAGTGAGATCACCAGCCCGAGCGGGGAACTGGACTGGCGGCGCGGCGACTGGGCGGCCCTGAAACATACGCCCATCCAGGTACCCTCGCCTGTGGCGTCCGCGATGCACGCCTACCTCGACCACTTCGGCCTGGTGTTCGGCTGCTTCGACTTCGCGCTGGAGGAACCCGAGTCCGACACCGGTGAGTGTCGGTGGGTGTTCCTGGAGTGCAACCCCAACGGCCAGTGGGGATGGCTCCCGGACGCCGGTGCCATCGCCGAGGCCATCGCCGACACGCTGCTGAAAGGGCAATCCGCATGATCGATGCATCCCCGCTGCGCAAGAAGCTGGCCGCGTCCATCGCCTCCCCAGGCTGGACGGCGGCGCTCGAAGCCGTGCCGCGTGAGCTGTTCGTCGGCGATGCCCTGTTCCAGTACCAGGACGCTGGCGGTTGGACGCCCGTGAGCCGCTCAGAGATGCCTGAGGAGGAGTGGCTGGCACTGGTCTACACCGACGAGACGTGGGTGACTCAGGTCGACGGGGTCATGGCCCGCGACGCCGCTGGGCCCATGGGCATCCGGCGGCCTACCTCCTCCTCCACCCTGCCCAGCCTGGTCGTGCAGATGCTCGACGTGGCCGGCATCGGCGAAGGCGGTAGCGTGCTGGAGATCGGCACCGGGACCGGCTATTCCACGGCCCTCATGTGCCACCGCCTGGGCGAGCAGGCGGTGACATCCGTCGAGACCGACCCTGAAGTCGCTGGCCGAGCCAGTGCCGCGCTCGAAGCCGCAGGCTTCGCCCCGACGCTTGTCCTGGGGGACGGGCTCGCCGGATACCCGGCGAGAGCACTCTACGACCGGCTCATCGCCACCTGCGCGGTCAGAACCATCCCGCCAGCCTGGCTGACACAAGTGCGGACGGGCGGCACCATCACGGCGCCGATGCTCGGCTGGGCGGAAGGCGCGGCCTTCGCGCACCTGACCGTCACCGACGCTGGTGAGGCACGCGGACGGTTCGTCAACGACGACGTCTACTTCATGCCCGCCCGGCCGCACGCCGCCCCTCCCCGCGGCGACATGTACATAGGCCGGGGAGAGGCCAGGCCAACGGACCTCAACCCGAAGATCGTCAAGGACAGTGCCGCGCTGTTCACGGTGCAACTCGCCATACCCGGCGCCATCCTCGGGTGGCTGGACAGCACGCTGACGCTCCGCGACCCCCGCACCGGCGCGCAGGCCGACATCAGCGACGCCCCGGGCGGAGGCTGGATCGTCCACCAAGACGGCCCCGTACGGCTGTGGGACGCGGTGGAGAAGGTGATCGAGCTCTGGCGCGGGGCAGGCTCCCCGCACCAGTCCGGGTTCGGGCTGACCGCGACACTCGAACGGCAATGGGTGTGGCTGGGCGAGCCAAACGGGCCCTCGTGGACTCTACCGGCGCACCCTCAACCGTAGAGCTGCTCTCGCCACTGACCCGTCGAAGGAGAACCCCGCACCGTGGATCAGCTATGGACGGCCGCACCGCTCGTGGCTCTCGACCTGGAGGGCACCGGCGGCCAGGACCGCGATCGCGAGAAGATCCTGGAGATCGCGGTCGTCCCGCTGGCCGCCGGCCGTCCAGAGATAGGCGGAGTGTGGGAGACGACCGTCAACCCCGGGCGCTCCATCGCGCCCCGGCCGTGGATCTCTCCAGACCTGACCGGCACCATCCTGCTGACGGCGCCGCCCCTCGAAGATGTCACCGACGACATCACCACACGTGTGCACAAGCAGATCCTCATCGGCCACAACATCGGTGTGGACTGGCGGCTCTTGCAGCGCCACCTGCCCGACCTGGAAGCCGTCGCGCTGATCGACACCGCCCGCCTGTACAAGCACCTGCGCCCGGCAGCTGAACGATGGAGCCTCAGCAGGCTGATCACGCAGTACGGCCTGTCTGACCAGGTGCGCGCCCTCGCTCCCAAACGCACCCCGCACCGCGCGCTGTGGGACGCCGTCGCGGCCGCGCTCCTGCTCCCCGCCCTGGTGCAGGACCTGCCCGGCGGCGCCGCCACCACGCTGGCCGAACTGGAGCGCATCGCCGGCCTGCGGCAGCAACCGGCGGCCGGGCAGACAACGCTGGAATTCTGACGCCTGCTTGAGCTCATAGGCCTTGTCCTGGACAACGAGATGCCCCGAGCCCTGCGCCGCCACGAGCTTTCCTCGGCCCGAATAGGGCGCGTACGGCCAACTTTGCCGACGCCGCAGGGCCTGACGGCGGCGGCAAAAGCCACCCTGCCCAAGACCTCACATGATGGAGTGTGCAATGAGACAGATCGACCCGGGCGTAGCGGTCGGCCGATCGGTGTCATTACCGGCGCCGCTGACGGCGGCCGTGGTGATCCTCCTGGCGCTCGCCTATCCCGGCCCAGTGACCACCTGGTGGGCCGCGCTCGGTCCCGATGTGCCCGCGATCAGCGCGGTGCTGACGGCCTACTATCTGGCCCAGGTCATGATCTTAGGAACCTTTCTGGCGGGCTGGTGCCTGCCAGGAAAGCCGATCATGGTCAGGGTCGGCATCGTGGCGGCCAGCGCGATCATCACCGTGTTGGCGGTCACCGTCCCGAACCTGGTCACCTACGGCCTGTACTACATGGCCTCGGCCGGGATGTGCCTCTTCGTGGCCGGCCAGCAACTCGGCCGGGCACCGCTGTGGCCACCGCGCGGACGCGACCTGCCGCTGACGCTCGCGCCTCTCCCACTCATCTTGGCGAGCACCGGCGGGGTCGTCGCGCTCGCGACATGGCTGGGCATCCGGCTCACGGGGCAGACGACGCAATCTGAGGCGGGTGGCCTGGTGGGCGCGGTGGCGCACATCGACACCTACGCCGAGCGGCTGATTCGCTCCCTCTGGACAGGGGCCGGCGAGGAGGTGGCCGCGGTGCTGCTGGTGACCAGCCTGGCCCGCCGCAACGTGCCCGTCGTGTGGGTGTATCTGATCCCCGCGATAGTGCGCGCCAGCTACCACGCACAGTTCTCCTGGGCTGCTGTCGCACTCGTCATTTTGGGCGTCGGCATGGTCTCCCTGTGGCGGCGCTGGGAGCGGCTGCTGCCGCTGGTCGCCGCGCACACGCTGTGGGATGCGCTCGGGCAGCGCTACCCGTGGACCCTCCTGATCCTGGTGGGGGTGGGCCTGTTGATCACCGTCGGCTTCTGCGCCCGACCGGCCGTGCGCTGGCTATGGCGGCGAGCTAAACGCCGCGTGACCGCACCTATCGGCCGACCCGACCGACCTTCAGCCGAGCGCTCCGACCTCGATGCTCCTGCGTCCTCCGGCCAGGTGATGTCATGACGCCTCGGCAGAAGTACGCCCGCATCGCCCACGGAGCCGCAATGCTGTCTTCCGTATGGCTTCCGATCAGGCCCCCGACGAGCCCCGGGTACTGCACCCTCGTGAAGATGCTGGCGCGTGCCACCGTCTCCCTGGCCATGCACCTTATCCATACCCTCCTGATCCATACCCTCCTGTTCTAGCGGACGCAACCGGGCTTGGCGGAGTCGCAACAGCCAGGAGAGCTCGTGCTCCGCCGGGCACACCTATTCTGAGCGAACTCGCCGCATGGCCGAGACCGAGCAGGTCACACGCGATGCCCGACTCCCAGACAGGGCACGCCCGACCTAGCAACCACCCACACGCCGCAGCTGCGGACCCCAGACTCCCAGCCACAGGCTGACCGCCTCCAGGAACAGGCCCGGCCCGGAATCCGTGGCCGTGAGACCGCAAGCGCTGAGCGCCGTCCCACGGCCACCGCCCTGGAGCCCGGCAGGAAGACACGACGTCATGGACCTCCCCCTCCAGGCCCTGACGGCGGTTGAGCGCGCTCGCTGGCCAGCCCGAGACGCCAGTTGACGAAGCTGGCGTCGGGCGGAGTGGCCTTCGCCGGGCGGTCGGCGGGCACTCCTACCTCTGGACTGAGCGAGGCACCTGGCGGTCCACCTCGGTGATCAGGTTTCGCACGTGGGGGGCTCGACGGGCGTAGGGGGCCGGCTCGGAGCGGATCTCGGCGAACAGGGTCTTGCAGCGGACCGAGGTCAGCTCGGGCAGCCGTTGGAGTGCGAGGTGCCCGGTGTGCACGGCCTGGTCAAGGTCGCCGGTGCGGACGTAGGCCAGGCACAGCCAGGCGCCGTGCCGTACGGCAGAACGCTGGTGTACCTCGGAGGCGTCCAGGGCGCGGGCGCGCAGCAGCGTCTCGGCGTCGCGCACGAGCAGGTTCCGGCGGCGGGCGAGCATGACCATGGCGCGCCCGCTGATCGCGTCCAGCTTGGTCGGGGTGAGATACCCAGCCCATGCCTGGTCCTGGTCCTGGTCTTGGTCGGCGTCGTCGATCAGGGCGAGGGCATGGTCTCGGGCGCGTTAGAGGCTGGCAGGTGTACGAACGTCTCCTTGCCTGACTAGGGCGCAGCTGGGGGGCGGGTGAGGTGAGGCTCTGGTGGCGACGGCGGTGATCTCACCCGTCCTCGTGTAGGGCGCGCTGGTCTCGTGCGGGGTAGGTGGCCAGCGTTTCGGCGGTGAGCAGGTGGACCGGCTGGGTGCCGTAGATGCGGGCCAGCAGTCGGAGTGTGGAGATGGAGGGTCGGCGGGCTGCCTGGGGCCAGGTCTCATGCTCGTAGAGGCGGGACTCGCGCAGTCCGGCTCCGGTGGTGCCGGCGAGCCGGTGAAAGGCTTCGATGGTTTGGGCGGCGGTGAGTCCGGCGGCGTAGCGGTGGAGGCGGAGTGGGGTGGCGGGGTGGTCGAGGGCGAGGATGAGGGCGATCTGGTCGTGGGTGAAGCCGTGCTGGCGCAGGTAGCGGCTGCGGCGTCGGCAGTCGAGGAGTGTCTGGTATCCGGTGCCGGACATGGCCTGATGCCCCTTCCGTTGGCGCGTGGGTGCGCGCGGCGGCCCCGTGCGCCGGGGTCGGGGGACGGTAGGCGGACTGCGGCGAGGGGCTCCAGTCTGGGTGTGGGGTGGTCGACGTGCCGGTCGCGGTGGGGGCGACGGGCATGGCGGCGGGTGTTGCCGCAGGCCGGGGCGGTGTCGGCGTCGGGGGTCGGGTTGGGGGTGTGATTCGGGCGTGAAGGTGGGTGATCGTGCTGGCCGCTCCCGGCATCGGGCCGGGACGCGGACCGGAAGGGACACCTGTCATGAACACCCACACGCAGCACACGAGCCAGCCGAGCAACCTCCTCGCCCCGTCGGCTTTCCCCCTCCGGCGGGAGCCGGTCGGCGAGGAGTTCCCGGATCTGGCGCCGGGTCTGATGATGTCCACACTCCGCGCCGTGCGTTTGTGGGGCGGGATGGCGTGGCGGCGGGCTTTCCCCGGACGCGGTGACCAGTCCGCTCTGGCCCGCCGCATGGTGGGCCAGCTGCTGGCGGACACCGGGCGGGTGGAGGATGCGGTGTGGGTGACGGCCGAGTTGGTCAGCAACGCGCTGCGGCACACCTGCTCGGGCCGGGAACGGGGCTTCTTCGTGGTCGAGGTGCTGCTCGGGGCGGCGTCGGTGCGGATCGTGGTCTACGACTTGGGCGGCGGCCCGGTCCCGGACTTCTCACGGGCGCCCGGCGCGCTGCCGGAGGCTGAGGAGGGGCGGGGCCTGGCCGGGGTGGCCAAGCTCGCGGTCCGGACCGGGGCGGCGGGTGATGAGGTGACCGGGCATGCGGTCTGGGCCGAACTGGCCCTGGCCGAGCAAGTGACCGGATCGGCCTCGGACGCCACGGCGGCTGGTGCAACGGCCGAGCGCGATGTGGACGTGCCGGAGACGGGCGGCGTCCGGGAACTACTTGCGGCCGATAGATCTGATGCCAGCAGTCGGCAGGAGGGTGTGCGCCTGGACCCTTGCGCGGCTCTGCGGGAGGCGAGCTGAGGCGGGCGGCGGACCAGGTGTCCGCGTTCGGGCAGGAGCCGTGGGCGCAGGAGGCGCTCGCCGCCTTGCGCAGGGATTGGCCTGACTGGGCGTTTCTGGTGGTGCGTTACTGGTGGCTGGCGTTGCGTGGCAAGCGGGTGGTGATCAGCGCGAGCGGGCCGCGCGAGTTGCGGTACGCTCTGCCGCCCCTCCTGCCGGAGCGGCCCGAGCGGGGTTCGGCCGAGGCGGGTCCGGCGTCCGGCTCGGGTTCGCCTGGCCCGGTTGAGCGTGGCGTGCCCGAGCCGGGCCCGGTGAGGCTGCCGACGCTGGCCGAGCTGCTGCGCGGGGCGCCTGGCGTGAGCTGGACCAGGGCGAACACGCCGCCCTCGACCACGGTGTCCGCGTCCGGCGCGGGCGCGCACGCGGGTGGGGGCGATGGTGGCGGTGCGGGGCTGTGCGGCCCGTTGACGGCCGATGCGCCGCCGCTGGGGGTGATGGCGGCGGAACGGTCGGTGACGGGCACGTGGGCCGTTGGGCGCGTGGTCGGGGTGCGGGTGTCGTGGTGGCAGGCCGGGTGGTGGCCGTGGGGCCGGGGCCGCGACCGGTCGCGACCGGGATCACCAGTGGGGGAAGACGCTGCTTCGGCGAGCCGGGCCGGGCCTGCGGTAGGTGGTCGGCGTCGTCACGGCCGTGCCCGGCCGAGGCCCGTAGCAGCCGCTCGGCCGATCGCGGCCTGAAGTCCGTGAAGGGGGTTGGGGTCGTGTCCCGGTGCGGGGGCCGGGACGGGGCTTGACATCGGGGGCGCAGGTGGGCGTTGATACCGGTCCGTCCGCCCGCCCGTCCGGTGCGGAGGGGGTGCCGGGTGGGCGGGCCCAGGGGTGGGGTGGCCAGCGGGGGGGGGCGAGGGGGAACCACCCCAAAATATACCCAAACCGTGGGGCGGATTGTGGACGCGGGGTGGAAAAAT